>CAYUMT010000018.1:7279-23058 GCA_964446015.1 Hadarchaeota archaeon (SeqCode)
ACCTTTCTATTACCGAACATGGGCGCGAAGAACTTCCCCTCCAAGTTTCTCGCCCCTACGTACTCCACGAAGGAACCGTGTGGTATGACTATCGCGTTATTTTTCAAAAGTTCCTCTTGAACTTCATCCGACAGGATTTCGTCGTAACTGTCCACGGTCAGGTACCCGTCCGGCTTAGCTAGCATAAATGAGTCATACACCTTTTTGGCCCCGGGCTTGCAGATGCCCAGGGTTCTAAATCCCTCCTGCTTTGCGCCGAAGAAAATTTGAAGTGCCGAGTGGGAGCAGAGCGTCGCGACAGTGATCTTATCCTTATCGTAACGCCCCAGGATCTCGTCTATTTCTGCCTTGCCGATCAAGTGATTACCTCCCCCAGCCTGTTTTCATTTAACGCGCGCTTTATTTCCATGGCGGTCCTTCTTCCGGGCCCCACGTCTTCAAAATACCTGTATCTCATGTAAGGGGAGGTGGGCTCAACGCAGGGACATCCCGGGATTCTTGGGCTTACGTCGAAAACGCAAAAATCGAGCTCTTTGGTGAAGGCACCTTGTAGCGCAAACAGACCGATTATGCCGGGATTATATTCGCGTTTACTGACCCGCACGAATTTTTCGCCCGCCTCGAAAATTTTCTCAAGTTGCGACTCCCTAACGGTCGCCCCCATGTGCCCGACCTCTATATTTTGCGAAATTATGTTTGCCTCAAGCTGCTCCTTAGCGGGCAGGTGGAGGACTCCATCTAGGTTTGTTTGAATTCTCCTGTCGAAGCCAAGAAGATCCAATGATTTTGAAATAGGGCTCCAGAAAAAATTCGCGTTGAAAAATGCACCTAGGACGAACTCCTCAATCGTAGCTTTGGACAAATCTTTCCCGGAAATTATCCCTTTCTCGATTCTTTCTCTCGCTTCCCTTTCGAACTCCTCAGGAGATGAAGCGTAAAAAAATGCACGCTCGATTTTCCTTTCCCTCTCAGGAACCTTCACAATTACCGTCCTGTCTATATTCTTGTAATTTTTGTAGAAGATGGGCGTCCTTATCCCCGCCTTTTTTAGGAGGTAATACTGGTTCTTTCTAACGTCCCTCTCCTCGGTTTTCAGCATGTAGCGGTTTCCAAAGATTGGGACTGCAAACTTCTTCTCGATGTTGTCATAACCCACATAGACTGAAAATGACCTGTTCGGGACAAAAATAGTGTTGAGTTCTACAATTTTTTTCTGGTTTTTATTCTCGATTACGCTCAAAAATTTATCCAATAAAAGAACTTGGTCAAAAAGGTTTCCATAGTACTCCTTGTAAGTTTTTTCCCTGCCCTTTTGACAGACCACGACGGTTTCAAATCCCTCCTGCTTCGCGCCATGGGCCACTTCAAGTGCAGAGTGTGACCCCAATACCCCGATCCTTATATTTTCTCGATCGTATCCGTCTAAAATTTCATGAATGCGCGGCTTCACTCAGTTCCCTAATTCTAATGGCGTTTCAAATTTTAAACCATCTGTTCTCCCATCCAAGTCACGCATGTAAAAATGCCCGTTTGCAGATTTTAGGTTCCTTGGATGCTTGTAGGAGTTATTCAAATGGTCGGCCAGATGTTGAGTGCATTACTTTACCCCACCTCGGAACCTTTGAACAAACAGGCCATTAGTCTTTTTGGACTGCCAGCTGATACATCAACATTTAAGTAAAGCGCACGAATTTAGCAGGTGAGGTGAAGGCGATGAAAGCACCTGAGCAAGATGTTCGTGAGGGGCTCTACTATAGCCGCGAGCATGAATGGGTTAAAGTAGAAGGCGATGCGGCACGAGTTGGAGTAACAGACTATGCGCAGAGCAAGCTTGGCGACGTTGTCTATGTGGAGTTACCTGAGGCTGGAAAACAGGTAAAGCAAGTCGCAGAACCCAAAGGCAGGGAAATGGAGCTTGGAGCGGTAGAGTCGATAAAGGCCGTTTCAGCGGTGTACAGCCCGCTCAGTGGAGAGGTGAAGGAAGTTAACGCCGCGCTTCAGGAAAGGCCGGAACTTGTCAACACAAGCCCATATGAAGAAGGCTGGATATGTAAAATGGCTCCGAGCAACCTCCAGGCGGAGCTCAAAGGCCTGATGGACGCAAAGGCTTACTCGGAATATGTGAAAAAGCTCGGGTAGCTGATGCGAATGGGCCACCCTTACATCCCGAACACGCAAGAGACTCGTGAACGGATGCTGAGGGAGATAGGGGTTGCCGACGTACATGAGCTGTTCACAGACATACCGGAAAAGATCAGGTTTCAGGGCAAGCTGAAGCTGCCCGCCGCCATGTCGGAGATGGAGGTCAAAAGCCGCGTAAAAGCCATCCTTTCCAAAAACAGGCCGTTCTCCGAGATGCCGTCCTTCGTTGGTGGAGGCTTTTGGCCACACCATATCCCATCTCATGTCCGAACCCTTTTGCAAAGAGGAGAATTTCTGACAGCCTACACCCCATATCAGCCGGAGACCAGTCAGGGGATGCTTCAGGCACTCTTCGAATACCAAAGCCTTATGGCGGAGCTGGTCGGTCTCGATGTCGCCAATGCCTCGATGTACGACTGGGCGACGGCGCTTGGGGAGGCAGCTCTATTTTGCTCTCGCGTGTCCAGCAGGAGGAAGTTCATAGTTCCTAAGCTCATCTCCAAGGAGCGCCTTTCGGTGCTTCAAAACTACCTTGTGGGACCGGCACTTGAGGTGGTTGAGGTAGGCTACGATAAGAGGACGGGGCAGCTCGACCTTGGGAATCTTCGCGCCGAAATTGATAAGGACACAGCTGGTGTTTATATAGAGAACCCATCCTATCTCGGTTTCTTGGAGACCCAGGTTGATGAGATAGCTGATGCAGCGCACTCCAAGGGCGCACTCTTCGTCGTCGGGGTTAACCCAATTTCGCTCGGCCTGCTCAAGGCTCCCGGAAATTATGGTGCGGACGTGGTTGTAGGTGAGGGTCAGCCGCTCGGCAATCCGGTCAGTTACGGTGGCCCGACGCTCGGTATCTTCGCCTGCCGCGGCGAGCAAAAGTTGGTCAGGCAGATGCCAGGTCGTCTCATAGGCATGACGACCACACCGGATGGAAATATGCGTGGGTTCACGATGGTATTGCAGACCCGGGAGCAGCACATCCGACGTGAAAAGGCCACATCCAACATCTGCTCCAACGAGGCGCTCTGCGCTGTCTCGGCCGCGATTTACTTGGCAACCCTCGGGCCAAATGGCTTACGCGAGGTGGCCGAGGCTTGCGCGGCCAATGCAAGCTACGCAATGAAGCGTTTGAAGGAGTTGGATGGGATAAAGGCGCCGATATTCGATTCTCCACACTTTAACGAGTTCACGCTACAGTTCAAAGGCGGAATAGATAAACTCAACTCGGGGTTAATCGGGCGTGGGATTCAGGGCGGCAAGCCGTTGCGGGGAGAGTTCCCGGAGCTCGGCGAGTCTTCACTGCTTTGCGTAACGGAATTGCACACAAAGGAGACTATCGACAGGCTTGTCGACGCAGTTGCAAGCGTGGTGAGGTAGGGATAATGACGTATGGTCAAGCTCGATGGTTAGGTAAATCCTGTCTGGAGCCCCTGATATTCGAAAAGGGTGGGTCGGGTCGCAGGGGGACACTGCCAAGGGGCGCGTCCTCTAAGGTTGAAATTCCTGAGAGGTTACTCAGGGACACACTCGAAATTCCGGAACTCACGGAGCCCGAGGTCGTAAGGCACTATACGAGGCTCTCCCAGATGAACTTCGGCGTTGACACGGGCTTCTACCCGCTCGGCTCCTGCACTATGAAATACAATCCCAAGGTCTGCGATGAGCTCGCGAGCTTGGACGATGTTGTAAATATCCATCCATATCAGGCCGAGGAGACAGTTCAGGGTGCCCTTGAGCTCATGTATAAACTTGAGCGTTCGCTGGCGGAGATAGCGGGGGTTTCAAGGGTATGTTTGCACCCCTCCGCAGGGGCCCATGGCGAATTTTTGGGCATGATGTTAGCCCGGGCCTATTTCAAATCAAAGGAGGACGATCGCAAAGATGTCATAGTGCCGGACTCTGCCCACGGAACTAACTTCTCCAGCGCCGCGATGGCTGGGTTCAACGTGGTGATCGTGCCTTCAAATAATCGTGGTAGGGTGGACCTCGAGGCGTTGCGAGCAGCTGTTTCCGATAAGACCGCGGCGCTCATGCTGACCAATCCCAATACATTGGGGTTATTCGAGGACGAGATATTGGAGGTAGCTGAGACCGTTCACAGGGCTGGGGGTCTGCTCTATTACGACGGAGCTAACCTTAACGGCATCCTGGGGGAGTCTCGCCCCGGGGACATGGGTTTCGACATCGTCCACCTTAACCTTCACAAGACCTTTTCCACGCCACACGGCGGAGGTGGACCTGGTGCCGGACCAGTGGGGGTCGTTAAGGAGCTTGAGAAATTCCTGCCAGTCCCGATTATAGAGCACGACGGCAAACGCTACTGGCTCAACAATGACCGTCCACACTCGATAGGCAAAATCAAGTCCTTCTACGGAAACTTTGGTGTATTGGTAAGGGCTTATACGTACATACTGCTGATGGGGGCGGACGGACTTGAGGAGGCCACAGAGGTGGCCGTGCTGAACGCAAATTATGTGATGAAAAAACTGGCTGATGAAGGCGCCTACGAGGTCAAGTTCGACGGGCCATGCAAGCACGAGGTGGTTTTCTGCGCCGAGCCCCTGAAGTCTGAAACGGGGATAACCGCCAGGGATGTGGCAAAACGCTTGCTTGACTACGGCATGCACGCGCCGACCTATTACTTCCCGCCAATAGTCCATGAGGCGCTGATGTTCGAGCCAACGGAGACTGAGGCCAAGGAAGAGTTGGATAGGTTCGTCGCAGCCATGAAGGAGATAGCTCAGGAAGCAAGGTCTAACCCGGAGAAGCTCAAGGCCGCACCGACTGCTACGGCGATCGGCAGGCTGGATGAGGTCAAGGCCTCTCGAGAACCAATTTTGACCTGGAAGATGTATCGTAAGACTAGGTCTCGATAATAAATCATCGCCTCGTTTGCCCGGCCGTCACTTGAAATGCTCGTAGCCACGTTTCTCCAACAATCTTGTTTTCACGCCATCTCGAATGAAAACTCCCCGTCCTTTTGTCACGCGTCCGAATGGCGTTGCTGCTGCGCCCACGCGCTTTAAAGCCTGTCCGATCTTGGCCCAACTGCGCGGCCGAGTTGTAAAAAGAAGTTCAAAGTCCTCTCCTCCAAACAATGCGAAGTCATCAATGTTGAAGCCATGTTGCGAAGCAAATTTTTTTGCGAGCGGGTGAATAGGTATCCTTTCTCGGTCAATGGTGATCTTGACCTTACTTTCGCGCGCTATTTCCCAGAGGCTCAACGCAAGGCCATCGGTCACGTCCATCGCTGCTTTCACCTTGCCGGTCTTGGCTAATGCCATGCCCTCACGCACCCTTGCTTTGGGCTCCAGTTGGGCTTTTATGAGCGCTCGATAGCCATTCACAGGTAGTTTCTCAAGGAGTAGTTTTATGCCGGCCGAGGCAGCCCCCAAGTTCCCCGTCACGGCAACAATGTCGCCCGCTTTCGCCCCCGCCCGCCTTAACAGATTTCCCTTACTAGCTAAACCAAAAGCCGTGCCAGCTATGGTGATGTCCTTGCTTTCGTCCAAGTCCCCTCCAACGACATATGTGCCATATTCGTGGGCCGCGTCGTCCATGCCCTCCATCAGCCTTTTGGCAAAATTTACATCCGTTTCCCTGGGAAGAGCGACTGAGAAAACCAGCCCTGTGGGTTTGGCCCCCATCGCCGCAAGGTCGCTGAGGTTTACCACAACAGCTTTTCTACCAATCTGCTCAGGCTTTGTGCCAGACGGGAAATGGACGCTTGCCACCAGCATATCGGTCGTCGCAACCAGGCACATGTCGCCAATGTCAATTGCTGCTGCGTCGTCACCTATGCCCACTCTGACGTGCGGTCCACACCTGAATGTCATGCGAGCCATCTCCAACAGATTTCGTTCCCCGATATCGCTCAGCTTCATCCAATTTCACCTATACCAAGGGGAGATTTCGCGTGATCATATCCACTATTTCATTCGGCGCAGGGCCTATCGCCAGAGCCGTGACCGTGCCGGGAGGTAGCTCCGTCAAACCCGCATCCTGCACAAGCGAGTTTGGTAAATCCTCCGATGCCGCTTTTGCCTGCATCTCATGGAGTTCTTCCTCCCCTTCCACTTTTACCACGACCTTTTTCTGACCCTCTGCCAGCCAAGCGGAAAACCAACGGCGATGCTCCTTTCTGGCTTTATCGGCGGACCCTACGGAGCCATGGGCAACTTGTACGGAGAGCTTTCCCGGGCTCATTTTCAAATCAGATCTAACCACAATAACTTGCTTGTACCTGAACACGAGTTACTCCCCTAAACATCAGCTTGGGGTGGTTCTGGCGGCTTCTCCGTTGGCTCCTCTTGGGGTTTCTCCATTGGTTTCTCCTCAGGCTGCTTCTCTATTGGCCTTTCATCCGGCCGCTTTTCAATTGGCTCTTCTTTGGGCTTCTCCATTGGCCCTTCTTTGGGCACTTTAAGGAAAATTTTTGTTGCCCAGTCCTTGTATTTCGTGATAACTATTAACCCGCCGCGCAGGTAAGCCAAAATTCCCAGTATGATGGATAGCACTAACGTTACGATAACAAAAGGGCCGAGATAAAGCGCCTTTATACCGGGCATCGCGATGGAGTAACCAACGAAGGCCGCGAGCATGACGCCCAACCCTAGGCTGACTCCCATTCTTGCCCAAAAATCTAGTCTCTCTATTTTTGGGTACAGTACTAAAGAGAACAGAAAACCTGGCACCATGACAAGGATCAAACCTAAGATAATGTATCCTATGGCTTCCAGCATGTCATCACTCGTTAGCGTTATCTTGTTGTAGCCTAAAAAGTTATGAGGTCTTTGCATGAGGGTCGATGTCGCAATCGTTGGCGGTGGACCAGCCGGGTGCTTTGCCGGCATGGGGTTGGCGGAGCGCGGTTTCGACGTTGTGATAGTTGAGGAGCACGCGGAAGTCGGCCATCCTCAGTGTTGCGCCGGGATAGTCGGAATTGGGGGGCTTGAGGAGCTAGGCATAAAGCCTGGCAAGTGGGCTTTGGGAAAATTGCGCGGCGCAGTGGTTTATCCTCCCTCGAACAAGCCTATCGAGCTGACAAGAGGTAAGGTCGAGGCATTTGTCGTGGATAGAGCAGAATTCGACAAGTCGCTTGCTAGAAGCGCCACGAAAGCCGGAGTCAGGTTTTTGTTGAAGCAGAGATGCGTTGATGTGGGTTTCAAAGATTGCCCGATACTTAAACTGAAGGGCGAGGGTAGGATTGAGCTAACTGCAAGCGTTTTGATTGGCGCTGATGGCCCCACTTCCACAGTCGCTCGGAAATTAGGTCTGATAAAGTCCGAAAACTATGTAAAATGCGCTCAGTCGGAGACAATAGCCGAAGCACGCGGCGATATTGCGGAGATTTATCTTGGCAGCTCCTTCGCGCCGGGATTCTTCGGGTGGCTTGTGAAGGCAGGTGATATCTGCAGGGTGGGTATCGGAGCTAAAAAGGGCAACCCGCGCAGGATGCTTCACTCCTTTACTGCTGAACACCCCGTGATTTCCAACAAGGTCAGAGGGATATTCCTCAGCGAATGCACTGGGCTGATCCCGGAGCCGCTTTCTCGTAGGCTCTGTTTCAATAGCGTGTTGCTTGTGGGAGACGCCGCTGGCCAAGTAAAGCCCCTCACGGGTGGTGGAATCTACATGGGGCTCTCGTGTGCGAGACTGGCCGTTGAGGCCGTAGCTCGCGCTCTGGAAGATGAAGATAAAAATAGGCTCTTAGATTATGAGCGTGCGGTGGATAATAAATTCGGGACGGAGTTTGAGTTTGGAGTCCGCGCCCAAAAGGCATTTGAGCAAATGACTGATGATGATCTCAACATCTTGTTAGGAATGTTGGAAAGGGCTGACGTAAGGAAAACATTGCTTGATAACTTCAGATTTGATAACCACGGAAAAATGATTCAAGCGCTGATTTTCAGGTCACCAGAACTCTTGCGCTCGATAGGGGTCAGGCGTGCCCTTAAATACGTACGTCTTCTCGCCAAACCATAAAAAAAGTGGCGAGGATTTCGGCCCGTCCATTACTATCCCGACGAGCTTGCAAATCTCGACCACTTTGCTCACTCGTCGCCTTTTCGCGTTAGGGCCTTTTTCCCACAGTCGTTGTCTCATCCCGTTCTTCTACGGAACTTATCCACGTCCTTCCCCAGTTTTTCTTCCGGGTTTTTACACGGATCCCCGTTGCCCGTAGGCTCCGGTTCGACCGCCTCTGCGGGCTTTCATCCCCGCCGAATATGCTTTTCTCAATCGCGTTATTTAAGATTTTTTTCGAAAGTTGAGATAGCTCTAAAACGGAGCGTCTTTGAAAGTCAAGATTATTGCGCCCAGCGTGGAATTTTCTTTTTAAATCATCGATCGCACTTTCGACGCCAAAAGGGGCTAAGAATCTGAGGAATTGGGCTAAAAGTAAATAGTTAGCATACAAAAATTCATGTGGTGAACAAATGCCGACCAACATTAACTACGAATACACCCAGGCCGAGCAACGCTACCAACAGGCGCGCACGCTTGAGGAACGAATACTCGCCACTGAGGAGCTCATCCGCGCCGCTCCAAAGCATAAGGGAACCGAGAAGCTTCTAAGGACGCTGAAGAAGCGACTTACAAAGCTCCGCGAGGAGTTAGAGGAAAGGCGCCAGAGAAAAGCTGGTAGAGGGGGCGGGCCCGGCTTTGCCGTAAAAAAGGAAGGCGCGGTGCAGGTGGCATTGGTTGGCCTACCAAACTCAGGTAAGTCAAAGCTTTTAAGAAAACTCACTAGCGCACGTCCAGAGGTCGCAGACTACCCGTTCACTACTAAGGAGCCAGTGCCAGGCATGATGCAGTTCGAGGATGTACAGGTACAGGTCGTGGAGATGCCGGCGGTCGTGGAGGGATCAAGCATCGGCAAGGGCCTCGGAGCACAACCTCTGAGCGCGGCTCGCAACGCCGATGCCATAGCGCTCGTCGTTGATTTATCTGGAGACCCAGTTCATCAGGTCAGGACCCTTATCAAAGAATTGGAGTCCGCTGGCGTCAAATTGAACCGAAGACCACCAAAGGTTTCCATCGAGCGGCGCTCCTCAGGCGGCGTCGAGACAAGGGGAGGCGGCATGATGGAGGGCGGCGAGGGTGAAATCAAGCGTATACTACAGGATCGCCACATACACAACGCCTTTGTCGTCGTTGAAGAACCCACGACAGCTGAGGAGTTTGAGGATGCACTTTCCGAGTCAACTGTCTACCCTCGTGGGTTCGCCATCTTAACCAAGCTTGATGTCCCAAACGCGTCGGAAAAGATTGACCAGCTCGAAAAGGGGTTCGGAGGGGGGTTGAAATTCGTACTTGCAGATGAATCAACTGATAAGCTAAAGAGATCGATTTACGAGGACTTGGAACTGATAAGGGTCTACACAAAGAGGCCTGACGAGGACCCAGCCAAAAGGCCATTGGTCATTCCCCGGGGCTCGACTCTATTGGACGTTGCCCGCTCAGTTCACAAGGACTTCGAGAAAGGGCTGAAGTTCGCCAGGGTCTGGGGGTCAACTAAATTCCCAGGGCAGCAGGTACATCGTGAATACATCCTTCAAGACAAGGATATCGTGGAGCTCCACATCTAGTTAATTGGCCGCGGGAGATGAACGAGCTACAGACTATTTATTAAGCATGGAGAAACTTATGAGTTTAAGAGGGACTTGAATGCCGTTGAGACCAGCGCGTAGCTATAGGCACTTTAGTGGCCCGGCTTATACCCGCCGTGAGTTCGTCAAAGGCGTGCCGGCGATAAGGGTTACATTCTTCGATATGGGGAATCCCAACGGCGAATTCGACGTTGAGGCTTCTTTGGTCATGGAGGAGGCCGGGCAGATACGGCACAACGGACTGGAGGCCGCCAGGGTAGCTGCGAATCGCCTGCTTGAGCTGAAGGCAGGCAAGGACAACTACCACTTCAAGCTCAGGGTGTACCCGCACCAAGTTCTACGCGAAAACCCAATCGTCATGGGCGCAGGCGCCGACAGGGTTTCAGATGGGATGCGTCATGCTTTTGGAAGGCCAATTGGGGCGACTGCGAGGGTGGGGCCGGGGCAGAAGCTAATGACGATCAGGGTCAAAAAGGAGTTCTCGTCAGTCGTCAAGGAGGCCCTCCACAGAGCGAGCCTCAAGATTTCACTGCGGTCTAGGATTGTCGTGGAAAAGGGACAGGAATTTCTGCAGTGATCCTACTTTGGAGTGGCAAGCACAGCAAGCAGTTCGTAGATTATTTTTGCCGCTGCAAAAGCAGTGGTCCCATCGTCATGCGGCGGGACGAGTTCCACCACATCGAACGCACTTATGTTGAGTTTTCCCAGTTCCCTTAGAAGTCGAAGCAGCTCGACGGTGGTCAGGCCGCCAGGCTCAGGCGTTGATACCCCTGGTGCGAAAGCTGGGTCTAGTACATCGATGTCTATGGTCAGGTAAACGCGTGAACTTCCGACCATTTTTTTGACACCCGAAACCACCCGTTTGGGATTGTCCATAACCTGCTCGGATGTATAATCTACCAAGCCGACATCACGCGCGAACTCGGCTTCCTCTTTAGAGCATGAGCGCACTCCTATCTGAACCAGCTTCTTGGGGGATAGGTTGTCAAGCGCTCTACGCATAACCGTAGCGTGGCATAGTTTGTCGCCCAGATATTCATCACGCAGGTCGCGGTGTGCATCAAGATGAATCACGAAGACATCTCTGAAAGCCTTGAGCGCGAAGTATGTGATGGTATGCTCTCCGCCGATTAGGGCCGGGATTTTTCCATCCTCGCTAACGCGCTTAACGACGCTTGTAATCCTTGCGCCGGTTTTTTCTAGATCCGTTGGCGTCACTACGATATCCCCCAGATCCGAAATATTAAGCCGCTCAAAAACATCGACCTCTGTCGACATTAGATAGGTCTCAAGGTTTGCAGATGCCTCCCTGATCTTGGCAGGGGCGAAGCGATAACCAGGGCGATAGCTTGCGGTCACGTCGAGAGGGGCACCTATGAATACGACGTTTGCCCTCTCATAGGGAAAGTCAAAGCCGCCGAAACCCGGTCTAACCTCCACTAGTCCTTCGAGTTCCATGTGCATCAACTGTATTTTTTTATACCTCCTCCCTTTTCAGACCTTGCATTTTATCCTTTTGAGCTTTGAGCAAAAGTTATTTCAGTCAATTGGTTAAAGCAGATATGTGTCGTTATGGCAAAGAGCCTATACTTTTTCGATGAGGGTGATGGAGAAAACAAGCGCCTTTTAGGGGGCAAGGGCGCTGGTCTAGCCACGATGACCCAGCTAGGGCTACCTGTCCCTCCTGGTTTCGTGATCACGACAGAGGTCTGCAAGCAGTACAACGATGCCGGCGGTAAGCTTTCCGGTGGGCTTATGGATGAAGTAAATGCGGCGATGCATAAGCTCGAGAAGTTAACGGGAAAGGGTTTTGGTGACAAAAAGAACCCACTCCTTGTCTCCATTCGCTCGGGTTCAATGCTATCCATGCCAGGCATGATGGATACAATTCTGAACTTGGGGTTGAACGATATTACGGTCGACGGCTTGGCCAAACTGACAAACAACGAGCGGTTTACCCAAGATGCGTACCGACGCTTTCTGCAGATGTTTGGAAAGATAGTGCTTGGCGTGGACGGCAAGAAGTTTGATGAAATATTCGAGGCTCAAAAACAGAAAGTTGGTGCGAAGGTTGATACCGATCTCAGTGCCGAGGACCTAAAGAAAATAGTTGATCTTTTTAAGCAGGCCATAGGGAAAGAAACGGGTAAGGAATTCCCATCCGACCCGTTCGAGCAGTTAAGACTGGCGATAGGGGCCGTCTTTGCATCTTGGCAGAACAAACGTGCCATCGAATATAGAAAATTCTACAAGATCCCAGACTATCTCGGCACCGCTGTCAATGTTGTTACCATGGTTTTCGGTAACGTTGGGATGGAATCAGGGACCGGCGTGGCTTTCACGCGGGACCCTTCCACAGGGGACCGGGAGCTTTTTGGAGAGTTCCTATTCAACGCGCAGGGTGAGGATGTGGTCGCTGGTGTCCGGACTCCACTAAAAATAGCCGACCTAGGGGAGAGGTGGCCTGAAATTTATAAACAGCTCGTGGATATCGCGGAGAAGCTTGAGCGCCACTATCGTGACATGCAGGATGTTGAGTTCACGGTTGAGCAGGGAAAACTTTTCATGCTTCAAACTAGGGCGGGCAAGCGAACTGCCCAAGCTTCGGTCAAGATAGCGGTCGACATGGTGAATGAGGGCCTGATCCGGAAAGAGGAGGCCCTGTTGCGCGTTGAGCCGTCCCATATAGAGCAGCTTCTGCACAAGCATGTTGACCCTAAGGCGAGGTTGGAGATAATCGCAAAGGGGCTGAACGCTAGCCCTGGGGCAGCCGTAGGTAAGGCGGTGTTCGATTCGGATCGCGTCAAGGAGTTGGGCGGGGCCGGTGAGAAAGTTATTTTGGTTCGCCCTGAAACCAGTCCGGATGATGTTGGCGGCATAATCGCGTCGCAGGGCGTGCTTACATCGCGCGGAGGCGTAACGAGTCACGCTGCGGTCGTTACGCGCGGCCTTGGCAAGCCCGCGGTTGTCGGCTGCGAGAGCATAAAAATAGATACGGAGTCGCGTTCGTTCAAGATTGGCGACGTGTCGGTGAAGGAGGGAGATTTGATAACGATAAACGGGACTACGGGTGAGGTTATCCTAGGTGCAGCTCCATTGGTTGAGCCCAAGATGTCGAAGGAACTTCTAGACATACTTTCTTGGTCAGACCAAGCGAAGAAGCTTCAGAACTGGGCGAACGCTGATTATCCACGCGACGCCATGAAGGCAAGGGAATTGGGGGCGCAGGGAATAGGGCTCTGCCGCACGGAACACATGTTCTTTGAGGAGGAAAGGCTCCCCATCGTCCAAGATATGATCCTTGGCGAGACGAAGGAAAAGCGAAAGGACCCTATTGAGAAGTTGTTAAAGTTCCAGAGGGGCGACTTCAAGGAAATCCTGAATGTTATGGACGGCCTTCCGGTCGTTATAAGGCTCCTTGACCCACCGCTTCACGAATTTTTGCCAAACTATGAACAGCTGCTGGAAGAGGTAATTGAGCTCAGGATGAAGGGCGGAGACCCTGAAAAGCTCAAGCAGAAAGAGGGGCTGCTTAAGCGAGTTAAAACTATGCATGAGGCAAATCCAATGATGGGACTCCGTGGCTGCAGACTCGGGATAATATACCCTGATATCAGCGAGATGCAGGTCAGGGCGATTTTTGAGGCGGCGTGTGAGTTGAAGCGGGAAGGGCACGACCCCAAGCCTGAAATAATGATACCGTTGGTGGGTCACGTAAACGAGCTAAAGGCAAATAGGGATATACTCGAGAGGGTGGCTCACGAGGTAATGCTGGAGAAGGGCGTGGACATTCCATACAAGTTCGGTACAATGATCGAAGTGCCTCGCGCGGCTCTCACCGCCGACGAGATCGCGGAATACGCTGAATTTTTCTCCTTCGGAACGAACGACCTAACCCAGATGGTTTTCGCTTATTCTAGGGACGATGCGGAGGGTACCTTCCTTTTCAAGTATCTGGAGGATGGGATATTGGAGTCCGAGCCGTTTCAGACGATCGACCGAAAAGGCGTAGGAAAATTGATGGCGATGGCTGTAAAGCTCGGGAAGGGCAAGAGGCCGGACCTGGAGATTGGCATCTGCGGGGAGCACGGGGGCGATCCCTCATCCATAGAGTTCTGTCACGAGTTGGGATTGAACTACGTCTCCTGCTCGCCTTTTAGAATTCCGGTCGCGAGGTTGGCGGCCGCGCATGCCGCACTCAAGTCCGGAGAGGCAGAAAGGCTTCGTTACCTGTAGTGCTGTTGTTCAATTGATAATTTGGGTACTTTATTTGGGTCAAATTATCTCTTCAGGTTGAAAATTTGGATCACGATATATAACACCAATAAATTAACATTTGTCGAATAGATTTATGTGAAAATATGGGCCTGATGGGCATGTTAATCGGGATAGCAACGGATAAAGCCTCAATACAATTTACATGATAATACTGCCGGAGAACAAGAGCATGATTCGTCTGGTTAAAAAATTAGGATTCACCATTGAGCGGTCCGAAGAGGGAATTGTAGCTACCCTGAATCTTATTTGAATCTTTCCACGTTAGTAGGTTTAAGGCGTAAGTTTCGAAGTCGCCTTTGTTAAAACTGTGGCCAAAAATATGGCAACCCCTGACAAAACTACTAATGGGCCCGCTGGCAGAATTAGATAACCTGATAATAGAATTCCCGCGGCAGCGCTGACCGCACCGAAGATGGAGCTCAGGATGGAATACCTGAACAGGTTAGAGCTCAGATTCTTTGAAGCTGCAGCGGGGACTACGACCAAGAAGCCTACCAACAGAGTCCCCACGATCTTTATCCCAACTGCGACTATCATGGAGACCAGTAAAAGATATAGGAGATTTATTCTAGAAACATTGATTCCGGTCGAGGTCGCGAGTTCCTCCGAGATCATACCCAAGACAATTTTTCTGTAGATGATTTTCGTCAATAGAATGGCCACGATGGAGATTATCACGGCGGCCACCATGTCCAGTAAGCCTACTTTAGTTATGTTTCCGAAGAGGGCCTCAAGCAAATCGTGCTCCGGAATGATGAGTATTCCCACTGCCAAGGCTAGCGTGAACAATGCAGCCACGATGGTTTCATATGATAGTTTTGTGACCTTCCCCAAGTACCAGATGGCCACCGCTGAGGCGAATAGGAAAGCGAACGCCCCTATGAATGGATTGAAGTTAAACAAGATCCCGAGAGCTAGGCCCGGCAACGCCACATGTGATAGAGCGTCGCCGACGAGCGCCATCTTCTCCAGCACCATGATGGAACCCAAATAACCGGCCGAGAGTCCAACCGAAATCCCTATTATCAGGCTGAATAGGAACTCGTCCGCCGTGGAAATCACCTATACAGTTTCGATGCAGACAGGTTCTCCGTAGATTGCCCTCTGTATTTCGGGGTTCATTATCCCTTTTGATTCTCCAAAGTGTACCATGCATTTGTTCAAAGCCAGCATGTAGTCCGAATAATCCCTCACGATATGTATGTCGTGCGATATCAGAAGTATGGTAATTTTACTTTTAACTTTGAGTTCATTCAACATCTTGTAAATGGCTTCCTCACTGTCGAGGTCGACCCCCGTTGTAGGCTCGTCGAATAGGAGGACATTCGGTTTATCGATTATCGCCCACGCGATCAACACTCTCTGCCTCTGCCCACCGGACAATACATTTAGGCCTTTGTTCAAGATCGACTCGCCTTTAAGACCGACTGAACTAAGGGCACTTTCGATATCCGAGCTTTGTTTGATTGAAAGAAATTCCTTCACGGAAATTGGTATGTCGTTTATCGATAGGTTCTGGGGCACATAGCCTATTTTGACGTCGGCGGCCCACTCTATTTTTCCAACGTGCGGCAATAGGTTCAGAAGTGTCTTGAATAACACCGATTTCCCAGCGCCGTTTGGCCCGACTATTGCGAGGGTCGTTCCCCGTTTGAGATTGAAGTTTACGTTCTCGAGAATTGTCTGATCTTGGAGCGCGACGTTGAGATTTGATACCTTTAACATGAATTCGTCAAGGACTTTCATCTT
>CAYUMT010000019.1:0-22697 GCA_964446015.1 Hadarchaeota archaeon (SeqCode)
TATAACAATTGAGGCTTTCAAGATTGTGTTATCCCCTGTATGAAGAGCAACCCCATGGTCGCTAGCGTCCACATTATAACTCCGGCCATTAACACACCCGCCGTTATGGCGATTGAGGATTTTGCGCGATCGAATCCTGCGACATACGCGATCAGAACCCCGGTGTATGCCCCCGTGACTGGCAGTGGCACGCCTACGAATAACGCGAGCCCGACCAAGCTCAAATATTGATACTTTTTTGCGCGCTTTACCGAAAATTTGAATAGCCTGTCAACTATCCCTACCCTGCTTCGTAGGGGTGGGACTATAAAGTCGAGCAAAACGTATGCAATCGGTATCGCCAATATATTCAGGATGACACAAATACCAAAAACTATGATAGGTGAGATTCCTTGGTTGTAAAACATAGCTAGGGGAATGGAGAAACGCAGCTCAAGAAACGGCACCAAAGAAATTAGAAATGATAAAGGTCCCAACACTTAAAGCCCCACATAAAGTCCCATCCTAAAGATATATTGTTTTGTTGATCGCGCGGATAAGGATGAAAATGACCTGCGAGTATGGCGTTTGCGCAGCTATGGTTAAATAGCTTCATTTTTAGCAAATTCGAAACAATTTATTCTGGATTTAAATGCGCTTCAAGCTAGTCGCCTTTGACATGGATGGCACGCTCATCACGAATGATAGCTGCTGGGCGGTCATACACGACCACTTCGGGACACGAGAGGCAGCACGTCACAACTTAGCCGCTTACGAACGGGGAGAAATAGACTACCCGGATTTCATGCGTAGGGACATAGCTCTGTGGAGGCCGGTGCCCACAGTTAAAGAGATAAGGGCCATCCTATCATCATACGAGCTCGCTCCCAATGCTAGGGAAGTTGTGGACGAGGTTCATAAAAGGAGGTATAAAACTGCCATCATAACCGGGGGCCTGGATCTATTGGCGGATGAGGTCGCCAAAGATCTTTGTATCAACAACGTTTTTTCAAATGGGCTCGCAGTTGATGAGAGGGGCTATCTCACTGGTGAAGGTATATTCGCTGTTGACCCAAGGCAGAAGGATCGGTCATTGAGAAAGCTTACGGAAATGCTCGGCGTTAAGGTCGAAGATTGCGTCGCGGTGGGTGACAGTAAATACGACGCCAAATTCTTAAATGAGGCGGGTTTTGGGGTTGCCGTTGGCCTAGATTCAGAACTGGCGCGAGTAGCAGATGTCGTGATCAAGGACTTTGACCATTTCTTTCAGCTCCTAGAATACCTATGAGCCCTGCTTCGAAAAATTAAAAGGCAGGGAGTTCACATTAAGACCTGTGCCAGTCAAATCCTCTAAACGGCAAATCAAGTACGAGGCGCCAACTTGGAGCTACATATACGAACTTTGCATCGATTTGGCGGATCGGATAAGGAGGAGCAGATACAAGCCGGACCTTATCGTTGCAATTTCCCGTGGTGGTTGGATCCCGGGCAGGATAATGTCAGACCTTCTCGATAAATCCGACATTGCGACAATCAAAGTGGAGCACTATGTGGATATCTACAAGACGCTGAAGGAGCCTAAGATAACCCAGCCATTGCCAATCGATGTCCGAGGTAAGAAAATACTGCTCGTCGACGACATCGCTGATTCGGGTCACAGCCTAAAGCTGGTGAAGGATCACTTGCTGAAACAGGGCGCGACCGATGTAAAAATATGCGCTCTTTACTCCAAGCCATGGTCTAAGGTGACCCCGGACTTTTATGCGCGCATGACCGATGCCTGGATATGTTTCCCTCATGAGATCCTCGAAACGATGCGAAAGATCTACGCGAGTCTAAATAAGCAGGGGAAAAGCAAAAGGGATGTGGAGAGCTTGTTGCTCACCATGGGTATAAGCCCATTAATTATCAAGAAATTATTCCCACAAATTTTGGCAGGGAAAAGAGGTTAACCCAGGGCAGCACGCTGGTGTTGCAAGAATTTAGCAAGACCCTCAATGTCCTTCACATTTTTACGGACGAGCGATTTGAGCTTGTCCCTGAACTTAGTTACGGGTTCCATGCCAAGTCGCTTAGCGTGCTTTAAAAAGAATTTTGCCAGTCTCTCACCGGTCCGATCAAAGTCCGTAAGGATTATTACCTTCCCAGAGCCGGAAAAGCCCTCTATGAAGTTTAACAGGGAATTGCCGCTTGATATCTTGTGGACGCATCCATCGATACCAAGCCTACTCAACGCCCTTACATCATCCGCGCCTTCTACGATTATTGGAGTTCCCTCCAGGGCATGCTCCCTCAGCTCCGTTAGCAGCTCATCAATAATCTCAAAATCCTCACGCTTAAGCAAGTTCATCACAAAATATAGGATTTTTACTCCGGTCCCTTGTCAGTCACCCATAGGCCTTTTCGTATACATCTCGTGCAGATGTTTATGTCCCCCTGGAAGTCGCGCGAGCAAACAGTAGCCCCGCAAATCGCGCATCGGTGCATGTCATAACTCGTTCTTCCACATATTTGACATGTGCCAGCTATTAGGCCCATGGTAGCTCCCCAGATAGCTTTTCAAACGCCAAAGATAAAAAGTTTCCATGCAAAGGCGACTACATGACGGGACATGAACACTCCTATACGTACAGTCGGGTTGACTCAGAGCGCGTGCTCCCAATAGTATTCATTATGACGGCAGTAATGTTCGCGGCCGAGCTCATCGGCGGCCTACTGAGCAACAGCCTCGCCTTAGTGGGGGACTCGGGCCACATGTTGATGGACTCGATTGCGATAGGCGCCAGCTTATTGGCATTTAAAATCTCGAAGAGGCCAGCTACCAATCGCAAAACCTACGGCTACTACAGGCTGGAAATCCTAGCGGCGCTTGTAAACGGCGTATTGCTCATTTTCGTCTCGGGTTACATCTTCTATGAGGCATACCTGAGGTTCACGGCACCAGCTGAGATAAAGGCTCCCCTGATGCTGGTGGTTGCCGTGGCTGGTTTAATCGTTAATGTAGCATCAATTTATCTACTTTGGGGGACAAGAAAAGAAAGCTTAAACGTGAAGGGGGCATTTGCTCACGTTTTTTCCGATACAATCTCATCTTTGGGGGTCATCGTGGCGTCAATAGTTATATTCTTCACTGATTTTACCCCGGTGGATTCATTTATAGGGGCGATCATCGGCGTGTTAATTTTGAGGAGCTCCTTTGGTGTGCTCAGGGAGTCCCTGAAAGTCCTTCTGGAGTATGTCCCTGAGGGGATCGATGCCGAAGACGTGACCAGCGAGATAATGAAGATTGGAGGTGTACAGGGCGTTCATGATTTACACATATGGTCGATAAGCTCAGGAATTAACGCGATAAGCGGACATGTGATTATCCAAGACCAAATGTTGAGCAAATCGGGAGATATCTTGGAACAGATTACCAAGATGCTCAGGGAAAGATACAGCATAGTTCATACCACCCTGCAGTTGGAATGCAAAGTTTGCAAGGGTCCATTCATTTGTCAATTAACCCCTGAGGAAAAAGGCTAGCTAAGATTTTTTGTAAAATTAAGTTTGTTCTCCTATCGCTGACCATTATACAATGTTGCACCGAATTTTTCGACCACTTTTCCAGCTAACTTCGCGCCCATGTGGCCAGATTCTTCTATTGATTTTCCTCTGCTGAGGCCGAAAAGGACCCCCGCCGCGTAGAAATCCCCCGCCCCTGTTGTGTCGACGACTTTTTTTGAATACGCAGGGATCGGAAATTCATCACCGCGCGAGAATATCACGGATCCTCTCTCACATTTTTTCAAGCAGACGACCTCGATTTGGTCGGCAAGTTTTCTTGCCGCTCGGTCGTCTCGAGAGCCCACTAGAGCTTCCAACTCATCCTCGTTGGCAAACAGGACTCTCGCTCTGGTTATAATTTTTTTAAGCCTAATCCTATTCTCCCCTACAAGCGGCGGACTTTCTAGTGAGATTGAGATATCCACCCCGTTACCCTCCACCAAATCCATCGCGTCCCTCACGCTCCTAGCTATTGATCCGGTCTGCAGTAGCGTGATTGCTGTTAGATAAAGAAAATTGGAGCCCTTTATTCCTCTGTCCGGGAGCGAGTTGTAATCCACACTGTTTCCTAAATCAACTGCAAAGGTGCGTTGACCGTCGCGGGTTATGAAAGCGATGATCTTTCCGGTGAAACCTGGACCCTTTTCAAGGAAGGAATCAATTCCACGATCACGCAGAGCATTCTCGAAAATCCCGCCCTCCTTGTCATCCGCAATACGGCTGGCGTAAGCGGCCCCCCCGCCTAAGTATGAAACACCCTCGCAGACGTTGCGAGCGTTGTCACCAGGGAAGCAGGCAAATATTGATTCCGAGAGTTTCGATTGTAACTCATCTATCCTTTGCCTAGGAATATAATTAGAAGCACCCTTTACCAAATTATTATCCTTCAGGAAGGCGTCTGTCGCTCGGACGAAATAATCAACGAGCGCAGTGCCAATCCCGAATAAATAGTATTTCTTCGTCACGGTTGCACCCTAATATGGCCTGCTCTTCAGACCTAGCTTGTACCCGCCGAAGTTTGTGGCGAGGTGGATGGGTGGGGTTATAATCAGGATAGCCAGTATTACTTCCCAACCCGGCAGCATTACGGGGCTCGCAAAAACTATGGCGAGGGCAACGAAGCCTAGTTGATCGAGAACTGGTGCTGAAGCACCTCGCTGAATATTCAGACGTCTTTTTAAAAAGCTCCCCATAAGATCCCCTGTAAGCGCCCCGACCGCGAGTAGGAACCCAAGTAGAAGATAGGTGTAAATTTGACCCGCCACAATCCCCTGTAGTGCGCTGAAGATTGTGCCAGCAGCCAAACCGGTAACGAAACCGCGTATGGTTTTGCCAGGTCCGAAGATGGGCCGCCCATCGGTGAATTTACGGCCACCATCTATTGGGGTTCCCCCACCTAGTACGACCGGCGTAGCGTTCGCTATATACGCCGGCAGTATGAACCAGATTGCCGCCCCTATGAGATGTAGCAGACCGTCTGACATTCCAAACCATCTCCGAATTCTTACACAGGGACTTGTGTTTCGCCCCGATTTATCACCTATGGTTGACCCAAGTTAGCGGGTGAAAAAGTTCATCCCACCAGTCGTCGGTCATGACGGCCTGTATTCCGTTTTCATTCGCCGTTTTAGGCCGATATAAATCGCTGTAATGTTGCGTGTCTCCATTGGATCAAAGGTTCCCAAAGCCTCTGCAACTGCGATGATAGCTTCATGTAGCTCGTCTTCGTTGAAAATGTGAACTATGTGTTCGAGTCCGAGTTTGTTAACAATCAAAACCGCGTACCTAAGGTCAGCTGCTGGTGCGTTGCCTAGAACAACGGTGATTGCTCTCAAAGGAGTAAACCTCTAGGAAATTGCCGCGAGAACGCCGGTATCCAAACTACAAGAAAGAAGGATGCTTTCTGATGGATTCCTCCTAACAGCCCCCGGGCAGGAGCCGAAGTTTGGAGCAGATTTTTTCAAGGTTGCTCATCATTACTAACACTGCCCCCAATATATTCCGTCAATGAGCGTTTTTCAGCCCTTTTATGGCCACGTTCGCGTTCGGGACAAATACTTGTCGATATTTAATCATTTTGCAAAGGTTTAAGCGACCCTAGAGTCGTTCCACAAGTACTCGAAATATTCCTTGGCGAACTGCGCTAAGCCGACTTCATCTGACCAAATTCCCAAAAGCTCATCACCGCTACCGAGCACCAGCAACACTTCACGTCCGTCTACAACAACCCCTCCCCCGAAGAGGGCTTCTCTTCTTCGGACCTCCAGCTTTGGAGGTAGCCCCGACTTTCGCAGCTTCAGTTTCCTAGGCACAAGCACGCGTATCGAGATGTTCTTTGCCTCTAAAAGCGGCGTGTACTGTGTCAGTCCAGATACATCCTCGGATAGATTTGGAAGAGAAATCAAAACCTCGATATTAGCACGGACAAGCATCTCTCCAATTTTTGCAAAGAGGTTTTTTCCGCCGCGGATGACCCATACATCAGGCCTCTTTGCATCTGCCCTCTTAGAATAAAGAGGCTCTAGCTCTTTCACCACAGCTTCGCCTACTTCCTTGAGCTTCTTCTCCTGCTCCGTCTTGGTGAGTCTTATTACCTCAGCTGGCGCCTTTGACCTGTATCTGCTGGGCCTCCCGGATTGAACCTCCACCCAACCCCTTCGCTCGAGACGGGAGAGGATATCATAAATTCTAGAATAGGGGACATTCGCTAGTTCGCTGAGTTCGCCAGCGGTGGATACCCCAGCGGAGGCCAAGACGGAATATGCCCTTGCCTCGTATTCCGTCAAGCCGAGCTCAAGAAGAAGACGCTGAACTTTTTCCACCATCACCACCTTTCATATCAAGAGAAGTTCGACAAAGCTTAAAAGTTACCCCTTTCAGTGGTAAATTGATAAAACATGCGAGAATTGACAAATACTAGATCCATCTGTCCCGAATGTCTAAAAATCGTGCCTGCCATAGTTTTTGAGCGGGACGGGAAGGTATGGATAAAGAAAAAGTGCAAGAAACACGGTGAGTTCGAAGACCTGTACCTTGGCTCTTACGACTGGTATTTGCGGGCAGAACGCTACGCGCGTGACGGCAAGGGAGTTAAGAATCCACAGGTCACAAAGGACACCCCTGTTTGCCCGAAGGACTGTGGGCTCTGCAAGATTCACCTAAGCCATACAGCGCTTGCAAATATAGTTCTCACAAATCGATGCGATTTAGCCTGCTGGTACTGCTTCTTCTATTCCGGCAGGGTTGGCTACGTCTACGAGCCTAAATTTGAGGAAATAGAGGAAATGGTCAAAACCCTGAGGTCTGAGAGACCCGTTCCCTGCAATGCCGTACAGCTGACAGGTGGAGAGCCCTGTCTGAGGGAAGACTTGGTTGAAATAATCAAGATGGTAAAATCCCACGACATCGACCACGTCCAGTTGAACACAAATGGGATAAGGCTCTCACAGGACCCGAGGTTGGTGAAGCGCGTGCGGGCGGCCGGTGTCAACACGTTATACCTAAGTTTCGACGGCGTGTCAGAGAAGTCGAACCCCAAGAACCACTGGGAGGTTCCGCAAACAATGGAGAACTGCAGAAAAGCAGATTTGGGTATAGTTCTCGTCCCAACTATCATAAATTCCGTAAACGACCACGAAGTCGGGGACATCCTGAAGTTCGGGTTCAAGAATATTGATATCATCCGAAGCGTGAACTTCCAGCCAGTTTCGCTTGTTGGCATGATGCCACGTGAGGAACGGGAACGTTATCGGATAACGATACCAGACCTGATAAAGAGAATTGAGGAGCAGACAGATGGCGCCGTAATGATGGAGGACTTTTTCCCGGTCCCAACGGCCATGGCCATAAGCGGTTTCGTTGAGTCGCTGACCGGTAAACCATCATACGATTTTAGCAGCCACTTCGCGTGCGGCGCTGCAACATACATTTTTAACGTGCAAGGAGATCTTGTGCCCCTCACACGCTTCATTGATGTGGAGGGATTCCTAGAGTATCTTGGGGAGAAGTCACAGGAATTTAAAACAGGTAAGAATAGGATGCTTGTGGCTGCAAAGCTCCTCTACAATATAGGCAAGTTTGTCGACAAGGACAAAAAGCCCAAGGGTCTGAACATAAACAGGACAATCTTTAACGCCCTGATAAGGCACGATTACAACGTGATAGGCAAGTGGCACATGAAGTCCCTTTTCATCGGCATGATGCACTTCATGGACCTCTACAACTACGATATCGAGCGGGTCAAGAGATGTTGCATACACTATGCCATGACCGACAAACGCATCATCCCATTCTGCGCTTTCAACGTGATCCCGGAATGGTATAGGGACAAGAACCAAGCCGCGCAGGGCGTGTCTTTTGACGAGTGGGGGCGGAGGAGCGGCAGGGGTCTAAAAGCCGACCTTTACAAGAGAGATGTGAATAAACTCAAACGGTCGAAGGCATACAAAAAGTTCGTAAAGCAGATGGAGGAAATCAAAGTCGGTAGTTTATAACCAAGGGCAAGGTTTTTATACATCAAAATTTTTGGAATATAGTAGCACAGTTATTGAATAGGAGGGATTTTATGTCTAGTCAGTTGGGAGGACAACAGATACTAATCCTGCCTGAGAGGGTCCAACGGTATTTGGGCCGTGACGCTCAGCGCATGAATATAATGGCCGCGCGCGTTATAGGCGAGGCCGTCCGCACGACACTAGGTCCGCGCGGAATGGACAAGATGTTGGTGGACAACTTGGGGGACGTGACGATAACAAATGACGGCGTCACTATCCTCGAGGAAATGGATGTTGAGCACCCGGCCGCTAAGATGATGGTGGAGGTCGCCAAAGCTCAAGAGGACGAAGTTGGAGATGGCACGACCACCGCCGTCGTGTTGGCCGCAGAACTTCTGAAGAGAGCAGAGGAACTACTTGACCAAGATATACACCCCACCGTTATTGTAAGTGGTTACAGACTTGCAGCTAAAGAAGCTCAAAACATACTTGGGAAGATGGCCGTGCCCGTGTCAAAGGATGATATCAAAGTCCTCAAACAAATTGCCATTACTTCTATGAGTAGCAAAGGGTCGGAGATGCGCGGAGAGAAGTTGGCAGAGCTGTGCGTGAAGGCGGTCAAGCAGATAGTTGAGGAGTCTGATGGAAAGTTAGAAGCGGATATAGACAACATAAAGGTGGAGAAGAAGACCGGAGGAAGTTCAGTCGATTCTCAGCTAATTCATGGTATAGTGCTCGATAAGGAGGTTGTTCACGCTGGAATGCCAAAGCGCATGGAGAAGGCGAAGATAGCCCTTCTCAACATGGCCCTTGAGGTTAAGGAAACAGAGACGGACGCCAAGATTAACGTGACGGACCCAGAACAGCTAAAGAGCTTCCTAGAGGAAGAGCGGCGCATGTTAAAGGACATGGTCGACCAAACAGTGAAAGTTGGCGCGAATGTAGTGCTTTGTCAAAAGGGAATTGATGATATTGCACAGCACTATCTGGCAAAGGCTGGGAGCTTGGTCGCTAGAAGGGTCAAGGAGTCCGACATGGAAAAGCTCGCTCGTGCAACTGGTGGTAACATCGTGACCAACATAAAGGACCTATCGTCCAAGGACTTGGGCGCAGCCGATCTGGTGGAGGAACGTAAAATCTCTGGAGAAGAGATGATCTTCATTGAAGGTTGCAAGGATCCAAAGGCGGTGAGCCTGCTGATCCGAGGAGGCACGGAGCACGTGGTTGATGAGGTGGAGAGGGCAGTACACGACGGGGTCTCAGTGATTTCCGCCGCACTTGAGGATAAAAAAATAGTTGCTGGCGGTGGAGCCCCCGAGATAGAAGTTGCAAAAGGACTTCGTGAGTACTCGGACACGGTCGGCGGCCGTGAGGCGCTTGCCGTGAATGCTTTTGCCGACGCTATTGAGATAATCCCAAGGACGCTTGCTGAAAATGCAGGACTTGACCCCATCGACATCTTGGTCCAGCTTAGATCTACCCATGATAAGAAGGGCGGAAAAAACATGGGTTTGGACGTCGTAAGCGGTAATGTACAGAGCACCTTGGATAAGGGTATCGTTGAACCCTTGCGCGTTAAAACTCAGGCGATAAAGTCAGCTAGTGAAGTCACTGAAATGATACTGCGCATTGACGACGTTATCGCTGCAGGTAAGCTCTCTAGGGAGGAAGCCGGGCCCGGGGCAGGTATGGGCGGCATGCCGGGTGGGATGCCAGGAATGTAGGAGGGCCACCCATTTTCTTGCAGAAGCACACCCGTTATGAAAAGGCCAGAATAGTTGGCGCGAGGGCCTTGCAGGTTGCGATGGGCGCGCCCGTACTATTAGAGCTGCCGGAGAACACTATCGACCCAATAGATATCGCCATTTTTGAGTATGAAAAGGACGCAATCCCGATAACGGTAATCCGGAGACTCCCTAGTGAGAAAAGAGGTCCTGTTCAACCTAGTTCCTGATTTCTATCGATAATTTTCGGAAAACTCTATTCATCCCGTTTAGTATTCACGCGAGTTGGAACACTTTTACGCTCCCGGTTTTGTGGCCTTACAGATCTTTTCAGCAGATGACGCGCGGGTTTTAAACCTTCAAATAGAATTTTTATCGGTATGTGAATGGGGGTCCAGCTCGGCGAGATAATTACCAAACAGAAGTTTGAGCTCGAACAACTGCGTGGAAAAGTGATCGCGATAGATGCTTTGAACTCGCTCCATCAGTTCCTCTCGATTATCCGACAGCGCGATGGCGAGTTACTGCGCGACTCAAAGGGTAGGATAACTTCACACCTGTCCGGCTTATTTTACAGGACTGCAAACTTTGTGGAAGTTGGGATTCGTCCCGTCTACGTATTCGATGGCGTGCCACCTGTTCTAAAGAGGCTTACAGTTGAGCAGCGCAGGACGGCGAGGGAGGAAGCTGAAAAGGAGTGGAGGAAGGCGCTTGAGGAGGGCAAGGTAGAGAAAGCAAAGAAATTCGCTCAGCGCGCGGGACGATTGGACAACGTGATGATAGGACAGGCACAGGTTTTGTTGGGCCACATGGGGGTGCCGTGGGTACAGGCACCGAGTGAGGGCGAGGCTCAGGCGGCACAATTGGTTAGGCAGGGGGATGCGTGGGCAGCAGCCAGTCAGGACTTCGACAGTCTGTTGTTTGGGTCCCAGAAGCTCATTCGCAACTTGGCGATTACGGGTAGACGAAAGCTTCCGGGAAAGGACGTCTACGTCGAGGTTCATCCGGAAGCTATAGAGTTAGATGCTGCACTGAAGGAACTTGGGATATCGCGAGAGCAGCTCGTCGATATCGGAATTTTAATAGGGACGGACTATAACGAGGGGATAAAGGGAATAGGGCCAAAAAAGGCACTTGAGTTGATCAAGAAAGAGGGATCAATGAAGCAGATAATCAAGACGGAACTCGGGAAAAAATTTGAAGTGGACCCCTTAGAGGTCAGGGATATATTTCTTAGGCCGAATGTAACTGATAAGTATGGGCTGGAGTGGGGCGAGCCCAACCCGGATGGAATCAAGAATTTCCTCTGCGGCGAGCACGATTTCTCAGGGGATAGAGTGCAAAGTGGAATAGATAAGCTGATTAAGGGTAAAGCCGAGCGAGGACAAGCTCGGCTTGAAAAATGGTTCGGTTAATATTCTTCCTTCCAACCGTATTCCCCAACAAGCGGAACGAATGCGCAGGGACAGTGTTCTCTAGTCCTCAGCTCCCTTTCACCCATTTTTTCCACTACGGTCCACATCTGGGACATGTAGTACTGACCAACCGGGGCGCCGACCTTGCCACCTATCTTTAGTTGTTTGATTAAGGGGTTTGAGATTTCAGGAGCACAGGCCGTAACTATTATTCGATCCCAGGGTGCGCCCTTCTCGTAACCCAGTGAACCGTCACCAACTGTAACTCGAACTCTCCCGTAACCGGTTTTTTTAAGGTTATGTTCTGCTGATCTGGCAAGTTCTGGGACACGTTCAATCGTGACGACCTCGCCCTTGTCGCCGACGGCCTCTGCGACCAATGCCGCGTTGTATCCTGACCCCGCCCCTATTTCGAGCACCCTTTGTCCGGGCGCAAATTCAAGGGATTCCATCATTATCGCGATCATGCTGGGGGCGGATATCGTCTGACCCTTGCCAATAGGCTGAGGGTGGTCGGCATATGCATAGTTTTTGATGCTCTCAGGTACGAATTCGTGGCGAGGGACTTTTTTAAACGCCTCGATTATACCTGGACTTTTGAGGAACCCGTTCCGAACTAGGCTATTAATTAGCTCCTCCTTTTCCCGTTCAAACATCCCAACCAAAAACAATATTCCCTTTTGTGAGATTTAAATTAAGGTGTGGAAATATGGGCTGGGTATTTTTGGCCAGGGGACATCCAAAGATTACGGCAAAACACCGGACCACTTTCATGATCACAAAGGATAAGACCGTAAGTTCAAGGGGCGACTGCATAATCGCGGTGAGGGCGGACAGGTCGGCGGCTGAACTGGATTCTGACCTGAAACGGCTGGTGAGGTCCGGCGGTCCTCTTTTGTTAACGCTCAGATATGGAAATTTGGTCGAGAAAGTCCGTGCTTGGGGACATCCTTCACTTACCCTTACCGATACTCACGATATGGTGGTTAGAAAAAGCAGGTTCATATGTGGGAGGACGTTAGCTATAGGGGCCAATAAGGCAGCCTCAGATTTTTCAAGGGAATTCGTATCCGCCCTGTCCGACCCTAGGACTAAATTGGAAATGAGGATAGAAGCCCTCTAGATTCGGTCTTTTTGCCCGTTTTACTGCCTAAAAGGCAATACTTAAGTTATTTGGGCTAATTGGTTGAACTGTGGGGTCAATGACTAGGCGATTAAGCTTCTTTAAGAGGAGAAACCTCTTGCTATCATTCGTCGTCTTAGTTTTGGTACTGGCTTCAGCGGCATTGATACTCAGGCAGGACATACATTCGATGTTTCAGGCCCTCCTGAGGGCGGACTATAGCTTTGTGGGGCTCGCCCTGTTTGTATACCTCGCTGGGTTATTGATTTGGTCGTTGCGTTGGCACGTGACACTTTCTAGGGTTGGATACCCCCTTCGGTTAAGGAGTATTTTCGTGATTATTGTCGGCGGGATTTGCATAAATAACGTGACGCCTTTCACATATGCGGGCGGAGATCCGATAGCAAGGGCATACATATTAAAGAAAACTCAGAAAGTGCCGTATCATTCTGGATTTGCCACTATATTGACAGAGTTTGCACTCGATTTGCCCGTTTACTTTTCCTTACTTTTTCTCGGAACTTTATTGTCGGTCCCAGGAGCTCCGCTTTGGTACTTGGTTTTAGTCGTGGCGATTTGGCTCACGATAATATTTTTCTGGTCTTTATTTTTTCATCGCGTTTTATCTAACTCCACAGGGCTCAATCGGATCACCAGTATCTTGTTCAGGGTGATGAAGATTTTCCGCAGGGGCCCTGCCAAATCGAAGTTGAGGAGAAGTGTGAGTGGGTTTTACTCCTCATCTGCGGGTATAATAGGAGATAGAAGGGTCGTATTCTACATCATCTTGCTTACCGCGATCCTTTGGACTTTCGTCATAGCGAGGCTCTTCTTGATATTTCAGGCCCTAGGATTCAATCCGCCTTTGTACATGTTAGTTTTTGCGGCAACGATGCCTGCGATAGTTGGGATGATCCCGTTTCTGCCTGGAGGGTTGGGCACGGTGGATGCGACGATGGTGTCCGTTTTCTTGGTGTTCGGCGCCCCCGCGGGAATAGCGCTTAGCGCTACGCTGATAGAGAGGGCGATAACACTAGTTTTTAGCACTTTGGTTGGGGGGGTCGCCCTTTCCTATTTAGGGATTAGACATGGCGGGGTCATTTCGCCAAAAGCAAGATCAAAGCCGCCATGAAAAGCGCTGCTTCAAGTGCCAAGACCTTCTTGTTGGTCACGTAGGTCCAGAAGTCGTAAGGCAATATTTTTATGCCATAGAACTTCTTACTCAGTGGATAGAGTAAACGCCTACCTTTCTCGTCGAATGACTCGCTTAATACATGAATTATGCCACCCAATGAAAATGAGATAGCTATACCCAAGCTGTTGCTCATGCCAAATCCATTCAATATAAAATAGAAAACCGGCAGTATCACGATATAAAGAAAAATCGTGTGGAGAATTGTTGATGCATGTGTTTCATTTATTGGGTCTTCAGGTGTTTTCTTTCTAAGCAGAGTCGGGAAAACGTCGAAGTTAGGAAAACCGCTTCCCAGTAGCAAAGCCACTAGATTTATGTCTCCGCGGAATAGCCCGTAGATGATGAGCGGAATCGTCGCGTGTCCGATTAGCGTTTTCTCAACTCCTGTATCATTCTGACTATAGCTATAACAAAAGGCGGCAAAAATGGAAATATAATCACCAAGGTGTAAATGCCTATCTCTCGTATAACCAATGCCAACAATACAAGTCCCATCAATATCCAGATGGCTAAGTATCCAGCGTTGCCCCGCATCCACTTCTTTAACTCTACTCTCATTCTCTACCTACCCGATTTGTGCTTACGGAAGTTATATTACTTTTGTGGATTACCTTATCCCTTTAAGTATGCCACCATATGAGTTTTGGGAGGTAAAATGAGGATTCTACACCTAAACCCCTTCTTCTATCCCTACCGGGGGGGTACTGAGAACTACTTGTTAGAGCTATGCAAGCGGCTTTCTAAGAGAAATTCGGTCAGTGCAATCACCTCCAATCTTCCAGGGACGGATAAGTTCGAGGAAATAGAGGGCACCAGGGTTTACAGGATAAACAGTGTTGTACTCCATGAACTCCCGGCATCTCTCCCACCCCCACTTTCGATACCACTCTCCTTTCGCAGCAATTTTTATGAAATTTGTAAACGAGAAAAACCGGACATAATCCACATCCACAACAGATTTTTCTTCGGCTTTTCGACCTCCGTTTTTTTGAGGGGATTATTGAGAGTTCCTTTCTTTCTCACACTTCACAACGCTCGGGCGGTTGGGATAAGCGAAAACTTAGACTTCCTTGGGCAGCTTTTCGATGATATCATAGGCAAGGTTATGATGAGCCGTTGTGATAGAATCATCGGAAACAGCAAATGGACACTTGATGTAACCTTACCAAAGAGCTACCCTCGTGAAAGAACAGAGGTTATTTATAACGGCGTTGATACTAAAAAATTCAAAAAAATCAAAACTGATTTAAAAGACAGACTTGGCTGTGAATTTCTATCCACAACCGTTTGTAGGTTGATAACTCAGAAGGGGGTCAAGTATCTCATAAACGCTGTAAAGGAAATCGAGGGAGACTTTAAGGCAGTTATAATAGGCAGGGGTCCAAAGCTAAAGGAGTTGATATCACTTACTAAAAAATTTGGACTAGAAAAAAAGGTCGAATTTGTCTCCGGCCTTGTCTCAGAGGAGGATGTGATAAGGTATTACTCGGCGAGCGATTTCTTTATCTTACCCTCATTGTGGGAGCCATTCGGGATCGTGTTAATAGAGGCTATGGCCTGTGGCAACCCAGTAGTGGCAACTAATGTCGGTGGAATACCTGAGGTCGTCTCTCCTCGCTGCGGGCTTCTCGTGGAACCTAGAAGCGCTAAACATATAGCAGATGCAGCAAACAAACTAATCAACGACGAAAATTTGAGAAGGAAGCTAGCGAGGAATGCTAGGGAAAGGACCGAAAAGGTATTCGATTTCGATAATATAGCGAAAAAAGTGGAGCTGAGTTATAGGGATTATCTTGAAGGAATAAATAAAGCTTAGATTACCTCCTGTCAAAGTTGTCAAGGTGGTGCTGTGTACCTCCCCAAAAAAAAGGTCAGGATAAGCGTTATAGTACCGACATTAAACGAGGAAAAGCTTGTAGGCCAGACCCTGAGAAACGTTCGGAATGTAGCCCCCGAAGCTGAACTTATTGTAGTCGATGGGGGGTCAAAGGATAGAACGGTTGAAATAGCGAGAAAATACGCGAAGGTCCTTTACAGTCACACAAATATCGCGGCAGCGAGAAACATCGGTGCCAATGCGGCGGACGGTGAGATCTTGGTTTTCCTAGATGCCGACACAAATATAAATAGGAAATTCATTGACGAGGCCATAAACGAATTGATGGACCCAAAAGTTGTTGGCGCGGGTGGGCTTATAATGCCCCAGCGCGCGGGCACATTTTTAGAAGCGATCTTCTACTTCTTTAATTTTATTATAATGGCAGCCTTCTTTTTTGGAAAGCCCATTCTGGCGGGCACCTGCGTGGCTTATAAAAAAAGTGCGTTTTTTGGGGTTGGTGGGTTCGATGAGAAAATGGCTGCTTCTGAAGACTTTGATTTATGCAACAGAATTTCAAATGAGGGAAAAATGGTTTTTCTAAGGAAGGTCATAGTTCGTACCTCAAGGAGGAGGCTGGATAAGCTAGGCTTATCTGGGTTGATTTCGGATTGGTCGCGCGTGACGGTACAGTACCTTCTCGGAAAAAAGCCCAAATCCTATCGTGTCTTCAGGTGACGCCCTTAATTTTAAGACTGAGTTTTGGTTTTTACGGTTTATATAAGGGCTGCGTAAAATCTCTCAAGCTTATCAACGCATTTTTTATCCGAAAATCCTTTTCCCGTTTTTAAGGCGCTTGATAGCATTTTATCAGATGGTTCAAAATCGACTAAAATTTCCGACAGTTGCTCCACTGATTTAGGCTCGAACAGGTAACCGTTTTTCCCATCCTCAATTATCTCCGGAATTGCAAGAGATTTGGCGCCAATTACTGGGCAGCCGCAAGACATCGCCTCCACGACCACCATTCCTTGAGTTTCCCCAGTAGATGCGATGACCAAAGCGTCCGCAGCGGAATAATAAAGCGGTTTTAGTTGCTCCGGGACATATCCAACGAATCTAACTTTTTTATTTAGCTTAAGCTTGCTATTCATTTTTTTGAGATTTTTTTCAGCCGGCCCGATGCCGGCTATTATTAACTCCCCATCTATATTTTTGAATGCTTTTAACACTGCATCTATATTTTTTTCGTAACTTAGTCTACCCAGAGATAGAAAAATTTTTCCATCTTCTTCGAACCCAAGTTTCTCCCTCGCCGTTTCCTTTTTGGTTGGTACAAAGAAAGTCGTGTCTATGCCGCTGGGTATTATTGTAATGGGTTTCCCGATATTATGCTTCCTTAAAATTCCCTTCAAAACCTTACTCGGCGCGATAATTCTATTCTGTCTGTTATAGAAAACCTCACAGTATCTCCAAGATACTTTTTCCAAGACTTTCTTCGCGAGCCGGGAAACGTAGCGAACGTACTCTGGGAGTAAAGTGTGAAAAGTTGAAACCCTAGGAATCTTTTGAAATCTTGAAACTCTCCAGCCAAATAAGCCCATCGTGAAAGGCGAGTGGCTATGAACTATGTCAAGCTTTTGAACCTCGTCCCTACCCCGTGGCACGGCGATTTTGAACTCTGGGTAGGGCCTAAAAGTCACTGCAGGATAGGAAAAAATTTTCATACCATTAAAATCTTTAAGATTCGTTCTAGGACAAAAGATTGAAACTTCGTGCCCACGCCTAACCAGACCTTCACCCGAGCTAATCAGCGAGCTTACGACGCCGTTTCTCTGGGGTAGAAAGGTATCGGTGAAAAAGCCTACGCGCATACGTCACTTACCCCACAGACTTCTAACGGATGTAAGTCCCGAGCCGGACCTTATGTTCGCCAGCACAATCCTCAAACGATACTCACTTTTCAAGGTTTTCAAAAGCTGTGACATCACGTAACTTGGCCTTGTTATGAATTTTTTATAAAAATCGTCTATCATCTCTATAAGGTCTGTTTCCTTGAGATGGGAAGGGAAAACATTGACAGCGGACACGGGCACATCCCAGTATTCGTCCTCAACAAGGCAACCACTTTTTATGGCGATATCCCATAACTCCATCCCGGGTGAAAGGTTTAAAATATTCATCTGTGGAAAGTCCATGCCGTATAAGCCCATGGCAAAATCGAATGTTTTCTTTATATCCTCTCGCGTCTCGATTGGCGCTCCCACGACAAACGAACCGATTACGTTTTCAATCCCGGCCTCTTTGCTGTTTGATACGGCTTTTTTGTTTATTTCCGGGGTGATGTTTTTCCCGTAATAGTCTAAAACCTTTTGACTTCCGCTTTCCATCCCAAAGTAAACCGTCTTACAGCCTGCGTGGGAAAGCTTGGTTAGAATTTCTTTCGATGCTAAATCAGTTCTACCTTCCGCCCACATGTCCAACCTTATCTTGCGAGATATTAGCAGGTCGCAAATCTTCTCGACGCGTTTTTTGCTTTGGAACAGGTTATCGTCCACGAATCCAACTTCATCATAGCCCTCGCTGTAGAGCAACTCCATCTCGGCGGCTACATTCTCAGGTGACCTAAACCTGATCTTTCTGGACGAAAAGGCCGAGCAAGCACAGTACTTACATGCGTACGGGCACCCTCTAGAAGTCAGTAAGGTAGTAAATTTTCCCGCGCTGCCGATGAGGCCAACCAACTCCGAGTGATATTCGAATTCCAAAAGTTTTCTGTCGGGAAAATTAAGTTCGTCCAATTCCTGAATAAGTGGTCTGGGGGGAGTTTTGATTACCCTTTTCCCCTGCCTGTATGCGATGCCCTTAACGTTTTTCATTTTTCCGCCCCCTTCTATCACATCCACAAGTTCCAAAAAAGTGAGCTCCCCCTCACCTAAGACTACACAGTCGACGATGCGGTAGTTTTTTAGCAGTCTTTCATACTCAAACGTCGCGTGATAGTTTCCAAATACGGTCTTAATCGCGGAATTTTTTTCCTTGATCGCTTTCGTGATTTTTATAGCATGTCTGAAAGTCGGCGTCAGGACGCTCACTCCCACCACTTCTGGATTCTCTTTTTTCACTTGCTCGGCAACGCGCTCGACCGATGACCGCGCCTTTGCGTTATCGATAATTTTTACATGGTGGCCGCTCTCCTGAAGAACTGTCCCCAAATAGAGTAAGCCAAGGGGAGGCCAAGCCGCCTCGTTCTCTATCCGCTCCTTTAATCCAGTGTTGGGGTTTAATAGAACTATTCTCACGAAATCACATTTCCACGCCAATACCACTAATAAGGTAAATATATCAAGTTAAAGTTGTTAGGGGAGATATATGAGAATACTCGTTACGGGCGGTGCTGGATTTATAGGCTCGAATCTGGTGGAAGAGCTGGTCAAGCTAGGGGGGGACATCGTAGTCCTCGACGACTTTTCAACGGGAAGTATGGATAATTTGAAATCGGTTCGAAAGAATATAAAAATCTTGCGCGCCCCATGCTCTGAGATTTTGGGGTTAAAACTCCAACAGGTAAAGACCATCTTTCACTTTGGTATTCCGTCAAGTTCACCGATGTATCGTGAAAACCCTATTTTGGTCGGGGAGGCCATAAACGGCTTCATGAATGTGTTCGAGCTCGCTAAGAAGAACCGTTCAAGGGTCGTCTATGCATCAACGTCGAGCTTGTATCGGGGTTGTCCTGCTCCTCACCGCGAGGATGTAATATCCGATCCATTTGATTACTACACCGAGGCCCGCATAGCGATGGAACGTCTAGCGCGCATCTACCATGAATTACAGGGTGTTTCCTCCGTTGGCCTTCGCTTTTTCTCAGTCTATGGGCCACATGAACGAGCTAAAGGCAAATATGCAAACAACGTGTCGCAGTTTCTATGGGCTATGCGCGGAAACAAGGCCCCCGAGATTTACGGGGATGGAACACAAACTAGGGATTTCGTTTATGTGAAGGATGTTATCAGCGCCTGTCTAAAGGCCGCTGAGGCGGATTTGGGGTGTGAGGCTATAAACGTCGGTACTGGGAAGAGTACGAGCTTCAACCACGTTGTCGAGTTGCTCAACAAATATCTGAAAAAGTCTATAAAACCTATCTATCGGCCAAATCCTATCAAGAACTATGTCGAGCACACGCTTGCAGATCTTGCCAAGGCCAAAAAGTTGCTTATGTATACACCCAGCATAAGCCTTGAGGAAGGAATCGAGCAGCTTGTAAGGATGAAAGAATAATGAAAAATAAATTTCCAAAACACTTCTCTATCAGGAACGAAGCAGCATCTTTCATTGTATTTTGCGCGACTCTAGTATTTTCAAGCGTGCCTGTATTGAGCACAAACTGTTTTAAGGAGTATTTTAATGAAACCAGATATTCGCAGTAAATGGCACGTTGAAGGGATGAAATTCAGTATAGAGTTTCGCCATGAAGATGACACCAAGGCTGTGGGGTCTGTTTATGGATAGAACTTGGTTTCACGCGCACAAGAAAGCAATTACCGCTGTGCTCGTCGTGTCGGCCGGATTTCTCTTTACCGTCCTAGTCCCCATCCTCTTGGAAGTGCCGTGGGATTTTTGGAAGAAAATCGGGTATCCTGGCATTTTTTTGCTAAGCTTGATCGGCGCTAGTTCAGTCATAATTCCAATCCCCTACACTGTAATCCTGTTGGCGATAGCCCCAGCCTTTGACCCAATCCTGCTTACAATATCGGCGGGTTTTGGGTCAGGTTTGGGTGAGCTGGTAGGTTATACACTCGGATATCTGGGCAGGGGTATGGTAGGGAAGGGTAAGCAAAGTCAACTGAACGCAATGTTAAAGATTTTTGATAGGTTCGGTGCCTTTGCTTTGTTTTTATTCGCCCTTACGCCTCTCCCAGATGATCTGCTCATCATTCCCCTTGGTTTAATTCGTTACAGTTTTTGGAGGACACTTGCGGCTTGCCTTGCCGGAAAACTGGTAATGATTTTTATAATCGCGAATGTAGGCAAAGTTACAGGTGAATTGTTCTTAGTAAGCTTGCCGTTGGCGCTTCTGACTGCAGTTTTCTTGGTCCTGATAATAGTCCTGATGTTCAAGATTGACTGGGTAAAGCTGGCTGAAAAGTATGCGTCAAAGACGAGTAAAAGGGCCTAGTCAGACCTGATGAGAGACCCTGAATAGAATCAGGGTACTGTGGAAGGTATTACTAACTGCAGAGGCATGTCGGTAGGTGTGGAACTTGGTCTAGAATTTTTCCAGACCTTAAATGTAAAGTTCCTATACCCAACTCGGTCTTTACTCCAGACAATAGTGTCTATTTTTTGATAATTTCGAAACGGTCTTTCATTTTTTCTGTTACGTGAGGTAAGGTCGTGTACTCAAGTTCCTCCGGTGATAACAGATGGGGCTCGAAGGGCCCATGTCTACGCATATAATCACCGATTTCCACGGCAGTTTTACGCGCAAGGTCGAAAGACAGATCCCCGAACAGGTCCACTGGGCCGATTAGCTCTCCGTTGCAAACTTGGAACCCCAAAGCCATCACGCGAGGGGGGCCATCAAAGCGCGTCGGGCGTGCCTGCTCCCTGGATACCGGCATCAATGGTCCCCTGTGCGATCCTCGCATCCATCCAGCTACCAAATGTGGAAATGCGAAACCTTCCAATACCTCTCCAACGGCGGGGTATCCCGACTGTGCACGCGCTATCGCAACTGGGTCATCCTTGCCCACGTACTTCCCAGCAATTAACGATAGCTTTTCTGTACTCATTACAGCGGCTATCGACCCATCTCTTTTGAAAATTCGTTTAATCACGTATTTACTTGAAGCTCCTATAAGCGAGAGAAGGTCGTAAATTTCCTCTGGGCAATTTAGGAATATCCTCTTTCCCTCTTCTATATTGTGAACCTCGAACCTAAAGCCGTCATGAAGCCTTGGGTCTATTATCAGGCCGGCGGTGTTAAAGGGGTCGGCGAAAATCCTGAAGAACGGGAGGTTGAAAGCCGAGGGGGAAGTTTTGTCGCACGCAAAGACGATTATCGGTTCACTAGGCCTTTCCTCGATTTCGAATTCGGCCACTCCTGGTCCCATCCCCCTGACATTCCCGGAGAAAGCATCGCGGAGCAAGTCCTGTCCAGCACCGTAATATTTTCGTTTTTTAGCGAGACCAGCCGCTTTCTTGAACGTTTCCCAAGCGCGCCCATGTATCTTGGGGTTATCAACTCCTTTATTGTGGGACATTATCAGCTCCATGTCGTCACCGCAGTTTGTGACATGGTAGCTTTTTATCAAACCTTTCTTTTTGCTCTCGGCCATGGAATCTTCAGCTATTTTCAATAATTCATCTGGAACTTTCACGTGTCCAGGTATGCTGCCTATATCGGCTTTTATTACGCTTATTGTGGTTTTCATAAAATCACAGATTATTCTCTCTTACTAGCTTAAAATTATTACGTGTATGAAAGGGCTAAAGTCGCTATTAGACCCACAGCTAATGAAACCGCGATAATCAGGATTAAATTCGAGATAGATTCTGAACTTGCCATTGGCTTGATGGGCTTTCCTCTCAGCCTATACAGAATTCTCGTAGACCTCATGGTTCCGAGGTGAGCGGCCCACATGCAGAGGGGCAGGTTGACTGCCAAAACCAGCGTGATGAAAAAAATTGCCCAAAGATCAACCGGCTGTATTGAGGCGAGTTTCCAATTACTGACCATAATTTCCATATCGCCGATCAATCCGCTGTCGGCCACTCCTCGAGCAAATAGGAAGACAAATGCACCCACACCAAAGAAAATTTGCGACAGCACAAAGGCCGCAACGACGGTCAGAGTGAAGTAGACAATCGGCTGCCACAGTTCGATTTGGCCTGGGCGTGGCACGCTGATTGCTTGTCCCAGTTCCGAGAAGAAACTGCCGTATCCTCCTCCCCATTTTCCATATACCATGCCAAAGACCCATCCGCTGATGATCACTAGCCAGAAAGTGTAATACCTGTAGTCCTCGCGCATCGCTCCACCAGGTTATTCCTAAACGTACTTTCGCTCGTAGTCGCGCTTGGCCTTATGTATCGCACGGCTCAGATATCTGTGGTTCGTTGGAGTCTTGGAGGGCTCTTGTTTAGGCCTAGGGGCTGCATGAGCAGGATGGACGGTATATTTTTTTGTATGTAGATTTTGTTCCAAGGCCTTTATTCTGCGCTCCATCTCAAAAAATTGAACGTTTAACGAGTTCAAACGCTTCTCGAGCGACAAAATTCGCGCTTCATCATGTTGCATAGTTCACCACCAAAATTTTATCCTGAATGTTATTTATTCTTTATTGATGGATAAAAACTCCCTCTGTTGTGGACGCTCAGTTAGTTTTACACGTTCCAGATAG
>CAYUMT010000020.1:0-5149 GCA_964446015.1 Hadarchaeota archaeon (SeqCode)
TCAGGCTAGTGATAATAAAATAGACCTCGAACTCGTGAGCTTAGGTGCTCTTCTTCATGACATCGGGCGAGCGAAGACCCATGGGATAAACCATGGCATTGAGGGGGGTAAAATTCTAAGGGGCCTTGGATTGTTGGATTTCGTTCGTTTTGCAGAAAGACACATAGGCTCTGGAATACCAGCCGATGAGGCGGGGGAGATTGGTCTGCCCGCACGGGATTTCATACCTAGAACTCTGGAGGAGAAGATTGTGACGTATGCCGACAAGCTAGTAGTGAGGAGCCGTAGGACCTCGTACAAGCGAGCTTTAGAGTGGTTAAGGTCCGAGCTCGGCCAGAATCATCCTGCGATTAAACGCTTTGAAGAACTGCACCGAGAGGTCAATGGGATGATACGCAACGAGTAAGGAACTTTTGGTGGGCCCGCCGAGACTCGAACTCGGGATCTTCACCTTGTAAGGGTGACGTCATAACCCCTAGACTACGGGCCCAGATTAATTTTTGTTTGACGATAAAAAGAGTGACTAAATCTCGTCATTTTAAGTCCTAGCACGATTGCTAGGATGACCTCAGCGACTATGAACACCACGATGAAAAATTCTAGTGCGATTGTACGTTGAACTTCAATTCTTCCCATCGCCATTGCGTACAGCTCCTGCAGTTATCCCAGCTTCTTGTCTACCAGCCCCAGCCAGTCCTATATCCGGAAACGCTCGCTTGAAATCCTGTAAAGCTTTCCGAGGTACCATTCACCCGTAAACTTCAGGCTTGGCGGCTCAAAATTGACTTACCAAGGTCGGAAAACGAAGGAAAGAACTTGTTCAGCCAATTTGCCATCCTTCGCCTCTTCCTCAAGCCAATCTAGGTTATCTCTAAGCCAAGCCCTCAAATCGCCTTGATGTGTATTTTTTATTTCTTACCGTATGCCCTCGGAAAACACGACGTATACTTTGGGCCTTTGGCAATAGACCCTCGTGCTTAAGTTTTCTAATCCTGAGCAGATTGGTAGATTGGCTCGTTTTGTCGGGAATAGGGAGGTCATGTTGCCAATACCCTTGCCAAATTTAGCAGGCTCAAATCCAAGGGCTTTTTATTCTCATATGCCTTTTTAAGCTCGATACTGATTATTTTGCCATTTTGTAATCCAACAAATTTATTTCCCTGCCCCCTCGACAACAGCTCTACCGCTTTGTTCGCAAACAAACTAGCCAAAATACGGCTTCTAGCTGTAGGATTACCACCTCTTTGAGCATATCCTAAAACACTGAGCCTAACTTCCAACCCTGTGTTTTTTTCGATTTCTTTCGAGAGCTTGCGGGTATCTCCTATTCCTTCAGCAGCTACAATTATGCCTGATTTTTTTCCTTTGGCTTTGTTTTCTTTCATTGTTTCGAAGATAACTTCCATTTCGTATTTCTGCTCAGGGACCAAAATCATCTCGGCCCCAACTGCGAGACCAACGGTTGACGCGAGAAAACCTCTAGTTCGACCCATGACTTCAACTATGAATATCCTTTCATGAGAGGCTGCAGTGTCTCTAATTTTGTCAATCATGTTGACAGCCGTATTCACCGCCGTGTCGAAGCCTATCGTTTCGTCAGTCCCAAAAACATCATTGTCGATTGTCGCTGGAATTCCAACAATTAAAGTGTCAGTTTCTTTATTCAACTCTGAAGCTGCTCTGAAGGACCCATCCCCGCCCATTACGATGAGTCCGTCAACATTATGCAAAGCAAGATTCTGGGAAGCTTTTCTAATTCCTTCTCTGGTCTTAATCTCTTGAGATCTTTTTGTGCCAAGTATGCTGCCACCCCGCTGTATTATTCCGCTGACAGAGCGACTGTCAAGATAGCAATATGTGTTCGTCAGCAGACCTTCCCAACCTCTTTCAAAACCTATAACTTGAAAATTCTTAGAACTAGCTTTGCGAACGGCTGCTCGAATAGCCGCGTTCATTCCTGGAGCATCCCCGCCGCTCGTAACCACGCCTATTGTTTTCAAGTTATATGCCGTCCTGCGTCAAATATCTTCAAGATAGAAATATGAAGTTAACCACATTAAATAATATACTGCTCCTTATCCAGCTCTAATTTTAGGCTCGCGGGATGGGTTTGTTGCGCTGGATATAATGATGCTCTGCTCACGGCGTTAGGATTTTTTATAATTCTTATTAAACTTACACGTTTTACTTGCAATCGTTTCTTGTAATGAATGGTTAGTGTAAAACTCAGGGAAAGTAGCAATAAAAACTAAGATATATGGTGGTAAAGTAGTGGGCAAATCGTCGCACTTTGCTTTAAGCCATCATTTCTGAACTATGGGGTAGGCGCCGGGGAGGGGATTCGAACCCCCGGTCTCCGAAGGAGAACCAGATCTCGAGTCTGGCGCGTTAAACCTGGCTTCGCTACCCCGGCACAAACGATTTTCATCCCTTTTTAGTAAAATGTCTTTCGCGAGGTCAGCTTTTCACATAAAGTCCGCAAGGCTGAGCTGCCTACGCAAATCGCTTTCGAAGGTCGACTTGATGTCACGCTGTGTAAGCTCCAACCGCTGCTTGATGTAATCGCTTACGCCATAATCACCGGCTATCCGAATTGCGACCTGAAGGTACTTCTCCACTCCACCGCGAGTCACGGTTAGGAGCAGCTTGCCGCCACACCTAGTGCAAACTCCGCTGAGGGGAACCCTGCGATATATATAGTTGCAGCCCACGCACCTGAAGTTCTGGGTAGCAAAGGTTCGTATGTTCCCCTTTAGATCAGGGATGAAGTGGTGCTCAATTAGCCTTTCAGCAACATCACGCTCGTCCACGGCCCTTATTTTTTTCGCGAGTTCAAGCTGGTATTCCGTTTTTTCCTCCATAGTTTCCAAAGTCTTATACCTGCTCACGTGAGGGCCGGAGGCTATGTCGCTTGTGTCGAAGGAGAAATTCATGTCCGTGTATTGCCTGTCCGTACCCAGCCTACGCTCTACGGTTTCTATAACATTCACCATCTCCACTGCACTAGCGTATCGCTGTGTTGCCTCGTAAAACTCGAGCGGGTACCTAGTCGAGATGTCCATGTTGTGAGCCTCCTTATCTATCTCCTTGGGGTTAATGCTAGTGCTAAGTATTAGTGGGGCGTCCATTGTCCCACCTCGCTTAGACGGCAAAAATCTCTTGCTGAAGTTCAGCAACGCATCGAGCAACAACATCACGCAATCTTCGTCACCGTCGCAGTCCCTTCTTTTCGCCGCGTGGTAGAAAGGGTGCGCGTAACCCACTGTGGCATCAGTGAAACCCATTACCCTACCCGCGACCCCCACGGAGGTGTGGGGCGCAAGACCGATCACAAGATGACCAACGAGATCTTCCGGGCGGCTGGCGTTGTAATATGGCGGCAGCCCGTAAAACTTCTGCAACAGTTCGTCAATAAACTGGGTGGCTCTAAAAAGGTAGTCTGCGCCCGTCCTCGATATTAACAAGTCCTGCACTTTCAACTCAACTACCTGGTCGTCTTGCTCTAAGGGCGCGCAATTAATGTCCACCGCGTAGCCTAGTTCGCGCAATCTTTCAACTGAGGTCCCGATTTCCCTCGGCCTGAAATGGGTAAGGGGTACATCGGTTGCATCGAATCTAATCGTTCCGTCCTTGAAAACCTCCACCCCATGCTTCGCGCGCAGGATTCCCTTCTCGATGGGTTCTGGAATCTTGAAATCGCTAACCATACCCCTTACGCCCTTGATCAACTCTGGGGGTTTCTCCTGCAATCTTTCCAGAGCCGACCCTAACATCGTCTTAACATCTATCGGACGTCTGGTGAAGTAATCCGCCCGAGTCTTGCAGACCGGACAAGTCTCGCCCTCAACTGTACGCCTGCACTTTGAGCAAGTCCTTATGTATTCTGCTATCTCTCCGCACTTCTGACACTTTCTGGTGAATCCTACCTCCCCGCATTTCGGGCACAGGAGGGTGGCAATTTCGGCATGAACCTCTCCTCCCCTCTCCGCGGCCTTTGTGAGGCTGCGAGTCATCCCGCCAAGAATCCCAACCGGAAAAAGCATGTGAACGGTAGGCCTCATCCGCCTTGGGTCGGCCTTCTCCGGCCTGCCCATCCTAGCCCCTATGCGTGTCGGTGCTTTCTTTCTGACGGGAAAACCTGAAAGGGTATTAACTATCTCCATTACGTCTTTGAACTGGCTCTCGCGGAGAGTCTTCTCAAGCTTATCGTTTGACAGACGCTGCTCCTCTAGGAGCCCCAACGACCTGCACAGGGGAAGAGCGTGCTCCCCTATTACAACTCGCCCATCCTCCACATTGTGAAGAACGCCAAGCTCCTCCAGAGTCCGCTTCGGTGCTTGAATTAGGTCTATCCTCAACTCCTTCAGCTCACCGCCTTCGAAGGTCGGCTCTCCGCTTGACAGCCATTTGCCCAGCTCCAGCAGCTCCTCCACGTTGACATCGTGATATGAGTATGTGTACGCGGGATGAATGGGCACTCCAAGTTTTTCAGAAATCCTAACCGCAAGCGCCGGAGCGGGCTTTGGATAGGGCCTTGAAATATAATGGGTTAAATCCGCTTCAAATTTCCTGCCTTCCATAGCTCGAATGACATCCTGAGCCCACCACTCTTCACAATAGCCGGATGGCATTAACGGATGGTTGTTCTCTAGAAACTCTCCGTATGCGATTAGGACATCGCCGAGGAAGAGTATTTCTACGACTTTGTTCCTTAGTTCAAGCGCCTGCTCAGCCGAATTCACTTGGACAACGGAGCCGTCTTGGAGCTTGACGATCGGCCCTTCGATCGAATCAACAGGCGTGACGGCACCGCCCTTGCCAGGCCTCTCGGTCTTGAGCTGTGTGCCCGTAGCTATGAAGTCCTCCAATATTGTCATGGTGGCCGGATTTATTCCGATGGCAGCTAATCCCGTATTCCTGGACCTGCCGTATCGAAGCCTGAATCCTCCCTCCCGGCCCTTATGCCCCTCAGTTCCCGGATGAGAGAACACAGGCCTCCCAGCTATGACCTCGCCCAAGTATTTTTCGCCCTTCGGAAAAACCGGACCCGCATCTTCCGTAGTTGGGGCCTTTGCGATTATGTTGGAGAGCCACTGCCAACCGTCGATGTTGAGCTTATTAACGTACTTCATTATCTTGGGCGCCTTCT
>CAYUMT010000020.1:5249-21042 GCA_964446015.1 Hadarchaeota archaeon (SeqCode)
TGCCAACCGTCGATGTTGAGCTTATTAACGTACTTCATTATCTTGGGCGCCTTCTGCATCACGCCCTCAACCATAGCGAGGACGGCGCCACCCCTGACTAGGTTATGACCTATCCTTTCGATGTCCCTAAATGCCATGACTGAGATGTCCCTATCCGTGGGGTCGCCCGTCACCTCCACTGGGATGTTTCGCATAGCCAACCTTATGTCATCCTGAGGAGGGGTGTACTGTTCATGCGCGATGCTCGTCCGATAGATCTCAACCTCCTCAACGAATCTTTCGACCTCCCTCTCCGTCGCCTTATACGGGCTTAGGTAAAGCCTGCGCCGCACGAAGTCACCCGCGAGCACGGCGAGTGCCGCTGCTGTCCCGCCCGCGGCGCGGATTGGACTGGCGAAGTAGAGTGCGAGATATTGGGTCCCATCATAGTTGCTCCTTATTTTAACTTCCGTTATCCCCTCTATCGGGGCCACAACTACTCCCTCAGTCAATATCGCTAAAGCTGTCCTTACCGCCTGCTGAGCAACTGCCTGTTCATCCGATCTTCCAAATTTTCCGTCCACTATCATCTCGGCAACTTTTAGCGCGACCTCTTCTCGGGGCATCTCCTTCTCCAGGTTCCTTATAGCTTCAGCGACACCCACTGGACCAACGAGCGTCTCAACCCTAGCAGCAAGGTCACCGGCCCGTGGAATCTCCGTCACGATCTCCGGATCGTATCCAAGAGACCTCGCCTTTTTTGCTATCTCGTACAGTTCTTCAGTTTTGCACGCGATCTCGTCAAAGTAACTTTCCATCGATTGAAATTCAGCTTTCAACTTATTACCCCCGCCAAGCTTTCAATTACAAAATCTGGCGCATTCCTAGTGCCCATCACTTCAGAAACATCTTTTGCTTTGCAAAGCCCACTCAACACAAGTATTGACATTAATCCAACCCTTTTGGCCACCTTAACATCTGTGTCAAGTCTATCCCCAACTGTAACAGTCTCGCTTGCCTTTGTCCCGAGCACCCGCAGGCCAAAGCGGATTATGCGCGGATACGGTTTGCCTATTAACAAGTCGGGACTCCTCTTAGAACAACCTCTGAGCGCCCCGATGATTGAGCCTGCGCCGGGTGAGATGCCACTCTCTGTAGGGTAAACGTGGTCAGCGTTAGTCGCTATGAATTTGGCCCCGGATAAAAGGGCGTGAAGCCCTGCGTCAATTTTGCCGTAGTTTATTTTTCGATCGAGGCCCACAACTAAATGGGTCGCCCTCTCCGGCGCAACTAGCGGTAAACCCACATTTTTGATTTCCCACCTTAGCCCATCTCCACCAACCACGTAAACTTTCGCCTTGGGGTCCCTCTCCCTTATGTAATCGGCCGCTACCTGCCCGGAGGTGACTATCTCTTCCTCACGAGCCGGGATACCCATTCGCGCAAGTTTTCTAACATAATAGGTCCGAGAACCCTCAGAATTATTCGTCAAGAAAATTAATTTTTTGCCAGATTTTCGGAGGAATGCCACGGCCCTTGCCGACCCGCTTATTGGTTTATCGCCAAGATAGATGACCCCGTCCATGTCCAAGATTATTCCAGACACCCTTCTTAGCGCGTCAGCGAGTTCAAGCAAAGCTTTTCACCACCGTGTTGTGCGTTTTTAGGTCCACTATGGGGACTATCCCCGGTGTAGGTTTCACCCCGAGCTGCCGCATGAAATCAGTCATACCCTGGAACGTGCCCGAGTTGATTAAGGACACGTCGCGGTAACGCTCGTAACCCCAAACATGCAAGTGACCGCAATGAAAAACATCCGGTATTTTCTCAATTACCATGTAGTCCCGATTCTCAGGGGATATCGCCGTCCGACCTCCGTACATCGGTGCCAAGTGCCTCTTTTTCAGGAGTTTTACCATTGGAGGGCCGGTCTTCTGCCTGCTAAGCCCGGGTACATTTGAGATTATATCATCAAAACTCCTGCCGTGATAGACTAGAAATTCCACACCGTGAAGCGAAAGCCGCGATGGATTGCCGACCATCATTGAATTCAAATCGTAAAGCCCGCTAGCGACTTCCTTATGAATCGCTGGCTGGGGTTCAGAGGGACGCACTGCATCGTGGTTTCCTGGAGCTATTACAATTTTGATGTAATCTGGAACCTCGGCCAAAAGTTTAGCGGCCGCGTCGTACTGCTTAAATATGTCATTTATTAGGAGTTCCTCTTCTTGGTTCGGGTAAACACCAATTCCATCGACGACATCACCGGCGATCACCAAGTACTTGACCCTACCGGCAAGGTCCTCGCCCGAACCATCTGACTCGCCCCTGAGCCATTTGACGAATTTCAAGAACACGTCCTCAAAGAACATCGTGCTGCCAACATGCAAATCAGATATAAGGGCTGCGCAAACTGGGTCATCAGCCAAATTTATCTCACGACGCACCGGCAAATCCGGCCAGATTATATCCTTGACAAAGAGTCTGGGCGATCTACCGTCATTCCTTAAAGATGCAACAACTCCAATTACTTCATCGTTGACAACTTCGCCTGCATTTTGGAGCAATTCCTTGTTGCTGCTGAAGACCAACGCCAAGACTGAGCCGCTCATGTCCTCCATCTCTATAACCATATTTCCAGCTGAAGACTCCCGCCTGTCCTTAACCATCCCGACCACCTTTACCAATTGCCTGTCAGGAAAATTTCTCAAACTGGCTATCGGGACTGCGTCGTGCATGTCGACGCGCTTCCTCATGATCGATCCAAGGCGCTCGTATCTATCCCTGAAAAGCGCTACGAAATCCTTCAGTTCTCCCTCGCTATAGCTTCGCCCAGTAACATCCTCCAAGACCTCTACGCGGTCTTCATATTCGGAGGCCAGCGGCTTGAACTTAACATGAGCGAGCTCTCCGAGTCGCTTCTCAATAATGGGCTCTTCAATCTCTTGCCGTTGAACCGCCTGTGGTGGAGTTATCTGCTCCGGCTTGTAACCAGTGCCATCGAGTATATCTATCACGACGTCGGCGGTTATCACGAACGGCTTAGACTCTGCGCCCTTAAGCGCGGATAAAACGGTGTTCGCCGCCGCCTCGGTGTCACCCCTGCCGCGCAGCTTTTGAAGGGCGTCCTCGGTGAGCTGCATGTCGGCATCAAGGAACTTGCGCACGAGTGAACCTTCATCCATATGGCATCCCTCAGGCAAAAGTCAGCTGTTGGGGTAATTTGGATAGTCCTGTTGTAGTGATCTGTTCGTCCTGAATCGCTGCTCTAGCCTGAAGTGGGTGTATGTTCAACCTTATCTCCTTGGTTCGGCCATAGCGACCCATATTCACTATCTGGGCACTAATGACGCCTAGCATGTCAAGCTCAGAAATCAGGTCACCCACGCGTCGTTGCGTCAGGACATCCAGGGCCGTTTGTCTGCACATATCCTTATAGACATCGTAAACATCACCGGTCACTACCCTACGAGGTGTCCTCTCCAACAACATCACGATGCTGTAGAGAACCAACTTGGATTGCGTTGGAAGCGTCCTGATGACCTCAACCATCTTGTCCTGCTCTATTTTTTCGTGAGCTTTTCTTACATGCTCAACTGTAACAACGTCGCCGCCCTGACGCTCCGCTATTTCACCTGACACCCTTAGGAGGTCCAAGGCCCTTCTTGCGTCGCCATGCTCCCTGGCAGCATGGGCTCCGCAAAGCGAAATTACTCCCTGACCGACTACACCATCTATAAAGCTTATCCTAGCTCGTTTCTCCAAGATATCCTTTAACTGAAGCGCGTTGTATGGTGGAAAGACAAGTTCCTCCTCACTAAGGCTGCTCCGAACACGTGGATCTAGATAACTCATAAAGTTTAGGTCGTTCGATATGCCAATTATTGCAACCTTAGAATTTTTTAAGTCTGAGTTAATTCGCGTCAGGTTGTAAAGTACTTCGTCACCGCATCTTAGGACCAGCTTGTCTATCTCGTCCAAGACTATAACGGCCAACTGCGTGACCCTCTCCATAGCCCTGAAGAAACATCGGTAAACCTCATCGGTGGGCCAACCAGTCATTGGGACGCTCTTAGGCATATCATCTGACCCATTCCCATCCTCCCTGAGCTTCTCCAAAAATGTGTTTGCGAGCGTTGCGAGTATCCGGTACTTGGTGTTGACCTCCTCGCAGTTTATGTAGACTACTTTAACTTTGAGTGGCGCTTTATCGCTCACTCGCTCAAGCTCCCTCGTAATGTATTTCACGCTAGCGGTTTTTCCTGTCCCTGTCTTGCCGTAAATCAATATGTTTGAAGGGGTCTCTCCCCTAAGCGGTGCCGCCAGTATCCGCGCCAGCTGATGTATCTGGCTATCCCTGTGGGGGAGTTCCTCAGGTGTGTAGCTCGGTCGCAGATACTCCCTGTTCTTGAATATGGGCCTCGTTTCCAGCAGCATGCTGAACAGACTCTCCGACTTCATACTTCTCCACCTCCTCTCCTAACTCAAACGACTTACTCAGCCTCCGAGTCCAGTTTTCGACCAGTTCGGCCACGTTATTCACCAAGAAACGCTCCCCGACAGGCAGAACTGCGGGAGCTTCGGGTGAAAGGGCGAGCTTCACAAGTTTTGGCAATCTTATCTCGAGCAATGACCGAGTTTGGGCCATCAGTTCGTTCGCCTCATCCTTTTTCCCTTCAAATGACAAGATCGACACGGCGCTTGTAATCGAGCTATAGAAATCCTCCGGGAGCTGTGTAATCTCTAAACTGCGCTCCTCTGAAAGTATCAATTTTCTGACTTCACCTGCCGTTAGGGCTTGGGGAACATCCACTATTCCGTTGCGTTTAAGAACGGAGACGTCCCATAACCAGAGTTCCAACTCGTCTCCCACCGCCAGTGGGCCCAATTTTCTCTTGACGAGCTTAATCTCAGGCAACTCCTTAATAGCTCTAACCCGTAACTTCATTTCACCGCCCTGCTGACCATCCCGGGTTTTGGCTCGTAGAGATGGCCTCTCTTTTTCTCCTCCTCTATAGTCCACTCTACAAAATTCTTACCGATTTTTTCAGTCTCCGCCATCTGGAGTATCTGCTCAACGGGCGCCGCGCCACTGTACTGCTCCTCCAACTCCTCAATTATCTGCATAACCCGCATGTGTTTATCCCGCTGGGACTTTGGTATTCCTGTTGTGAGCAAGTCGATATCGACCCTGCCTCTTTCAATATCGAAGCCAGCGTCCCTCAAGGTGGTCTTTATGAGCGAGATCGCACGATTGGCGTCCTCTATAGTAACCCTATCTCCCAGCCTAAGTCGAGCATTTGCCTTTGCAAGTCTTATGATCGATTCTATCTGCCTCACGGTTATGGGAAGCGGGTCACCTGCATCGACCGCGGACTTTCTCCAACCTACGAAAAAGTCCTCTATAGCTTTTTGAACCTCTTTGTCATCGAGCTTGGGCTCTATGTTCTTCTTTGCGTATATTACGATCTTGCGAAGAAACTCTGGGTCGAAGGGAGCCTTCAGGGCTTTCTTGGGAGCGCTGTGCAGCTGCAAGATATGCTGAGCTATCGACCTGTCTTGGTCGGGACGGGGATCGTCACGCATGATGAAAACCAAGTCGAACCTTGAGAGTATGACTGGATCAAGGGAAAGCTGCTTAGTGGGCGGTATATTCTTGTCGAACCTGCCGAGCTTCGGGTTGGTTGCGGAAAGAACCGCAGTTCTGGTGTTGAGAGTCGCAACGATGCCCGCCTTAGCTAAGCTGATCGTCTGCTGTTCCATAGCTTCCAAAATGGCGGACCTGTCCTCATCCCTCATCTTTTCGAACTCGTCGATACAAGCCATGCCACCATCGGCTATAACCATTACCCCAGCCTCCAGCGTCCAGCCGCCGCTTATCTCGTCCCGGACCGCAGCTGCTGTAAGTCCAGCGCCTGTTGTCTTCATGCCAGAGGTGTAGAGGCCTCGCGGAGCCACGTTCGAGACCCATTTCAGGATTTGGCTTTTGGCAGTTCCAGGGTCTCCAGTCAGTAAAATATGAGTATCACCACGAAACCTAGTACCGTCTGAAAGAACTACGGGGTTGCACCCGAACATCTGTAGCGCGATTGCTTCCTTCAGAGCTTCGTTTCCATGGATAGCCGGGGCTATCGACTGAATTATGCTGGTCCTAAGCCAGACATCCTTTTTGGACAGCTCCCTTATCTTCTCCTCGTCCTCCGGCGTAAGCTCTGCCTCCTCCACGCCCTTTTGTTTGACCTCTATGTGACTGACGAAAGTTATCTTGCGAAAAGTCGTCCTGCGCTCCCTATGTTGTCTCTCCTGAAAAACGCGTAGTATGCCAGTTATCGAGACATGATTGCCAGGTATGGCCTTGTCAACGAAATCATCCCTAACTATGCCATCTAACCTACGCGGCATCCGCCCACCGCGCAATTTTTCTGGCGGCTCCTGCAATTGTATGCTCTGCCAATCCCTAAACACCGTGCTCTCTATGACAAGATCAAATGGGCCTCTCCTGCGACAGTTTGGGTTCTCACAAAAAAGCGGCTCCCTAAATGTATCCCCAACCTGCGGCACCCTATTCTCCTCTCCACAGAGCCTACACTTGAAAACGGCCTCCTTTGCCTCTGGCTTTATCTCACCGGCGCGGGTCAAAATGCCCTCAACTTGAATGAACTTACTCACGTTTTCGGCCCGGATATCTCGTATCTCCACAGTTTTGTCGGCTCCCTTCACTCTGAGACGGAACCCAGGAATATTTGTCATCCCCTCAAGTATCTCATCGGCGGCATCGAAGAATTGCCCAGGTGAGTCCAAAAGTCCATCAGCAAGCCCTTTGTCGTATTCAAGAAGCCTGTCGAACTCCACAACCAAGGACTTGTTACCTGTGGTCGTTATCCTGCGCATATCTTTTTGCGATTCCTTGCTGTGCAGGAAATCTTCAAGCCTCTTTCTAACCTTATCCTCCAAACGGAATCACCTCAATCAGGACACCTTTAGGATGTGGAGCTGGAATTTAGTCGATGTGGTAACATTTTTGAACTTAGCTTTTAAAGTCAGTAAAAATTTTGAACTGGATTTACCTAGCTTAAGTGTAACTTTTTCCACCATGAACAACAAAACCCGTTCTAATACATCCGACAACTTCTCTTCCCCATTAGCTAAATCCAACACTTTCCACTCCCGATAGAACATTAGACGGTATTTTTTCGTGTATTTCTGGGAGAGGTCGCCGAAAGTAATCCAGATTTAACTTTACCGTGTTATTTTAGTCTATTTTAAAACACACGTCAAAAAACCTGTTTTTACCCAATCTCCTATTAAATCCCCCTTTTCGAGTGGAAACACAAGAAAACAGTGGAAACGTAGGTCTAAAGCTTTAGGATGAGTTTGAGGTTCGATTTTAAAATTTTCTAGGGCCAACGAAATATGGTTTAACGCAATTTTACGTAGTCATAGGCCTGAGCCGCCGACTCGAAACAGTAGTGAACTCTTTGATAGTCGCGCCTGAACTTGGACACGGAGTCCGCAATGCTCTTTTCGTCCTCTCCGTCGATTATCAACCGCTTAATGAACTCCGCTATTTCCTTCATTTCACCCTCTTTCATCCCCAGACGCGTCACTTCGGATGTGCCAAGCCTTATCCCGCCCGGGTCCTTATAGTGTCGCCCTTGACGGGGATCCCAAGGCAGCAAGTTTCGGTTTAACACTATGTTTGCGCGCTCCAGCTTTTGCTCCAATGTCCCGCCATCACCGTACTTTATGACGTCCACCACCAAAGTGTGAGACGAGGTAAAGTCCTGATCTGGACATAAAACTGCTAAACCCTTGTCGTAAAGTGCCCTACTTAGCGCCTTCGCGTTCTTGACTATCTGTGTTGTATATTCCTTGCCGAACTCCATCATCTCAGCAAGCGCAACGGCCAAAGCGGCAACAGAATGGAGGTGGTGATTGCTAACGACCCCTGGAAAAACCGCTTTATTTATCTGATCCGCCAGCTCCTTTGTACATAAAATCATGCCATGCTGAGGACCAGGTAGCGTTTTATGCGTGCTACAGGTCATAATCTCTGCCCCCTCCTGGAGTGGGTCTTGGAACTGTCCGCCCGCTATCAGCCCGGATACGTGAGCAGCATCGTACATCACTCGCGCCCCGTTCTCCTTTGCCACAACACTCAGCTCTTTAACTGGATGAGGAAACAGGAAGACGCTGCCGCCGAATGTGACCAGTTTCGGCTTTACCTCCGCTATCCTCTTGGCGGCTGCTTCAACGTCTATATTCATCCGCTTCTCGTCGAACGGCAAATATTCAACCTCTAATCCATGTACCGACCCCGCTGTCCCGCCGAACTTCTTCTTCCCCATACTTATGTGCCCGCCGGAAGCTATCGAAAGGCACATCATTGTGTCGCCCGGATCGGTCAGGGCCGTGTAGGCTGCCAAATTAGCGGTAACTCCGGAAACTGGTTGAACGTTCGCATGCTCAGCTTTGAAGAGCTCCCGTGCCAAATCCATCGCAAGTATTTCGACTTGGTCTATGTAAACGCACCCTGCGTAGACTCGCTCACCTGGCCAGCCCTCGGCGTAGCGATGATGAAAATCACAAATCATAGCCTCTCTCACGGCTGGGCTTGTCACGTTTTCGCTCGCTATTAGTGGTATGACTGACTTGAACCACTCGTGATGCTTTTGCAGCAGTCCGAATGTGCGATCGTATGCCTCTTTGGGGCGCATTTTTTTAACCTCAAGCCTTTACATTTCCACCAATTATTGCCCATTATCCAATAAAAACTAACTGGTATTAATTTTTTAGTGGTTAGGTGCCTAGCAACCTTAAATAGTTCTAGTGATATGTTTTCGAAGGGTTGAAACTATGACGCAAAAACCCGTTGAGTTTTTATATCTCAGTCAAGAGGATGTCAGAGCTGCGGGCGGCCTAGATATGAAGTTAACCATCGAGGCCGTCGAGAAGGCATTTAAGTTGCTGAATGAAGGCCAAGTAGTAATACCTCATAAAGTTGTGATGGAACTTCCACCTGGGGAGCGAGAGCGAGGCCGTATGAACGCTCTGGCCGCGTTTATAGGCGGAGATTGGCAAGTTGGGGGAATAAAATGGATTCCCAGTTTTCCCAAAAACCCATATGAACGGGGGATCCCCAGAGCTAATGCTTTGATAATTTTAAATGACACCCAGACAGGGATGCCTCAGGCTGTTATGGACGGGACAATAATTAGCGCGATGCGCACTGGAGCTATAGGTGGGGTTGGAGCCAAATACCTAGCAAAAGAGGGCTCAGAAATTGTGGGATTAATCGGCACCGGTGTCCAAGCTAGAACTCAGGCCATGGCATTCAAGGAGGTATTGCCTGAGTTGAAGGAGATTCGAGGTTACAGGCGCTCGCAAGAAAAGCTGACTAAGGATATGAAAGAAATAAAAGAACTAACAGGGATAGACACCAAAGCGGCAGCAACTCCGAAGGAAGCGGTAGAGGGAGCGGATGTCGTCATGACTGCGACTATGGCAGACGAACCGATCGTGAAGGACGCTTGGATGAAGGAGGGAAGCCTTTTCATCCATATAGGCTCTTATGTCGAGCAAGAGTATGATGTCGTTTTGCATTCAGATAAGATAGTTGTAGATGATTGGGAAGTGGTAAAACACCGAAAGACTCCTGTCCTAGCGAGAATGTTTGACGAAGGACTCATAAAGGATGAGGATATATACGCAAACCTAGACGAGATAGTGGCTGGAAAAAAACCTGGAAGAACAACAAACACAGAGCGAATATTCTTCGCGCCCATAGGTATGGCTCATGAGGATATTGCAGTTTCCTCGATGATATACGAACGGGCAAAGAAGGAAGGCGTAGGACAAACCCTAACTCTCTGGAAAGATCCTATGTGGGTTTAAAGAACCAAGTTAATTGTAAGATGATTTTGTCATTACTTTTCCGAGGCCTTCTTTATCGCTTTGACTATGTTTGCGTAACCAGTGCACCGGCATAAGTTGCCCTTTATGTATTCCCTAATCTCATCTTCGGTTGGATGCGGGTTCTCGTCGAGCAAAGCCTTCGCGGTAACTACCATCCCCGGGGTGCAGAATCCGCACTGTATTGCGCCCTCCTCAAGGAAGGCCTTTTGAACGGGGTGCAGTTCCTCCTCAGCTATCCCCTCTATTGTAGTTATGTTCTTCTTATCCATCGTGACCGCGAGTGTCAAACAGGAAAGGACGGCTTCTCCATCCACGAGAACTGTGCAGGCGCCGCACTCGCCGGTGCCGCAGGCATACTTTGTTCCGGTCAAGCTTAGATCTTCCCTTATCACGTTGAGAAGTAGATTGTTAGGCTTCACGCGAAGTTTCCTTGACCTTCCGTTAATCGTGAACTCTATCAACTTCTCTTCCATCTTCCTACCTCCGCGACCTCTCCCAAGCCGTTTTCAAAACGTTCTCCGTCAACCATTTAGAGACCTCCCTTCTGTATTCCGCAGTGGAACGGACATCTGTAATGGGTTTTATATCTTCCGAAACTATCCGAGCCGATTCCTCCACAATATTTTCATCAAACTTTTTGCCGTTGAGCGTCTCCTCCGCCCTCTTTATCCTAAGTGGAGTGGGCGCAACCGCCCCGAGTGCAATCCTACATGACTTGCAGATATCGCCTTTGCGTTCTATCGCAGCCGCCGCGTTGATCTTAGCCAAGTCTGCGCTCACCCTCGCAATTTTCAGAAATGCGCCTCCCGACGATTTTGGCGGACTGGGTATCTGAATCTCTGTGAGCAACTCATTTGGCGACAGAGTTGTCTTTCCGGGACCCTTGAAAAATTCTTCCAAAGGAATAGTCCTAGTTCCATTAGAACTCATCGCTCTTACTTGCGCTCCGAGGACAAGCAAAGCTGGCGCCGAATCGGCCGCCGGCGAGGCGTTGCAAATGTTCCCTCCGATTGTGCCCATGTTCCTAGCCTGGACCTTGCCAAGCGCCTTGACGGCCTCAAACAGGACTAGGTATTTTTCCCTGATTAAATCAGATTTCTCTACGCTCCGCAACTTTGTCGCGGCACCTATGGAAAGTCCGCCACCTTCCTTTATGAAATCCAGTCCCTTGATTTTCCCGATATTAATCAGATATCCGGAGTTAACTTCCCCCTTCTTCATCTTTACGATTAAATCCGTGCCACCCGCCAGTACCTTAGCCTTATCCCCATGCTTTTCGAGTAGCGATGCCACCTCCTTTACCGTGCTTGGCTCAAGATATTCAAAGTCTTGCGCCAATATTCTGGTGTTGACCATCTCAGGCCCTCCCCCCCTTCTTTTCCCTTAATGCCGCAATTACCTTTTCCGGAGTTATGGGTATTTCTCTGAACCTTATCCCTATAGCATTATACACTGCATTAGCCAAGCATGCAGCTACGGGATTTATACCAACTTCACCAACGCCTTTAGCACCAAAGGGTCCGGTCGGTTCATATGTGTCAGTAAAGAAAATCCCGGTATTCCCCAAGCTTGGCAAGTCATCAGCTGTGAGCATTTTATAATCCGTTAGATAACCGTTGCCGAGCAATTTACCAGTCTCAGCTTCATAAATCGTATCTTCAGATAACGCAAAACCCAAGCCTCTGTATAATCCACCGTGCAGTTGTCCTTCTCCTAATCTGGGGTTTATCAGTGTACCGGAATCGCAGCCCATCAAAACTCTGATTGGCTTAATTTTTCCAGTTTTAGTATTAACCTCAACCTCTAAGAATAAGGCCACGAATGAAGGCGAACAATCAAGCGGAGTATAGTTATCGATAGAGGCTATAGTTCCCCAGTTGTTCCGCCTTGCCGTTTCCGCTACCTCCCCAACGGTCAATTCCTTTCCCTGTACGCCTTCTGTATAAATTATTCCTTGTCCAATTTCTTCATTTGGTCTAACTCTCAAAGCATCCACAGGTACCTCCAAAATTCTTGAGGCAAATTTCAACAATTTCTCCTTGACCTGGCTCGCAACCTTTTTCACCGTTAGTCCCTCAACGTAAACGCCCCTTGAAGCATGTACACATACCCCATATGGCGTCGTGCGAGTGTCAACGGGTGAAATGCCCACATTATACAGAGGCACTCCCAACTCCTCTGCAACTATTTTCGCACACGCATCAAGTGTCCCGCCGCCGTGATCCATAAGTGGAGTCACTAAGTCGACAGTGCCATCCACGTTGATTTTTATCATTGCGCCTGAATGATCCAATCTAATAGGCATGGGGGCACCAATTCCCGACACGTTGAGCCCTTTGGCAACACCTATCCCCCGCCTTATAACGCCTTTCTGTTCCCCAGACTTCAGCCTCCTGCCCCAGCCAATAAGTTCCGACCCTTTCTTCAATATTTCCCCCAAACCGCAACTCCTTATTGTCGTCTGCACCGTCGGGGTTATATGAAATTTATCCCCCAGCCCAACATAATTCTTTAATTTTAGATCTATTGGGTCCATTCCCAACTTCTCTGCGAGTTCATCCATTTGAGTTTCAACTACGAAAGTTACTTGGGGGTCACCGAAACCTTGCATAGCACAACCAGAGACTTTATTTGTATAGATGCCTTTACTCTCGAATTTCATATTAGGTATCCTGTAGTGGTTGAAAAAATAACCAATCATTGCGCCGAAAATTATATTGGCCTGAGTATTGTACGCTCCTATGTCCAGTAGAACTTTCATACTGCCAGCAATTAGAGTTCCATCCTTTTTGGCGCCCAACTTGCACTTTATTATCGTTGAATACCTGCAATGATCGTGCATGTCCTCCTCTCTGCTAGAGACAAGTTTCACTGTACGCTTGGCCTTCAAAGCCAGAGCAACGCATATTGGTACTATCGGGTTCATGTGCAGGCTTGATCCGAAAGTTCCACCTATTGATACCTTTTTGACGTTTACCTTGTTCAATGGGATTCCAAATATCTGGCCAATAAGTATTCGCACGTCGTGTATGGCCTGTGTCGTTACCCAAATTGTTATGCTTCCATCTGGCTCCGGTTGACATACGGCTGTTTTTGTCTCTAACTGGGCATGGTAGGTGCGGCCAGTTCTATATTCATTTTCTACTATTACGTCGGCTTCTTTGAAGCCTTTTTCAGTATCGCCTCTGGTTGTCTCCATTATCGTTGCTACATTATTCGATATTCTGATTTTTTTATCCTTGAAAATAACAAAATCATGCAAATCTAGCCTGCCGGCTTCCATACTCTTGACAGGATCTAAAACTGGTTCAAGAACCTCATATTCAACTTTTATAAGTTCTAGCGCCTTTTGCGCCTCTTCCTCAGTCTCAGCTGCTACTGCAGCAATCCTGTCACCAATGTGTAGTGGTCTATCGGTTAAAACCATCTTATCCTTTAGATTTTCCTCTATTCGCTCACAGTAAATCTTCTTAGGTATGTCTTTGAACGTGATACAAACGGCTCCCATTTTTTCGGCTTCGCTTGTATCGATGCTCTTTACCTTGGCATGCGGATATGGACTTACCAAAACTTTTGCATATAAAGTGTTGGGAGAAGAAATATCAGAGGCGTATTTTTCAGTGCCAGTAACTTTTGGTATTCCATCCTTTCTTGGATACAACTTGCCAATCGAACTGTACTTACTCTCGATCAACAAAATCACACTCCAACTGTGCTTGCATTTTCAACTTTTATAGTTTGTGTCATAATTGAATAAAATTTGTATGGGTTTAAGAACTAATTTTCAATGCTTCTGAACCATTTTATTATCTATTGCCTATCTGCCAATTAAGCTTGAAGCATTAAAAGCCAAACCTTATAACTAGGAACTATTTTTAACCTAAATTACCACTTGAATTAATCTCAAGACGACCGAAAGTATAAATAAGAATTAGGGAGTTATACCTTGTGGTGAAGAATTGTTCCAGTTCCGGGTACCTAGGTTTATATTTGGCATTGATTCTGTTAAACAAATTGGCGATGAATGTAAGAAATTTAACTCAAAGAAAGTGCTTATTGTTACCGACAAAGGCATTATCAGTGCCGGGTTGCTAGACGAGATTAAAAATCCGCTTGCAGCCTCAGGTATAGATATGATCGTATTCGATGAAGTGATGCCAAACCCCAGAGCCGAGAGCGCCAAAAGGGGGTCAAATATATACAGGGGAGAAAAATGCGACCTAATCATAGGCTTTGGTGGAGGCAGTTCCTTAGATACTGCGAAGGGAATTGCACTCTTAGCAACGAATAAAGGTTCTTTAGTTGACTACGCCGGAGAGGGCGGTAAGCAAGCCGTAAATCTTCCAGCAAGGTATATAGCGGTACCGACGACAGCGGGAACTGGAAGCGAACTAAGGAATGTAGCAATTATTACAGATGAAAAAACAAAAAGAAAATTCGCGATTTACCAAAAAGACTTACTTCCAGTTCTGACAATTATTGACCCAAAACTAACAGTAAAAATGCCGCCAAAGGTAACGGCAAACACGGGGGCAGACGCCTTATCCCACGCCATAGAGGCGTACTACTCCACATCTTCCAATCCAATTACTGACATTTTCGCATTAGACGCTCTAAATCTAATAAGTGAAAATCTAAGAGAAGTTTTCGTCAAAGGTGAAAACCTACAAGCTAGATATAATATGATGCTCGGTAACACATTTGCGGGAATTGCCTTAGGGGCCGGAGTCGGGTTGGCCCACGCCGTTGCCGAAGGGGTTGGCAGCTTGTATGATCTACCTCACGGCCTACTTTGCGGTCTGTTTCTCCCCCATGCTATGAAATTCAATCTGATAGCTAATCCACCAAAATTCAAGAAAATTGCAGAATCGTTGAACTTGAAAACAGAAGGTTTGTCCAATACTGAGGCCGGGGAAAGAGCGATAGATTCTGTAAAAGAAATATTGGAAAACATAAAAATCCCGTTGAAACTCAGGGAAGTGGGTGTGGAGAAGGACAAATTCCTTACAATAGCAGGAGAAGCTATGAAAAACAAAGTTGTTCTTAGATGGAATCCAAGGAAAACAACGCAAGAAGACGTGATAAAAATACTAGAAGAAAGTTATTAAGGCCAAAACCAGGGGGAAAAATTTACCGATTAAATCCTAGTTCGGCTTAATTATGGGATTTTTTAATTTACCAATCTATCCAAAAGATAATTTTATATTGGAAAATATTGAGACAATTTTATTAACGGTGGTATAATGCAAAAAGAAGAAATATTTAATTCACTCGCAAAAGCCGTTATGGATTACAAAAAAGACAAAGCAGTTGAGCTTGCAAAAAAGGCGCTAGAGGCTGGAATACGCCCTGTTGAAGCCATAGAAAAAGGCTTGGGAAAGGGAATCCGGGAGGTAGGAGAAAAGTTCAACCGAATGGAGATTTTTCTTCCGCATGTAGTCATGGCCGCGGAGGCAATGCAGGCGGCTTCGGCAGTGCTATTGGCATCCATGCCTAAGGAGGAGGCGGAAAAAATCAGTCTGGGTACTGTAGTGATAGGCACGGTAAAGGGGGATATCCACGACATAGGGAAGAGTCTGGTGTCAACAATGTTATCGGCCGCGGGTTTCAAGGTGATCGACGCGGGCGTGGACGTCCCGATATTTGATCTAATTCGCATGGCCAAGGAAAACAAGGCCAATATAGTGGCCATGTCGGCCCTGATGACAACCACGATACCCGAACAGCGGGATATGATCGAGGAACTCAAGCGGAGAGGGGAAAGGCAAAATGTAAAGGTTCTCGTCGGAGGCGGGGCCGTCAACAAGGAGTGGGCAGAGTCGATAGGGGCCGACGGTTATGGTAGCGATATGAAGGATGCAGTCGATGTCGCAAAGGGTTTGATGGATAAAAGAAGTTT
>CAYUMT010000021.1:0-19340 GCA_964446015.1 Hadarchaeota archaeon (SeqCode)
CTGGAAACGTCCACAGGACTGCAGATTATAAGGAAACGACTTTCGAGCAGTTCATAGCGAGCTCTATCGCGATAGGTCCCGTTTTGCTCGATGTTGCTAAAAAGGGATTCATGGCTGGAAAAGGGGAAATTAAAACGGGGGAAATTGAAGTCGGGGGCGCGATAAAAAGTTCTATTGAAAACACGAAGAAATGGCAAAAGGACGGGAACACAAACCTAGGCGCTGTGCTGCTTTTAGTACCGCTCGCGGCAGCGGCGGGGATGACGCTAGCTAAGGAAGGTAAAGTTGAAACAAAAAGGCTCAGGTCAAACCTTTCAAATATCCTCAAATCCACGACCCCGGATGATGCGCTTAACGCTTACGATGCCATACTGATCGCAGAACCGGCGGGCCTTGGAAGAGTGGGAGAACTCGACTTAATGAGCAGGAAATCAAGGAGGAGGATAAAAAAAGAGCAGGTCTCACTTTATGAAATAATGAAAATCAGTTCGGGGTGGGACGACGTATCGAGGGAATGGGCCACTGACATGCAGATAACTTTTGAGTTCGGTTATCCGCTCGTTAAAAAATTATACAGGAGAACTAAAAACATCAATAAGACGAACGTTCAAACCTTTCTCGAGATACTCTCAAGGCACCCAGATACCTTCGTGCAGAGGATACACGGCAAAAAAATCTCGGAAAGAACCTCGCGGAGGGCGCGAGCCATTATCAAGAAAGGAGGGATGTTAACGGGAAGGGGGAGGGCCCTAGTCGCAAAATTTGACAAGGAGCTGAGGGAAAGGGATATTAATCCAGGAACGACGGCCGACCTTACAGCCTCTTCTCTAATGCTAGCGATCTTAAATGGACTTAGGCCTTAACCCCTCAAGATACTTGACTCATGTGTGAAAAATATGTAAATTTTGAAAAGGTGCTTATCACGTATTCATTAGAAGAAATTGGGTTATCTGGGAAATCTCCGTCGGAAATCGTTCTGACCACATTCTCCCCCGATAAAAGGCCTCACGCATCGGTCGCGGGCATAACGACTATGGGGAACTCAAAGGTATTGCTGAGAATTTTCACCGACACCAAAACCTTCAAGAATATAATTCGGAATAAAGCTGCAGTTATAAACATCGTGAAGGATGTGAATCTACTTGCATCCATTGCTCTCAGGGACTTTCCACTCTTCGGTAAAATCTCGCTAAAATTCGAGAAGTCAGGACACGTAAAAGCTCCGAGACTGGCAAAACACGATGCTCATGTGGAAATCGAGGTTACAGGTGTTAAGCGGGAGAAAATCTCGGACGAAATCGGCAGTTCGGAAGTAGCGCATATTGTCGCAAAGGCGATAAGTATCGGAGTTACAAATCCTTCGCCGCATCCTTTTAAGAGGTCTGAATTTTTTGTTATCGAGTCCGCGATACTGGCCACTCGTATAAATGAAGCGCTGAAGAGAGATAGGGGTGAGGTGGCGAGAAAGAAATTCCTTGAACTCAGTGAATATGTTGAAAAATGCCGGCGAATCGCACCTCGCTCCAAGGATCTAAAACTGATGACAAAAATTAAAGGTCTATTCAAAAATGAGATGGGGTAATAAATTGGGAAATATAGGATGGGGAATAACAGGCGCTGGTCATTTCCTTCAGGAAACGTTCGATGTCACGGAAAAGCTGGCGAAAAAGCACTCGGTGTCGTGCTTCATTTCTTCAGCAGGGGAAAGGGTTGTTCGCGTCTATGGGCTTTGGGAAAAGCTGAACAAAATTTGCCCAGGTAACTACTACCGAGAACTGATCCTTGAGGCCGAACAGCGCGCCGCATTTCCGCTAGCCGGACGCTTATTAAGAGGAACTTACGACGCCCTGATCGTCTCGCCAGCGAGTGCAAACACGGTTGCAAAAATTGTCGACGGAATCGCTGATACTTTGGTTACAAACGCCGTTGCACAGGCCGAGAAGGGTGGCGTGCCGGTAATAATTGTTCCGAGCGATCAAACTGGAGGTAAAAAAACAACGCTACTTCCGTACGTGATAAACCGAGAAATTTGTATAAAGTGCGAAACGTGCTCCATAATAAATCTCTGCCCTTTCGAGGCAATAGTGCTCTCGGACGGTTTACCAAAAATAAACCTAACCAAGTGCGAAGGATGTGGCGTTTGTCTCAAAAAGTGTCCACATGGCGCGGTCACCTTCGGCCTTGAGGTAAAAATTGTCACGAGAAAAATTGACACCGAAAATGTCAGAAAAATTCAGAAAAACAAAAACTATGTCGTGTTAAGTGACCCTAAAAAAATTCCAAAAATTCTGAATAAAATTCTCTGAGGGATAAGATGGGTAAGAAAATCCTATTAGCGACGGCGGGACTCGCGGAAAAGCTCGTTCGAAAGTATGCCGCTGAGAGCTCCACGGCTTCCAATGTAAGGGTACTGCCGATTTCGGTGGCGTCCTTCATGACCTCAAGACTCCTGATAAACGAGTTAAAAAAGGTCAAATTAGACGACTTCTCGATGATCCTGGTTCCTGGCCTTGTTGGGGCTGACTTGAAAATTGTAGAAAGAGAACTCAAGTTACCCACTTTCAAAGGGCCGAAGTACGCCGCAGACATACCCATTGTGCTAGACAATCTAGACAAAATAGAACTTTCAAAGGAAACCCCAGTATGCGAACTCATAAGGTCCGAGATTAAGGCCTTGACTGACAAGCAACTACAAATGGCTGAAAAAAGCGCGAAAAAAATGCTTTTTAAACGTCACAATTTTTTAATCGGGAAAGGCAAGGCGGCGGTTGCCGCGGGTAAAGATTTTCCACCGAGGATCATAGGAGAGATAGCTGACGCCCCTTTGCTCAAGGACGAAAAAATCGTGGAAATCGCCAGGCGATACATCGAAGGCGGAGCTGAAATCATCGATATAGGAATGGTCGCGGGAAAAGAAATGGCCAATGAAGTTCCAAGGCTCGTTCACACATTAAGAGATAATTTCGATGTTCCAATAAGCATCGACACTTTTAACAAAGCTGAAATAAAAAATGCCATCGAGTGCGAAATCGATTTGATTCTAAGCATAAACGGAAACACGATTGATGAATTTCAAAATCTCGAGGTGCCTGCTGTTTTAGTGCCGCTAGATCCCAAGCGCGGCTATTATCCGCGCAAACCTGTAGAAAAGGTCGAGTATTTGTTGAAAATGGTGAAAAAATCGAGGAAACTCAAGTATGAACGGGTTATTGCCGACCCAATCTTGGAGCCCGTTAACAGGGGGTTCGTTGAATCCCTGATGTCCTTCTACGAGCTGAGGGAACTCGACCCAAAACTACCTATACTAATGGGAATAGGGAACGTGATCGAACTATACGATGCAGATTCGGTGGGCATGACCGCTTTGCTTGTCGGAGCTGCAAGCGAGCTGGGGGCAAGTTTAGTGCTCACAGTTGAGGCGAGCGATAAAACACGCGGAAACGTTGCAGAGGTAAGGAGAGCAAGGGAAATGATGACGATATCAAAGTTTAGGTCCACCTTTCCAAAGGATTTAGGCTTGGACCTTCTGATTCTAAAGGAAAAGAGAAAGGTCTTCGATCCGTACGATGAAAATATCGAGAAATCGTTGGAGACGATTCGCGCGTCGTCGAAGAGGAAGTTCAAGCTTGATTCGAAGGGTATCTTCAAAATTTTCGTCGATAAATCTGAGATAGTCGCTATCCTGTACGATAGAAGAGGCCCGAAAATCGCGATAAGGGGAAAAACTGCTGGGGAAGTATGCAACGATATCATCGAGAGGGGTTTAGTCGGCGAGATTGAACATGCCACATACCTGGGACGCGAGCTCCAGAAGGCGGAAATTGCCCTGAAAACGGGTCGGAGCTATATGCAGGAGAAAGAGCTTTTTTAACGGGCGGAGTTTGATTACAAGGAGGGATAATTGATGAGTAGGGTTCTAGGAATAGATCCTGGTACAAAAAGCTTCGATTTGTGTGGTCTGGAAAATGGAGAGGTGTACTTTGAGGAGATATTAGAAACCTCCGAGATCGCTAAAAAGCCGGAAATGTTGATCGAAGCCACTGAAAAAGCAATGCCACTGGATTTGATAGCGGGACCCTCCGGATATGGCGTTGAACTGACCTATCTGCGGGACTTGGACATTAAGGGCCTCAAGGAATGGTATCTCACATACATACTGCTTCTTAAGGAGGAGGACTTGAACGCTGCTTTGAAAAAAGGCGATGTCGGGATAATGGTATATTCAGCTATGACGGAAACTGCTATAGAGATGAAGCGCAGGGGTTGGCCGGTCTGTTATATCCCGGGCGTGATCGAGCTTCCCACGGTGCCTGCTCACAGAAAAATAAACAAGCTCGACATGGGCACTGTTGACAAGATGTGCATCGGGGTCCTCGGAGTCTATGACCAAGCTAAGAGGCTAAAAATTCCCTACTCTGAAGTTTCCTTCATCCTTGTCGAGATGGGCTTTGGCTATAACGCAGTTCTGGGTATAGACGGAGGGAAAATCGTGGATGGCTTAGGCGGGACAACCGGCGGAATCGGATTTCTAACGGCTGGCAACATGGACGCGGAGCTCGTGCAGCTAGTTGGGGGCTGGGAAAAGGCGGATATTTTTACCGGGGGCGGAATTTCGGTGTCCAACAAGCTTTCGCCGGAGGAAATAATCAAGTGCGCAGGTGATGACGAACGCTGTAAGGTGGCGTGGGATGGAATGATCGAGGAAACGGTAAAGGGTGTAGCCTCAATGACGGTCGCTGTTCCCCACCCTAAAGAAATTTTGATTTCAGGCAGGTTAACTAGAATAAAGGGAGTTGAGAAAGAGTTGTTCGATAGGCTTTCAAAATTTGCACCTGTTAGGAGGGTTGGCTGGCTTCCAGAGGCAAAGAAGGTCAAGGAGTCAGCTCAAGGATACGCCATCGTCGCTGACGGTCTGGCGGGGGGCAAATTTGCTGAACTCATCGAATTTATGGGCATCAAAAATGCGAAAGGGACCGCCTTGGACCACATCTATCATCCAAAGGGGAAAATCGTTGGTGAAAAACTAAGGGATAAAATCCCATTCAGGCCTTGACAAAAATCTGCGATTCTAACAAATTTTTTTAAATTTACCCGATGAACTAAATCCTATCCCTCAACTTTAACCCTGGCTCCTTTATTATTTGCCTTAACAACCGATACGCTGGCCTTATAATTTTTACCCTCCAAAAACTCCAAAGTTATTGCCTTTAGTTCCTCCGCATGAGCCTCGCCATCGACCAACCCATAAACCGTCGGGCCCCAGGAGCTCTGTCCGGCCCCATATACTCCGTCCTTCAGCATCCGATTGACTATATCGAAAGCTATCCGACTTCCAAACAAGCCCCCTTGATGGTGTGAGAAAGTTTTCCCAACGAGCCTCTGAACATCCGTTAACGCCCTCCCAAAATCCTCCGGATCACGTTCAACAATAGAGGGCAGCATTTTCATAACGAGCAAGTGGCAAATTTTCCTAGCGGCATCGCTTGAGGCCGTTATTTTCTTGAAAAGCTCAACCTCAGTTTTTTCATCCAGCCTCCTCCCAACCTCAGGCGTGACGATCACGAAACGCCATTCTTCGGGAAAATCATGTCTGAGAATAAGCGGCGGAAATTTCCCCTCCTTGATACCCCCGTCCACGACGAAACCGCCCTCGGTGAAAGCGTAGGTTCCTATCCCTGAATTTTTTCCCCTACCCATTTTCTCAGCGAGCTCAACTGATGAAACCTTCAACCCATAGAGTTTCGTGATAGCCGTTGCCACTGCCAGCGTCATTTGAGTCGTAGAACCCAAACCCACGTGCATTGGGATACTCTTGAGCATCTTTATCTTGACCTGACCAGGGATGTTGTAAACTTTTATAACCTTTTCAGCAATCTTTCTCGCCAGCATCGCATCCTTTGTGGGCCCAGTTATATCCATCGCCTCGCTTCTCTCGGCGAGGACTTCGTATCCGGGACCATCTATTGCCAAACCCGCTGAGCCATAGCTACGGCCTATACTATTGCTGAGATCGATTATCCCGAAATGCAACCGCGAGGGGGTTTTTATGTGAATCCTCAATATATCACACTTCATTTGAAAATAATCGCCAATTATGGGGATACTCCCAACTTTTTCCTAACCATTCTTACGGCCTCTACCATATTTTTCAGCTCTTCAGTCGCGATTCTCTGGCCGGTGTCATCCTTAAAGTAATTTTTAATCCCTCCGAACCCACAATCAGGATCTATAATTAACCTCTCAAGCCCGAACCTCTTTCCACCCTCGAGTATTAACTTTTCCATCTCACCCACAGATTCAACTGCTTTCGTCCATTGCACCTTTTTCCCGCTGATGTCCAGCATAAGCTGCGGGTCTGGCGCTGTGCTTACGCATCCAAATCCTATCATTTTGTCAGCTTTCTCTAGAACGCCCTTGGAATAGCATTCCAAGTTGGATGGAAAGTCCTTAAAGCCGTGATCTAATATCGGGGCCTCGGATTGGATGAGGATGTCCTTAACGGCGGAAACGTTACCGCATACGTGAATGGAAGGTATGGCCCTCTTTATCGCTTTCATGGAGCCGTTGATCGTCTCAATCAATATTTCGGGGTCAGTTCCAAGCCTTTTGGCGTGCTCCAAAGAGGGTTCATCTATCGTTATCAACCCGGCACCTGCCTCGTCGTACCATTTCGCTAGCTCGACCACTATCTTAGAAAAGTCGGAGATAAGTTCTGGATATTCTACCGCATAACGTTTTTCGGAAACCTTTGTAACGGATGATAATGTTATTGGCCCGGTGATGGGTACCTTAATTCCGTCGACCTTATTTGAAGGATTTTCTAAAAGGTAGTCCTGGGCAAATTTCAGGAGTTCTAGGGTTATCGGTTTCTCTGGCACTTTTAAACGATCGGTAATCCACGCCGCCCCATCGATGATTTCAATACCGCAATTTTCACGTGCCAACGGTTCGAGGAACATCATTGTCATGTCAAGAAGTTGCCCGTAACATGGAAAGTCTATGCCTGCTTCAATCTGGTCCGAAAGTGCCCTGCGCATATTGTCCAAGGAGTGCTGTAGGGGAAAGCTGCCAACTACAGTCGTCTTTAGTTTCCCGTATGGTAGGCTCATCAACTTTACCTTTTAATGGTCGCTACAAACTTGCGTATGCTATTTTTTCCTTAAATCTTCTGCTGAAGGCCTCCACCCATCGCAAATCGTTTTAATACCTACAGTTAGATGTATATTGCTAAAATTAGAAATGGGAAAAATGAGATGAGCCAATGAAGGTAACTTTGAACACGGGCAGGACAACGGAACAAGGCGTGAGTTTGGAATCCGGTAAATCCTCCCAGGAATACTACGAGAAAGTAGCTGTGGCTTTTGTGAACAAAAAGGACATGGATGACCTAAGTCTGCAAGAAAATACAATGGTAAAGATTTCCACGAAGTTCGGGTCTGTTGTCGTGAAGTGTAAAGAAGGAAAAATGGATCGCGGCAACGTTTTCATGCCCTTGGGACCCTGGACGAGTTTAATCATAGGAGTCGATACGTGGGGAACTGGCATGCCGCTGGCAAAAGGCGCGGAGGCTGAAGTTTCAAAGACCGAAGATGAACCGACTTCGCTCGAAAGGATATTGGAGATATTAAGGGGATCCTAATGGTAGTTTTTAAAAATGTGGTGTGTCCATTTTGCGGGTGCTTGTGTGACGATATAGAGGTCGTCGTTGAGGGGGGTAGGGTAATTTCCACGAAAAATGCTTGCGCCGTGTCAAGGAGCAAGTTTTTAAACCACGCGGTGGAGCGGGCCAAACCCCAAGTTAGGGAAAACGGGAAGATGACAGGAGCCTCCATAGAAAAAACTGTGGAAAGGACGGCCGAGATCCTGAAGCGGTCAGATTTTCCGCTGATATACGGCCTTAGCTCAACCGAGACTGACGCCCAAAGACTTGCCATAGAGCTCGCTGAAATAATTGGGTCAACGATTGACAACACGACTTCGGTTTGCCACGGGCCCACTATATTAGCCGCCCAAGATTGCGGGGCAGTGAAGTGCACGCTGGGCGAGGTCAAAAACAGGGCCGATCTGGTTATTTTTTGGGGATGTAACCCGTCCGAGGCCCATATAAGACACGCGACTCGGTACTCCATAACCCCAAAGGGCCTTTACACGCAAGGCGGGAGGAAAAGTCGAACGGTGATACATGTCGACGTGATGGAAACGAAGACCTCAAAAATGGCCGATACTTTTGTAAAAGTAAAACCCGGAAAGGACTATGAGTTGCTTTCGGCGTTAAGGGCGGCGGTCAAAGGACATGATGTGGGAGACGTTGACGGGATCAAATCCGAAACAATCAAGCAACTTGCGGAGAAAATGAAGGGCTGCAAGTTTGGGGCGATATTCTTCGGTCTGGGTCTTACAATGTCAAACGGGAGGCACATGAACATCGACGCGGCTCTCCGCCTCGTCAGGGATTTGAATGAGCACACCAAGTTCACCATAATGCCAATGAGGGGGCATTACAATGTGTCCGGCGCCAACGACGTGATGACTTGGTGCACGGGCTATCCCTATGCGGTCAATTTCTCCAGAGGTTACCCGATTTACAACCCAGGAGAGTTCTCTGCGGTCGATGTCTTGGCCCGTAAGGAATGTGATGCCGCACTAATAGTGGCATCCGACCCGGTTGCACATTTTCCTGCTCAGGCTTCCAAGCACCTGGCGAAGATTCCTACGATTGTGATCGATCCAAAGGCCAGCCTCACCTCATTAGTCGCTGAGGTTGTAATTCCCTCGGCGATGGCTGGGATTGAGTGCGATGGAACCGCCTACAGAATGGATGGCGTGCCCCTGAGGTTAAAAAAAGTAATCGATTCTGAGTTCTTGCCTGACAGGGAAATTTTGAAAAAAATTGTTGAGAGGGTGAAGGCTTGATCATCAAGAACGGCACTGTCTACGATCCCCTGAACGAGATAGATGGGGAAAAGATGGACCTATTCATCAAGGATGAAAAGATAGCCGAGAAAGCTGAAGGTAAGGAAATAGATGCCTCAGGGCTGGTCGTCATGCCTGGGGGCGTGGAGATCCACACTCATGTAGCCGGATCAAAGGTTAATCTGGGAAGGTTGTTCAGACCTGAGGATCACAGAAGGGATACTGTCTCGAAAACGGGTGTCACGAGAAGTGGGGTCGGGTATACTGTTCCAACAACATTTGTAACCGGATACAGGTACGCGAAGCTTGGTTACACGACCCTGATGGAAGCCGCCTCACCACCTTTAGGCGCGAGGCACACACACGAGGAGCTGAACGACATACCGATCGTGGATAAGGGGTGTTACACGCTCATGGGCAACAACTATTTCGTCTTGAAGTACGTTGAGCAGAAGGACTTCGATAAGCTCAAGAACTTCGTCGCATGGCTACTAAAGGCGACAAAGGGTTGTGCTGTAAAGATAGTGAACCCCGGTGGAGTGGAAAACTGGAAGTGGGGTAGGAACGTTAAAAGCTTAGATGATAAGGTCGATAATTACGAGGTGACCCCTCGAGAGATACTAAGCGGTCTAGCGCGGGTCAATGAGGAGCTGAAGCTTCCCCACCCCGTACATGTTCACTGCAATAACCTCGGGTCACCTGGGAATTTCGAGACTACTGCAAAATCGATAGACGCAGTCAAGGAAAGAATACACATTACACACATCCAGTTCAACTCCTATGCCGGGGACAGTTGGGCGAACTTAGCCTCCGGGGCAGCCGAACTAGCGAAGCGAATCAACCAGCGTGAAAATGTGACTTGCGACCTAGGGCAGATCGTATTCGATGATGCCACTACAATGACAGCCGACGGACCAATGCAATATGGCCTTTACAGGAAGACCGGTAACAAGTGGTACAATTCTGATGTGGAAATGGAGGAAGGCGCCGGGATAGTCCCACATGTTTACAAGGCTAAGAGTTCCGTCAACGCCGTTCAGTGGACAATCGGGTTGGAGGTGGCTCTATTGATAAAAGACCCGTGGAAGCTCTCTATGACCACCGACCACCCTAACGCGGGGCCGTTCTATCACTACCCGGAAGTCATCTCTTGGCTGATGAGAAAGAAGGCGCGGGACCAGATGATGCAGTCCGTCCACCGCATCGCCTCGTCCAGAACAGGTCTGGGGGGAATAGATAGAGAGTATTCGCTGTTTGAAATTGCCGTAATAACTAGGGCTATGGCCGCTAAGCTCCTGGGTTTAAAACAAAAGGGACACTTGGGTGTGGGTGCCGATGCCGATGTAGCGATTTATGAGTTCAAGGAGGATGATATAGAGCGCTCCTTCTCAAGGCCGAAATGTGTTATCAAGGATGGTAAAATCGTGGTTAAGGACGGGGAGATTGTTGAATCTTTACAAGGGAGAACCTATTGGGTAGACGCCGGAGGCGAGGAAACCGATGAGATTAAGGAGGCCTTCTCGAAGTACTACACAGTTTCCCTGGAAAACTATCCCGTGCAGGACGAATACCTGCCCAGAGGGGAGACGATACCATGCAGATAAACGGTGTAGAAATAGAGGATACATTTGCCGAAGCCTTTGGCATGGTCGCAGGGCGCCTGTTGATTACGGCGAAAAATCAAAAGTGGGTTCTACACGCCGCGAACACCACCACGGGATTTGCCACTTCAGTCATAGCCTGTGGAGCAGAAGCGGGGATAGAGAATCTCGTGAGCGCCGAAGAGACCCCTGATGGAAGGCCTGGTGCAAACATCTTGGTTTTCGCCATGTCTGAAAAGTCCCTTGAGGATCAGATCATGCGAAGGGTTGGTCAATGTATAATGACCTGTCCTACATCTGCTTGCTTCAACAACCTGGAGGAGGGAGAGAAGGAAATAAACATCGGCGGTAAGTTGAGATTTTTCGGGGACGGCTATCAAATCTCCAAGCGAATCGACGGCAGGAGATTTTGGAGAATACCCGTCATGGAAAGCGAATTTCTGGTAGAGGAAAAGTTCAAATTCCGGAAAGGCGTTGGCGGGGGGAACTTCCTGATCTTAGGTAAAGACATCGACTGCGTCCTTGAGGCTGCGGAGAAGGGGATCGAAGCTATAAAGAACCTCAAAAAGGTGATAACTCCTTTCCCCGGCGGTGTGGTGAGGAGCGGCAGCCAAGTTGGGTCGAAGTACAAGTTCCTGAGGGCTTCGACGAATGTCGCCTACTGTCCAACCCTCAGACCTTTGGTGGGGAGCAAAATACCAGATGGTGTCAACTCTGTCCTGGAGATAGTGATAAATGGATTGGACGAGGAAAGCGTGAAAAAGGCCACGAAGGTCGGGATAGAGGGGGCCTGTAGCGTGGACGGCATTAAGCTCATAACCGCCGGAAACTATGGGGGCAAGCTGGGCAAACACCTGATCTATCTTCATAAACTCTTCGAGGGAGGATCATGATAGTCCTCAAACCAAAGGTAAAATTTAAGGGGCCGGTTGAGGCCGATTGCATCTCACCCGACGTATTTTCAGGCAAATCTGTCGATGAGTTGAAATCCCTAGAACTGCTGTGGGGAAATAAAAGGAAGAATCTGGCGGATGTCTTTACCATCGAACAAGAATCGGAAGGAACTGAGGAGATATCTATCGTCGGCGATGTCACCGAGGTCAAGCATATCGGTGCAAGGATGAGTAAGGGTAAGATTGTAATCAAGGGAAATGCAGGGATGCACCTCGGTCGCGAGATGAAAGGAGGAGAGATAATCGTCCACGGGAGCACCGGTGACTGGCTCGGGGCCGAGATGACGGGAGGATTGATAAAGGTCGAGGGAAATGCCCAAAATCTGGTAGGTTCAGGCTACCGGGGCTCTAAAGTCGGGATGAAGGGCGGGACGATTATAATTGAAGGCGATGCCGGCCACGAGGCCGGGGAATTGATGAGGAGGGGGACAATCGTGGTCGGGGGCAAGTTGGGAACCTTAGCCGGCGCCCTCATGACGGGCGGATCAATCATCTGTTTCGGCGACATCGGGGAAAGAGCTGGCGCAGGTATGGATAGGGGAACCATCGTAGCTTTAAATCCACCGAAGCTGCTACCGACCTTCAAATACAGCTGCACCTACAACCTGACTTTCATCAGAGCATTTCTTTTCAATCTTAAAAAATACGGTTTACCAATCGAAAAGGAACATATAGATGGATTATATGATAGGTATTGTGGAGATGTTGCCGCTTTAGGAAAGGGCGAGATACTGGTCTTGAAAGGAGGTATAACATGATAAGCGTGAATGAAAGGGCTTCAAAAATAGTAGATGAGATGATTAAAGGTGCGGAGGAGCTAGGAGTTAAAGTCAATAAACTAAAAAATGGAGCAACAGTGGTTGACACAGGAATTGAGACACGGGGGACTCTCAAGGCTGGCAAATACTTCTCCGAGGTTTGTCTGGGGGGTCTTGGTGTCGTTGATTTCAGTATGGGGGAAAGGCTCTACGTCAACGTGAATGTGGACCATCCCGCAATATCTTGCATGGCCTCTCAGTTCGCCGGGTGGGCGATAAAAGCCGAGGGATACTTCGCGATGGGATCCGGCCCCGCAAGGGCGCTGGCAAGGGTGGAGGAAAAACTTTTCCGAGAACTGAAATATGAGGATAGGTGCGAAAGAGCTGTCATAACGCTTGAGACCAGGAAAATGCCAGATGAAAAGGTAGCCGATTTAATCGCGCAAAAGTGCAATGTAAAACCAGAAAATCTCTACATGCTAGTCGCTCCCACCGCAAGCGTGGTTGGAAGCATCCAGATATCGGCAAGGATTGTGGAGACAGGGGTGCATAAGCTGCATGAGGTTGGGTTCGACATGAACAAAATAATTTGCGGTAGCGGGGCCGCCCCCGTTGCGCCGGTGGCAAAAAACGATCTCGAGGCGATGGGGAAAACTAACGATTGTGTGCTCTACGGCGGTAGGACGATATACTTCGTGGATGCAGAAGATTCCGAGATCGAGAAGGTGATCAATGAAGTTCCTTCCAGCACCTCCAAGGATTACGGGCTGCCGTTTCTGGAACTCTTCCAGAAATATGATAAAGACTTCTTCAAGATAGACCCCAAGCTGTTCTCACCTGCCGAGATTACGATAAGCAATGTTAAGACCGGAAGCACCTTTCACGCCGGGGGAATAAACGAAGAGATACTCGGGAAGTCACTGGGTGCACTTGTTTGAAGAAGATCGGGGTCTTCACCTCGGGTAAAGACGATTGGAACGTCCAACGATTAGAAGAGGAAATAAAGAAAAGGGGAATTGACTGCGTTACCTTTCCCCTTTCGGAACTAGTAGTTAGATTGGCAGGCAAGCCAAGAGTTTCCTGTAGGGGACAGGATCTCGAGAAATTCGACGCCTTGATTGTCAGATGGGTGCCCAAGGGATCGGCGGAGCAGTTATTTTTCAGAATGGATGCTTTACATAGAATCGAAAATCTGGGCGTAAGGGTGATGAATCCCCCGATATCCATTGAAAGGTGCGCCGACAAATTCTACACCAATTCCCTGTTAGAGGATGCTGGCATTCCCACCTTGCCTACCGTCGTCGCGGAGAAACGTAGCGATGCAATGAAGGCGTTTGAGGAGTTTGGGGATGTCATTGTCAAGCCACTCTTCGGCTCACTCGGCGCCGGGATGCTCCGGATAACGGATCGGGATTTAGCATACAGGACCTTCTCGGCTCTGGAATTCGGAAGATGTGTTTATTATATTCAGAAATTCATCCACCACAATAACCAGGATATAAGGGCCTTGGTGATAGGCGACAAGGTTTTAGCAGCAAGGAGGATAGGTGCAAGTTGGAAAACGAATGTTTCAGCTGGAGCCAAGGTCGAGCCTTACGAGCTTAGCGACGAGTTAAGGGAAGTTGCCCTAAAATCTTCCGAACTTTTGAAGTGCGAGTACGCAGGGGTGGATATAATAAAAAATGAGGATGAATTTTACGTTATAGAGGTAAATGCCATCCCGGGCTGGAGGGGACTGCAATCAGTGACCAAGGTGAATATCGCTGAAAAAATAATCGATTATCTGGTGAAGCACTTTACTTTTCGATCTCCATGAGCTTCCTTTTCGAGAGGAGCTCGCCATTATTGCCGTGAGGCCTCCTCAACAATGAATCCTCGCCCTTCTCGATTTCGCGCACTTCGTCGCACAACTTCGCGGCGGCACTAATCATCTCGTGTGCAGCGGCCACAATGGGAACGTATTTTTCCCTTTCCTTGACCTTGAAGCATCCCTCAACACTCACATCTGCAACTTTCCTCGCTATCTCAAAAGCTGCCATCGCCTTTGCACGCGCATAAGGATTTTCAAATTTTGCCGCCACCACGGATTTATCTCGATCAACGATTACCCTCGGCAGATAAGGTTTGCCGGATTTTACGCCATCGATCGCCTTATCGGTTTCCTCGTAAACAACCCGAAGAGCGCCCGTTATCGAAAGGACCTTGATTACATCGGCGTTAAAGAGCGACATCTCGACGGGGTCTAGAAATTCCCTTCGAGCGCCCAGCATGGAATCCGCTACGACGAACATATAGCCAAAACCGGCTGCCTCTAGATCTCCCGCTATCTTTACACCGGGAGCATCGCCGATAACTATGCAAGGTTTGCCGGATTTTTTGATGATCTCTCTGGCCTTGGAAGGCCCGGGAAGGGCGGGATTTGGGCTTATTGCTATGATCAGGTCGGGATTGAAGTCGAGTATTTTTTCGGAAGCCCCTTTACAATCCTCCTCAGTTATTTTCGGTCCAGATGCTACGACACGGAAGTCAATGTCCTCCCTTTCTGCCCTCTCATCGAGCATCAGGTCCAACATCAAGGAAGTACCTAGGTTACCCATTTTAACTAACCCTACTCTCAATTTTTTGTCCAATCTGTTCGACCTCCACCTTCATACTACTAGGGTGTAATTAAATACATTTCCCACAATAAGGTGATGAGGCGATTTCTTGGAAGGGCTAGACCTGCTTGCCTTCGTCGTATATTTGGCGATGCTGATAATTATTGGCGCCATATTTTCGCGAAAAACCACGAGTTTTAGGGAGTTTACCGTGGCAAATCGATCGCTTGGTTTTCCCCAAATGACAGTTACAATTGCCTCAACTTTTTATGGTGCAACCGCAGTAATTGGCGTTGCTGGGTTCGCCTACTCTGTTGGCCTTGGTGCTATTTGGTTCTGCATACCATGGTACATAGGTAACCTCTTTGTGGCCTTCTTCCTTACCAAAAAGATATCCAAATTCCAAAAATTTACGATGCCGGAGGCAATCGGTTCCATGTTCGACAATAGGGCCAGAGTTTTATCCGCAAGTCTGTTGATTTTTTACTGCCTAGTCCCAGAAGAAATCATAGCGATTGGCTATCTCTCCAGTTCGATGTTGGGTATATCAACATCGCTCGGCATGATCATCGCAGCTCTCGTGATAATCATTTACACCCTTGTTGGGGGCCTTAGGTCGGTAGTGTCAACTGACATCCTCCAATTCTTCCTTATGGCCACGGGCCTGACGATTGTATTTGGCGTGGGACTAGGCACCGTGGGGGGCTTCGAAGGCATCTTGCAAAATGTACCGCCTGATTTTATATCCATAACGGGCGGGCTCTCCATATGGGATATCTTAGTCCTTTCAATTACCATAGGCGCATATCCACTCGTGAGCAGCCCGCTCTATCAGAGATTTTTCGCAAGTTCTTGGAAAGTCTCTAAAAGGTCTTTGTTAACGGCGATTCTCATCTGGGTGATTCTCGACTTCATGATAATTACCACAGGCCTAATAGCCCGGGCTCAAGATCCAGTTGGGGGCGAGGGTCTGGCAGATGCCGCCCTACCAAACCTTGGAATGAACCTACTTCCTGTGGGGGTTAGAGGAATTTTCATAGTGGCTTTATTCGCTGCTGCGATGTCGACTGCCGACTCCTATCTACATGTGGCAGGTAGCAGCTTTTCGAATGATATCTATAGATTTCTTGGGAAGGAAAATGAGAAAAGGGCGTTGCTGGTGGCAAGAGGATCTATAATCGTGTTCAGCATTTTCAGCTTGATAGTCGCATTTTGGCTCCAAACGATCGTGAGCGCGATAGTTTTCCTCCTGACAGTGTGGATGTCCGGGATGCTTCTACCGATAATTCTCTCCTATAAATTCAAGTTGAGATCACGAACGGCATTTGCGGGTATGCTGTCGGGCTCTATTGCCTCCCTCTCTTGGAAGGTGATTTCTTCCTATGCCGCCATGCCTGCCTACGCAGACCCTCTCTTCATAGGCATAGGTGCCTGCCTGTTTGGACTCATAATTGCAGATAGAATCTGGCGATAGCCCCCAGAGTTCAGCTGTCTAGGCCTTCACCAGTTTCTGTATCATACTCGCTAGGGAGTATGCATCCGCGATTGTCCTATCTCTGCTTTCGCCAAACTTTAAGACACTGCAGAGCGGGTGCCCTTTTCTGACGAACGAACCTTTCAGCGGGATATCAACTATGCCCGGAATCTTCCTCAAGTCAGGAATTTGAGTGTCCCTTCTGGCGTACAAAATTAACTTCACTGAATAACCCTTCGGTCGCCCGTATTCACCCAGCTCGCCATTACAGGCATAAATGTGCTCTTTCACGAGGTTTATCCCAAGAAGTCCTTCGACGCAATCGATCGTGTTTTGAAATCTAGGATTAATTTCTATCAAGTATGGTCGATCGGAAAGGACGAAATCTACCCCATTCGAACCAATCAATCCGATTTTTTCACAAATCGCTCTAGAATGCTCGACGATTTCGCCTTCAAACTTGGGTTTATTTAAGGGTATCACGTTGCCGCAGTAACCAAATGGCCTAGGCACACCCAATCGTCTGTCGCCTATGATTTGTTCGTTAATCGTCAGACACTTAGCCCTGTCACCATTTGAAAGGATGGATGCACTAGCATCAACGCCTTGAATGCGCTGTTGGATATATAGGCTCTTGCCATCGCCATATTTCAGTACGTTGCCAAACGATCGCTCTAACTCGTCTGGGGACTTTACAAGCTCTATTCCGATACCGCCCCCTCCAAAGGCTGGCTTCAAAACTATAGGGTATCCAATATCTCTTGCGGCTACCAATGCCTCATCCAGCTTTCGAACCCTTCGCGTGAACGGATGGGGAATGCCCAGTTTATCTGCTATGTGAAAAACTTTCTCTTTGTTTTTACAAATCTCAAAGTTTGTAGAGTCATTTCCAATTACTTTTGCCCTCTTGCTCAGTTTCCCTCTAAATGCGGGATCGTTTTCTGTGCCCGATGCTAAAAGGACCGCATCGACATCGTGGACTTCAAGAGCTTGCAGAGAGAACTGAAAAAGACTAGATCTTCTCAAGCCCTTAGGTTGTACCTTGATATCGGGAGACCTCAGGGAAAATACGACATCCGCACACTCCAGTAAATCGATATCGCCGAAACTATCCACAGCAATGGTTTTCAGGCCAAGTGCCTTCGCTGATTTGACTATCGGTCTGGTGTTCACACCGACCACCATAATTGAACGAGGCAAAGAAATCAAGTCTTTCCCTTCCCACGCGCGTTAAAGCCGCAATGCGGGGCTTTTCCCATCTAAAATTTCACCCTTTCGGGATACGTGTACACGTTCAGGCGGCTACCCCTGACGAAACCTACAAGCGTCAAACCGCTCATCTCGGCAGCTAGGACGCCGGATTCAAGAGGGGCAGCTTTTGAAGCGGCGAGCTGTACCCTAGCTCTTGCACACTTAATCACCATGTCCGCAGATAGCCTACCAGTCGAGGCGATAAAGCTCTTTGTAAAATCCACGCCCTCAATCAAGCCCCTCCCGATGACCTTGTCTATAGCATTATGCCTTCCGACGTCCTCCATGCAAAACTGCAGTTCCCCACCTAAAGAGAACAAAGCGGCGGCGTGGGTTCCCCCGCTTTTTTTGAAGATTTTAGACTCAGACTGAAGCAACTTTAATGCATTCAAAATATTTTCTGCACTAAATTTCACAGTAGGTTTTAGTGTACCCAATTTACCCAAAATGCCGATAATGTCCTCTGGCGTGCTACAGGCGGTGGGTATTACCCGAGGGAATTTCGTGGCTTCAAGTTGAATTTCAGCCTTTGTCCTCAGGTCAACGTTTTTTCCCTTTATGCTCACATGCTTTATATCCTCTAGTCCATCGACGATGCCTTCCCCCAGCAAGTGACCGATAGCTAATTCTCGAATGTTTCTCGGGGTGGCTATGACAGTTACGAAATAATTTCCGTTGACCAATATATTGATGGGTTTGTCAACGGCTACGAAATCCTCTTTTTCAGATTTTTTGCAACTTCTAAAATCTAATCCCAGTATCTTTCTTTTCGCGATCATGAGGGCGCGTCCCTATCTTCACCGGAAACTCGGCATTATCTCGTCTCGAATAATCCCAATGGAGGTCAATGGGTCTGGTCCAATGGGGGAGCCAATTACAAGCTGGGTCACGCCACTCTTTGATATCTCCTCTATTCTCCTAACACAATCGGGGGGGGTGCCATGGATGCAAAAGGAGTTGAGCATCGCGTCGGTTACGCCCTCTATGGCTTCACCGAAATTACCCGATTCCAGAGCTTTTCTCACCTTGGATGCGTCTTCAATTGAAATCCTATGTCTCTCAAGCACGGGGGGTGGAGTCGCAGAAACTATGAAGATAACGACGGGTTTTGCCGCCTTTTTCGCCTCCTCGACTGAGCTCGCAACTGAAAAAGATGTATATGCGGCGATATCAATTTCTTTAAAGTCCCTTCCGGCTTCATCACTGCCCCCTTTTATCCGCGATATCGCATAATTTAGATCCAGAGGGTGTGATGCGTTTACAAGGACCCCATCGGAAATCTTGCCAGCGAGACGTAACATCTCTGGGCCTTGGGCCCCCATGTAAACAGGTATCCTATGTTTCGCTTTGAAGTTGAGTTTGACACCCTTTAGCTTGAAGATTTTTCCATCGAAATTTATTCTTTCACCCGCTAAAAGTTTCCTTACAATTTGGATACTTTCAGACATCGTCCCCAGAGGCTTTTCAAATTCAACACCTAGCGAACTCAAGATTGTTTTATCTCCAGCCGAAATTCCTAAAATCGCCCTGCCGTTCGAAATCTCGTCGATTGAAGCAATCGCGGAGGCGGTGACCGCAGGATGAACTAGGTATGGATTAGTCACCCCCGGCCCGATCATCATATTTTTGGTATTTTGAGCGACCGAGGTTAAAAATGAATAGACATTTCGATTGTTGTAATGGTCAGTAATCCAGCAATACTCAAAACCGGATTCCTCGGATTTTTTGGCAAGCTCTACTATTTCGCCCAAGGGTTTGTAGGGCACAAATTCTATGCCAAACTTCATGGAGTT
>CAYUMT010000022.1:0-18996 GCA_964446015.1 Hadarchaeota archaeon (SeqCode)
GGGGCCGTGGGGTAGCTTGGTCTATGGAGGTCTAACCTCGGACAACCTGCCGGCTTCGGGTCGCGAGCGCGCGGAAGAGCCGGTGACCCGAGTTCAAATCTCGGCGGCCCCACCACTAATTTTTCTTAGAATAGGAAAGTACCATCAATCTAAAAAAGGAATCAAAAGGAGAAAATTTTACGGATGTCTTTCGGAACTTTTTAACTTCTTCACCCGATTCAGATACTACTTAACCAACTCGACGGACATGGCCGCGACTCCTAGCTGCAAGGGATCGTGAATCAGGTTTTCTCTGGGAAGCTTTTTCAGCGCCACATGGGTAAGCCCTAATGGTATTGCAGGCGCTGAAAATACCATTTCGCTATTTATGAAGCCAGCTGGAATAAAATTTTTGCTTGGTGCAGCCAATAAAATAAGTTTAGCCTTTCTGAGGCATTCCCTCAAGGAGCCACAAACATGAACCCTTTCAGGAAGTCGATGGGCTAGTTGTCGAAGTTTTTGTCTATCTTTATCAAAAGCATGTATCATAGCTCCTTTACCGTACAGGTATTCAACAGCAGACAAACCTACTCTTCCCAACCCTACAACAGACACTAGTTCCCCATCCACACTACCGGCCTTCAACTCGAGAGCGGCTGCGTAGGCTCTTCCTGTAGCTTCGCTGTTGTAGGAAATCCTTAATAGCTTGAAGTTGAAGCCTGCGAAGACCTTATCGTCTGCCGCGAAAATCGTGTTGGCTCCCATTGAAACTGCATCAGCAAATCCTTTTAAGTCAGTGTTTTTAGTTACCTCCGTTTTCAACCCCATATAGTTGGCTATTGCAGCCACGGCCTCGGTGAAACCTTCTATTCTACCCCTACCAGTGGTTATTGGAACGGCAGCAGCCCTGTAGCTGCGAAAGGCTTCTGTAAGGTTTCCGTTGAACCCCGCAGCCCTTTTCGAGATCTCAGCTAGAGGGGCCCCAACCTTGGTCTTGAACTCAGCATCGTGCTGTTTCAAAGTTTTAGGAATGTTCTTTACATCTTTAGGTTTTAACCGTATCATATTATACTACAATCCCGGGTGGAGATTTGTCAACAACCCCTGAAAGCTCATACTTTGCAATTATGGACTGGACGGCTTCCCTCATAAGTTTTTTAGCCTTACCAAAATTTTCTTCCTTAACTATAAGTGTAGCAACGCAATTTTTAGTCTTACGGCTTCTTTCGGGAAAGTTTGTTATAGCCTCGTTAACTCCGAAGAAGTTTTGCTCTAGCCTCAGGCCAGAAGCTTTTGACAGGAAGTTCTCAGCTACCACTTTCAGCACCCCATTAGAAATCCTTACGTGCTGATAAATTACGGCCTTTTCGGGCCCAAATTCAAATTTTGGCAGTTTTTTCTCCTTGAAGGACTTGAATAGAAGTTCAACCATGTTCAACCCGACCGAGTGGTAGACCACCGTGGGAGTTTGGCTTGGGAGTCTCGCGTTGATCTCCAATACCTTTACAATTTCGCCTTGCGTCACAACTTGGAGATCGGTCAAGCCCGTAAGTTTTAGTCCCTTTACAATTTTCCTTCCAATTGTTATTATTTCATGTTTAACTGTTTCATTTATGGAGCAGGGAGCCAAGACCCTTTTACAACCAAAATTCTCGTCAAACTCAAGCGCTGTTATCTGCATGGGGTAAGCCTCACCCTTAAAACCGTGGAGCTCCAAGGAAAGGAAGCGTCCCGACGCATGCTCCTGGATCATATAGTGCTCATCCACTCGGCGAACTTTCATTACGGCCTCCTTGAGTTCATCTTGGTTTCTGGCTAGGTATACCGCTTGACTACCGCTCCCCGATACGGGCTTAACTATTAAAGGGAAACCCGCTTTGGGGTAAAGCTTGGGATATGGGATGTTTAATTTCTCAAAAAATCTGATAGATGCCAGCTTATCTGCTGTCACCCCGAACGCAGAATTATCCTGAAGATAAGGGACCCCAAGGCTACTGCAGATTCGCTTAAGAACATCTAATCCTTTGATATCTTCCAAAGCCGGGAGAACAGCGTCTGCATGCGAGATTATTTTTTTTGTTTCTTCTATTTTCCTTGATACATCAAGCCTGTAGAATTCTTCGGCAAGGCCTGAGGCTGGAGGGTTCACTCTCCTATCGATGAGCAATGTTTCAAAACCGGCTTTCTTAGCTAGGTAGAGGGCCTCGATACCTTGGAGTTTCCCCCCTACTACGCATAGCCTTACGGACGTAACTTCACCTCTTGAGTGAGGCCCTTTCTGTTTCAATCCATCGCTGATAGGTACGCCTGCCGGCTGGTTCAAGCCCTAGCCTTTCTAGATGGGGCTTTATGCCCTCTGCCGTCCTGAGTCCATTATCTATGTTTAGGTCTGCTTGAGCTACACCTGCAAGGCCAAAACCCGGCGGAATTAGCGAAGTAATAGTGTTGGCCCCAGCCATTATTCTCAGCTCCAAGTTCTTAGATCCATCAATGTCATAAGAGGCCGGGATAATCCTATCTTGGTGGACAAGTCTCAAAAGCGCTATAGCTCTCATCTCATTGAGAACTGATGGTGTGGGATTCTTCATGTGTATTCCGTGCTGAGGAACAAACCCCATAGCCCTGACCTGATGTGCTCCTATCCGTTTCATCTCGAAAACAGAGTCTACCAAATCCTGCATATTTTCACCTATGCCTAGGAGTATACCTTCTTCGATAAGGAGTCCTTCTAAAACAGCGTTAACTTTTGTCATCATGCGTTCATCATAGTCCTGCCCCACCCTAAGCTTCGAGAAAAGGGCCCGGTTGTGGGTTTCCTGGTAGAGTGCATACCAATCTGCACCAAGACGGCTTAACTTTGATAGGACTTCGCGTGGGAGGACGCCCGGGGAAACCATTAAGGGAACGTTGAAATCCTCTTTGATTGTCTCGCAAATGTCCAAAAGGGGTTTTGAGCCTTTCTCTCCGTGGATCAAAGGGTCATCGCCCATAGTTAGGTCCACCAAGTGAACTTTTGATTTTACCAGTTGGGCTACTATTTCAACTATTTCGTCCAAGCTCTTCCTGTATCTTGGTGGCTTATCATTGGACGCACGGTAAAAACAGAAACTGCAATGGTTTCGGCAATGGGTGGAAAAATAAACAAATCCGTAAAGAAAAATTTTCCTGCCGAAATGACGCTCACAAATTTTTCTGGCGGTATGAAAGAGGGCAAAATTTTCCTCTGCCCCCTGGAGTTTAGCCAGATAAGATAGTTCCTCATGTGTCGGGGCTTCGCCATCTAAGGCTTTGTCCAAAATGCTACGGGCACTTTCATTTACTAGGCTGAATGAAACTTCGCGCTGGCTCATTAACTTTTCAATAAGACTACTTGACATCCATCCTACTCCCGTCCAAGTAGATTAAGCTTCTTGAGACACGGGCAACCGAACGATATCCACCTACCAACATGGCAAGCCTTTCTACGCCGAAGCCTATGCCAACCCATGAATCATTTATCCCCCAGTTTTCATCAATGGGTTTAGGACCTATAGCTGCTGAGGCAATTTCTACATCTTCAATCTTAACGTCCAATGTATCGCCGTAAACTTCCGAGCCCTTAACGTTCATATCAAATTTTTTCAACCCCACAGCTCTTATTATGGAGTTGATTATTTCCTTGAGCCTCAGTTCAGGGTCACATTCAGGTGCCAATTCCACAAGGTTAAACATCGTGAATTCTTCCAAATGCAGTGGGCCTTTTGTATCTTTACGGAAGCAGGGGCCGACCTCAAAGATCTTAACTGGCTTTCGAAAGACCGAGAGCCTGTCCATGACCGCATAGAGATTGGGAGCCAGCATGGGCCTAAGGCAACGTTTACCATCTACCCATATTATCTGCCGCCATAGGCCACTTTTTTCGCTTATCCCCATTCTCTCAACGGAAACACGTGGAATTATCGTAGGGGTTGTAACCTCAGAGAAACCTAGGGCCAACGCCGCACCTCTGAGCTTGTCCTCGACTATTCCGGTAAGGGGTTTTTTCCTACTCTTGAGGTAGTCCCGCAATCCTGCAACGTTTTGTCTGGCCAAATTTTTTACAATCCTATCAAACTCACGATTTCTCTCGGCAGCTGTTTTAAAGTCCTTGTTAACGGCCTTTGGATCTGCACCGATCTCCAGCAATCTATGCCTCTGCCCTAACGTAAATTTTAAGCCGCCCATTTTCTTGCACCCTTTATTAGTAGGGCCTTTCTATCCCGTAAATGTTCGGTTTTTATGATGGAGGAAACTTTACTGATAAGCCCTTCGGATATATGGCATCGCCTACAAGTTTTGGAGTAAATCATTTTAAATAGCCATCGGATTGCCCTGCCACGCCTTGAATTTTTAATCCTTATGATAATGTCGCAGTCCATGGTCAAGTAGAGATAACTTCCCACTTGTTTAACGCTTTTTACCTTATGGAGGACCCTCTTCCTAGAGGAATAGACTCCGTAGCAATCGATAAGGTCTAAAAGCCCAGGTCTACGCTTCAAAGTTACACCCTTTGTGCGAGGGGTCAGGGAGTCGAACCCTGCTGTAAGGGGCTAGTTCCCTCATGGCCACCCCGGCCAACCCCCCTGAAAGTCAAGTAATTGAATCAGATTAATAACTTTGTCGTCCCAGCTCTGTTAAAACAAGTACCTTCACCTCATTCGGCAGTTCCTCGTTAATTTATGCCATAGATATTTATCTGAAAAGCGGTCAAACTCAAATGGTAAGCCCTTTAGGAGGTGAGTCATTGGCATCAAAAGAGGAAATTCTGAAGAACGCCAAAGATGCCATTCTGTCATGCAATGCGGATGAGGCTGTAAAAATAGCGAGAGAAGCCCTTGAAGCAAAATTGGATCCCTTGGAAGTCGTGGAGAAAGGATTTACCGTAGCCATGCGAGAGGTGGGCGATAAGTTCGAGAGAGGCGAGCTCTTTCTGCCTGACGTTCTAATGGCTTCGGACGCCATGAAGGAAGCAGTGGCAATTCTAAAGCCCAGTATCGAGAACGCTAAAAAGAGGGAGAAGCTCGGCACTGTGGTCATAGGTACCGTTGAGGGAGATGTCCATGAGATTGGGAAGAGCATAGTGTCCCTTATGCTCCAAGTGTCAAACTTTGAAGTTCATGATCTGGGTAGAGATGTTCCATTGGAAAAATTTGTCGAGAAAGCCAAAGAGGTCAATGCTGATATAGTGGGTTCCTCAGCCTTGATGACTACCACCATGCCAGCCCAAAGGCAACTCGAGCGGATGCTAAAGGACGCTGGAATTCGTGCCAAGGTCAAAACCATTGTAGGAGGTGCGCCAATAACCGAGGCTTGGGCCAAAAAGATAGGCGCTAATGGTTATGCCGAGAACGCTGGCGAGGCCGTAAAGAAGACCCAGGAACTTATGGAAGGATGAAAGATAAGGTAATACCCCTCCAGAAGACCACCGCGCTGACGGCACCCAGTAGGGGATGGATGAGATGCGGCACATACCTTAGAGGGACAGGACAACTTGAAGGAGGTGAAAAATCTTGGCAAGAGAACACTTAACGAGGTTGGGGGATGGTTCGAGGGTGAGGCAGACAAAGGACCAGATAGCAAAGGACATTGAGGCTGGAACAAACGATGCAGCAGATAGAGGTAAGATTTCAGCACTTCCTGGAGAAGATCAGGAGCGGATTCTCGAGATATTGATAGATGATAATAAAATTGTCACTGTAAATCCTGGGGAAGAAGTTGTGATGACAAATGACGTTGGTACGCTAAAGATTCAAGGAGACCAAGGAAATAGCGGCGTTGGTCTCCCGTTGGATCGCATTCAGTGCATTCTCGTCCAAGAGAGGAGCTATTGTACTGACACAATGGAGTTAGCCCACACTGACTATAGCTTCAAGCCGATAAAGCCTATAATATCGATGGAACTGCAGTGCTATGAACAGGCGGAGTTGCTCACCGTGATACCACTTTTCTATGGAGCGATGCCGAACCTGGGGCTGTACTATGCGACCGATGGGCCGTTCCCAAACCCCACTGAACTATACATGAAAGGTAAGATAAAGGAAGGAAAGGAGGCCCAGGAGGCGGCCGCTGAACGTGCCGCAACCGATATGACTTGGGTAGGCAAGAAGTTCGATGAAATTGGGTGTGAGGGTCTCAACTTCGATACCACGGCTGCCGCTGGGGATGCAGATTTTTACGCGACCCTTGTGGCTGCTGAGAACCTGAGCAAATCCACCAACGTTAGCATGGAAATGGGCATGAGCGGGGAGACCGTCCTTGGATTTCACGGCGGGTTCGAGTTCCACGGAAAGCGCTTGGCAGGCATGTATCCTCACGAGCAGGTGAAAGTGGCGGAGAAAGCAGGGGTTCGCATCTTCGGTCCCGTTGTGAACACGAAAGCCAACAGGTCGCTGGGGTGGAATTTGGCGAGAGCAGTAACGTTTGTGAAGGAGTGCGCTGAGGTTTCAGAGATTCCCGTACACGTGAACATGGGCATGGGTGTCGGTGGCGTTCCTATGTTTGAGACGCCACCCGAAGACGCCGTTAGCCGCGCGTCCAAGGCCATGGTGCAAGTGGCCCGCGTGGATGGTGTATAGGTCGGGGTCGGCGACCCTATGGGTATGCCGACTACACACACGATGGCCAGCGGGCTGGGCGGCATGCGAACGTCCGGGGATCTGGTAGCAAGGATGCAGATGACCAAGGCCATGAAAATTGACGAGGCCAAACAGTACGTAGCAAAGAAACTTGGTATCGAACCTATCGCGCTTGGAGACGTCCATGTTATGAGGGAACTCCGCGAAGAGCTAGATATCGGTGTCATCACCTCCGTTCCAAAGGCGAGCAAAGGTATGGGGGCAAAAATAAGGATCGCCGATTTCCTGGGTATAGAGATAAACTCGGTCAACAATTTCCTTGATAAAATGCCGCGGAAAAAAGAATAGAAGGTGGGGGAAAGCGGCTTTTCACTTTCTCCCACTAATTTTTATTAAAGTAGATGAATTAGAGAGGAATGGGTATGATGAGTTATTTCGAGTTCGTGGAGACGTGGAGGGGTGAAAAATAAAGATGGGAAAAAAAGAAGAAATTCTTGAAAAATTAAAAAAAGCAGTCGAGACCCAAGACATCGATTTGGCAAGGAGCGCGGCTCAGGAAGCTCTCGAATCAGGAATGAAACCCTTGGAAGCAATAGAAAACGGACTGGCGAAGGGCATGCAAACGATTAGCGACCTTTTCGATGAGGCCAAGATATTCTTGCCGGAAATTTTATTGTCAGCAGATGCAATGGAAACGGCGCTGAAAATATTTGAGCCTAAAATGGTAGGAACTGGTGGTGAAAGTAGAGGAACTATAGTAATTGGCACGGTCGCCGGCGATATCCACGAGATAGGAAAAAATGTCGTGGCAGCAATGCTGAAGGGTGCAGGGTATAAAGTCATAGACTTAGGGAGGGACGTCCCTATAGAGAATTTCGTTGAAAAAACCAAGGAAACTAGCGCGAATTTAGTCGGTGGCTCAGCGTTGATGAGTACAACTCTTGTGGGCCAGAGAGAGATTGTCAAAGGCTTGAACGAGGCTGGCATCCGGGACAGGGTTAAAGTGATGTTCGGCGGAGCACCGTGCACTAAAGAATGGGTGGAAAAAATCGGTGGAGACGCGTATTGTCCAAATGCTGCAGAAGCGGCAAAAATAGCGGCAGAGTTAATCCGTCGCTGATTCTCCCATATCCTTCCCACAAGCCTGAGTTACATGAGGGCATTGTTGTAGATGTGGGGGACAATTGATAATAAAAAAAAGGAGGTGAGAAAATCGGGATTGCGGATAGACCGGTAGATGTATACGAAACTTACAATAGATCTGTGACAGGTCAAAAAATCTCGGAGTCCGAGTGGGACAAAAAAGTAATTCCTCAAAACGCAACGAAACTAAAGGAAAAATATGGAATCAAATTCACTGACGAGATAATACCCACAGATAAAGAGTTAATTGACAATCTATTCCAAGCCGGGCTAGAAATGCTCGTGACAACAGGAATTTACAACATGGATACAGGAAGGATCGTTAAGGTAACGGAGGAGGAAGTACTAGAAGGAGTTAAGAAAGCTCCGAAAAAGCTGGTCCTTGGGGAACACCGCGACGCGGTGGATATGGTTCAGCGGAAGGGGAACCCCTCCCTAAAGCCCGTAATTCAAGGCGGCCCAACCGGCGCCCCAGTATCTGAAGACATATTCATTCCAATGTTCCAGAGCTATGCTCAAGAAGCGGTGGTGGATGCCATAGTCAGCGGTGTTCTGGCCACCATCGAGGGGAACGAACCCACCACGATGACGCCCTGGGAAATCAAGGGAACCATGTTTGAGCTGTATTACATACGTGAGGCATGTAGGAGGGCGGGAAGACCGCATTTGGCTATTTAGGGACCGGAGACGCCTCTCTCATCTGCGGGGCGTCTCGCTGCGGATCTATCTGGTGGGTTAAGGCCCTGCGACAGTCATGAAATATCCCAGCTAAACGAACTAAAGATAGACAACAACGCTTTGCACATGATAGCGGGATGGGTTCTAAACGGGGATATAATCATGGTCGAACAAATGCCAATCTTCGGCGGCTACGCTGGAAGGCTAGAACAGACGACAATTTGCAACGTTGCCACACATCTAGCCTCCTTCGCCATCTTGAACGGAAGTTACCACTTGGACGGACCGATTCATATCAGGTGGGGGATCACGACTTCCAGAGAAACCTTGGCATGTGCAGGTCACGCAGCAAGGGCAATTGACGAGAATACCGACCTGCTGATAGCCAATCAGTACTATCCCTTGGCAGGACCATGCACGGAGATGTGTCTGTTTGAAACCGCTGCCCAAGCGATAACTGATACCGCGAGTGGCAGGGAACTCCTATCTGGGTCTGCCTCCGCAAAGGGGGTGGCACTGGACTTTACTACAGGGATGGAGGCAAGAATAATGGGAGAAGCCGCCTTGGCGATGGCGGGAATGAAGATAGAGACGGTGAACGAGATTTTGGACAACTTAATCAAGAAATACGAGGGCAACTATAAGACCGCGCCTAAGGGGAAGCGTTTCCAAGAATGCTACGATGTGGTAAAGGTCGTTCCAACAAGGGAATATCTCGAAGTATACGGAAAGGCATTGGACACCCTCAGGGAACTAGGAGTGGAACTACGATAGACATGTGGATTGGCCCACAATCCACATGTTTATTCTTTGAGGTGATAATCGGCATACTTTTGGCTCTCTCGATTCTTTGAAACCCACCACCACGCCGTTTAGATTTAGACGTTTTTGTTGGGCTTCTACAACTAAATAAATTTTAATCTCGGCGGCTTAACCACTATTTTTTATACTTGCTAGCTCTGTGCGGTTTTATGCGTTTCAGCCCCCAGAGTACAAGGAAGAGAAGCAGGGCAATGAAGAGGTAGATGAGTCCCTTCTCAATACCTATAGACATTTTAGCTAAATTTTCAGTACTGGACATCCCCATCCAATTAGTCATATCTATACAGTTGAAAAATCCCGTTTGCTGGATTTGATCAAAAGCCAGAAACACGCCGGCCTGAAAAACGCTTGCAGCAAGGAGACACACCAAAATCGCACCTATAACTCTCACTTCATCCCCAACACGTTTAGGCTTGGCTTTAAATAATAGTTTCAAGTTATTGAAAGGAGGCGAATATCATGAGCCAACGTGGAAAGAGATTCGTTGAAGCGGCTGAAGATATCACGGAACTCGTAGGTAATACGCCGTTAGTCAAGCTGAGTAGGTTGGCCGATCTGTCAGGTATGACTAACTTGGAGCTGTTTGGCAAGGCGGAATTCATGAACCCATCCGGTAGCCTGAAGGATAGGATACTCTTGAAGATACTCCAGGATGCAATCGAGGCAGGTGAACTTCGGAAGGGCATGACTATACTGGAGAGCACGACGGGTAACACGGGGATCTCCACGGCAATGATGGGCACGCGGCTGGGGTTCCCCGTAATAATAGTTATGCCGGAGGGGATGAGCGAGGAAAGGAAGAAGACCATTCGCATGTTTGGCGCCGAGATAATGACTGTTCCGGGAGCTGAATCTGACGTAGACCTAGCCGTAAAGAGGACTATGGAGCTCGTTGAGCAAAATCCAAGAAAATATTTTTTAGTAAATCAATTCAACAATCAAGCAAACGTTCAGGCTCATTATGAGACCACGGGGCCAGAGATATGGGAGCAGGTTGGTGGTAAGCTCGATGCATTCGCCGCTACCGTTGGAACGGGTGGCACGCTGACTGGGGTTGGGAAATACTTGAAGGAGAAAAACCCAAATATAAAAATCTACGCGGTTGAACCGGCCGATTGCCCGGTGCTCGCCAAACAACGGTGGGGGACCCACCCCATAGAGGGGATTGGGGATGGCTTTATCCCATCCATTTTAGACCTTTCCTTGCTTGATGGCGTGATATTAGTTTCGTCACAGAAATCCATAGAAATGACCAAACGACTAGCGCGCGACGAGGGACTTTTCTTGGGAATATCCAGTGGGGCAAATGTGGAGGCTTGCTTGAAGCTGCACAAACATCATCCGAAGCTGAAGCGCTTGGCTACCATGCTTAACGACCATGGTTTTCGCTATTTCTCCACACTTCTTTTCGGAGAGGCGAAAACAGTAAAGGTCCCTGAACGTCCACACCCCATTGATGTCTCACCCGCACAACGCAAACTTTTGTCCAAGCTCGAGGTCGTTGAGTAAGTTTTAATTCACGATTGGGGCAGTTAAGCGGTGCAAAGTTCTAGGATATCCATATGAGAAATAGGAAATTTATTATGAATAGTGCCTAAAAGTCTCACGGGGTGGTTAATTTGAAAGGTGAAAAGGTTACCGAGGCGCTGAAAATTTTTTTGGAAAGGGGTAAAGAATGGGAGAGAAAGCCCACAAGCATCCCCGGAGTTTTCATCGTGAAGTTCCCACCGTTTCGAAAATCTCCAACTAGATTAATCGTCGAGTTAAATCCCGTCGATGAGTCAGGTGGGACAACCAGGAGAAGGGGATTAGCCTTACGAAGTTATGAAGAGCTTGGGGAATTCAGGAAATTGCTCAACGATGACAAGCTCGACGGTCTTTTGAAGGGCATTGACGAGACCAATCCACAGGCCCCCCAAAAGCCCAAGCCTGAGCGTAAAGAGGATATAATAGAGATCTGAGCTTAAGATGCAAGCGATGAATCCCTTAGTTAGGACCGAGGTTCTCGAAGAGAGAGCATATCAATCAAAGATAGCTAGGGAAGCTAAAAGAAGAAACACGCTCGTTGTGCTCCCGACCGCTCTCGGCAAAACTATTATAGCGGGCTTGGTAGCCTCACATTTCCTCTATAACTACCGCGACCTGAAAGTCTTGGTAATGGCACCGACTCGGCCTCTTGTCCTACAGCATCGAGATACTTTCATGCGACTCCTGAAGCTACGCCCTCAGGATGTACAGGTTCTTACAGGCAAGCTTGACCCTAACTACAGGCTTCACGCCTGGCAGGGCCCGTCCCGCATTTACTTTGCGACGCCCCAGGTCGTACGCAACGATAATGAACTTGGTATGAGCCTGAGGGACTTCAGCCTGCTGGTCTTCGATGAATGCCACAGGGCGAGGAAGAACTACGCCTACACTCGAGTGGCTCAAGCTTACGTCGGTGAGGCACCGCATCCCATAATCCTAGCCCTTACCGCTAGCCCTGGGGCGGACAAGGAGCGTATAAATGAGATTTGTAGGGCATTATACATCGAACACTTGGAAACGAGGACCGAGGAAGATCCGGATGTCAAACCCTACATTAGCCCGGTCGCGATCGATTGGAGGTTCGTAAGTTTACCCCCGTCATATGGAACAGTTGGTGGAATCCTGAGGCGAATGCTCGAAGATAGACTTAGGAGATTATCATCGATGGGGGTGGTCAAGAAGAACCCTAGGTACATATTCAGGACAGACCTGCTGAAGGCTGGCGATGAGATTAGGTACAGGATAGAGGAAAGCCCTTCCGTTGAGCAAAGGGGGCGACTATATGGAGCGCTGGTCCTTCAATCCTCGGCTTTGACACTTTACCACGCCCTTGAGCTGTTGGAGAGTCAGGGGCCGCAAACTCTGAAGTGTTTCCTAGAACGGATCAGGCTGAGCAATAGGACTAGCCACAGGTCGGTAGTTGCGGAGTTGACCCCTGCTGGCGTTTACGATACGCTAAGTTCTGAATCGCTTGAGGATCACCCCAAGGTTGCAGTCCTCGAGCGAATTTTGCTTGAGCAACTGTCTTCAAATTCCTCATCAAGAATAATTGTCTTCACTCAATACCGGGACACATCCTCACATTTGGTATCAAGATTTTCAAATCTAGGCATTCCCTCAGCTAGGTTCGTCGGTCAGGCCGACAAGGACTGGGACTTGGGGCTCACCCAAGACCAACAAACCCGGTTGCTGGAAAGATTCAGGGAAGGAAAAATAAGGGTTTTGGTTGCCACTAGCATAGGCGAGGAAGGACTCGACATACCTAGCGTTGACTTGGTGATATTCTACGAGCCAGTCCCAAGCGAGATTCGTTACATCCAGAGAAAGGGTCGTACCGGTAGGAGAAGCTTTGGGAGGGTTGTCATCCTTGCGGCGGAGGGGACGCTTGACGTGAGCTATTTGGCGGCCAGCAGGAAGATGGCTGAGAGGATGAAGAGGATTGTGAATGACCTGAACATAGAGCTAAATCCCATCATTCGATCTGCCCCAGCGCCGCCGAGCAACCCCATGCCGATGGAGGTGATTTCGGAGGCGGAAAAATTGTCCCAAACTCTTCCCGGAATTCCAGCGCTGAAACCAGTTATTGAGCAAGAGGGAGAACTCGAAAAGGAACGGATGAGGAGTTTTAACAGGGAGGTTAGGGATGTGGCCAAACGCATACTCAGCTTGGCCCTTAAATCAGGCGGAGGAGGAGCACAATCGGATGAGTTGACCGCCGAGTTTGAAGATGGAGGCATTAGCCCGGCCGTGGTAAAGGCTGCTATCGAAAAGCTTCGCAGCGAGGACCAAATTAGATTTATTGACGGTAAAATCTTCCCGTTTGGTGCGTTGATGGTCGAGCCATTGACTAAGGATATCCATGTTTTTGAGGTGGAGAAGGTCCTATCGGGCGATGCTATCCTGTTGGTCGATGGGAAATGGCGTGCCTCGCTGATACCGAGTGATTATGATGGTCCTAGGCAATTGATAAAGAAGGGGACTAAGTTTAGAGCGATCGCGAAGTTTTACAGACTGGATGGAAAATTGCACGTGGGGATTCACACTATTGAGTCGACGCCGGTTTAGCGTTTTAGCTGACTACCCGCCTTTCTCATTATTCCCCTTGCGGCCAGCATGCCAGTTGCGGCTGCGGTGACTATCCCCCTTGAGAGTCCGGCGCAATCCCCAGCCACGAAGAGGTTTGGGACGTTCGTCTCCATGTTTTGGTCGACGTTTATCTGCATCGCGTAGAGCTTCACCTCTGGGGCATATAGAAGTGTGGAATCCGAGGCCACACCAGGGACTACTCTGTCCAGTCGATCAAGGCCCTCAAGGATATCCGTAACGATCCTACCAGGGAGAGCCATGGAGATATCGCCCGGCGTAACACTCTTCAGGGTCGGAACGACATGTCCCCGTTCGATCCTGTACCAATTGGATCGTCTCCCCGCCCGCAGGTCGCCCAGGCGCTGGAGCAATGGTCGTCCGCCACCTATGGTGGTGGCTAGGCGGGCTATCGACCGACCGTACGAGTTGGTGTCGGTTACTGGCTGTGTGAGCTCTATGTGTACCAAGAATGCGAAGTTCGTATTATTGGATTTTTTATCCCGGAGGGACTGTCCGTTCACCCCCACGTGATCGTCGTAGCGCTCCTCCATTACCCAGCCTTCCGCGTTGGTGCAGAAAGTGCGTACGAAATCGTCAAAGGTCTTGGTTCGGATGTGGAACTTTGGGTCTCGATTAACGCTGACTACGGGCTCGTAGACTACTGCTGGTACCTCCACCCTCACGCCTATGTCTATCGGACCGTGATCGAGTTTGACTCCAATGTTTTTTGCCTGTTCCGCAAACCAATCTGCACCCACCCTTCCGGGAGCTGCCAAAATATATTCAGTCTTCACGCCTTTTCCATTGACTTTTACTTCCCCTTTTCCGATGCGATCTACCTTTGAGTTCAGCATGAATTTAACGCCAAGGTCCTCAAGCTTGCGTCGCATGGAGCTTATTACATCCGGCAGATATTCGCTACCAATGTGCCTTTGCGTGATGGGTATGAACCTAACTCCGGCCGCAGCAGCGCTGCGACTTAGCTCGTCGACACCTGCAGTGTTTTTACCGTAAACCTCCTTAGGTGCACCATTTTCCACGAAGATGTCGTCGACCTCCTTCACTAGGGATTCCGCCTTCTCAACGCTTTTCGTGAACTTGCTTAGATCCCCGCCTATATCGTATCTAAGGTTCAAGATACCGCTAGACATGCCGCCTGCACCGCCTAGGCCAGACATTATATTGCACGGGTGGCAGACCGCGCACTTGCCGTCTTCGGCGGCTGGGCAGAGACGCTCATGTATGTCGCGTCCCCACTCAACTACCGTTACAGAGAAATTTGGATCCTTAGATAGTTCGTGGGCAGCAAAGAGCCCCGCGGGCCCAGCCCCTATTATAAGGACATCTGCCGTGGAATCCCCCGAAGCTTACCACTTTCACCTTATAAAAGTTTTTGGGTAGGGACATTGGTAAGCTAAATTTTGGTGTTTTGTAGATTTTAAAGTGAAACAAAAATTTACTTCTTCAACCCACGTATTTTTCCCAATAATGTCCCATCGAGCAGATATGCCTCGGCCTCATCGAGCTTCACAGCGCCAGCTCTGAACATTGGACCTATAAGTTTCCTATTCATTTCTCGGTTTACTGTCACCCCCCCGACAAGTTCGCTGAAGGCCGGCATAACTAGGATTTCGGGCGGATTTTCCCTTATAAACGGCTTTAGTTTTTTGGGGAATTTTCTTGCGTCGAGCTTTGCGCGGAGCCAAACCGGTTCAATGCTTTTTCCGCCGAGCTCATCGCGAAACTCGATGGCTGGGTGGTTATGCCCCATCACGATTAGTTCAGTGCCAAACAACTCAGGCGCTGGCCACGTATGACCATGCATCAGGCCTACGCGGTGGAGCTTTCCAATAACCATGCCGTGTGGATCGTGGACGACAACCTCGCGTGGAACCATCCCCTCCAAATATCCATCGTGGTTGCCACGGACTATTTCCACCTTTGTGACCCTAATTAAATCATCAAAAAATTTTGGGAGCTCGCGCCACTCGTACCAAGTGGTGGTCGGGACATTGTGTTTGACATCACCAAGTATAACCAATCGGTTGGCCTTATTGTTTTTAACGAGATCGAATAGTTTTTCCTTTACTTTGGGGATTTGACTGGGGAGGGAAATGCCCCTTTCAGCCAGCTCGCACTCTATGCCCAAGTGCAGGTCGGCTACGACGAGTGCACGCTCCCCTGCAAAGTCAATAGAGAGCGCCGGGGTATTATAGACAGGCTTCACTTTCATTGAACTAAGTTTGAGCGGGGGTTGAATAACTTTAGCGTTGATTGCTCCCGTCTACCCCTTCCACAACCCCAGCGCAAGTCCAATCAGGAATGTCAAGGAAGAATAAGGTAGGACGTTGAGCCATCCGCGCCCCACATCGTAAATCTTAGGTAAAAAATCCATCGCCCTATCATAAAGATCACCGAAGGTCAGGCTCAACGTTCCCGTAGCGACCAGTACGATGACAAGCGCGATGATAAAAACAATCAGCTTAAAGGCTTTTTTTATCACAGCGCCTACCAGCAAGCCTATTATAAAAGGCATCAAAATCGGGACAAGCCAAGCTATTTCAGGCGGAACCGTCATAGTCAAATCCTCCATTTGCATTATTTAAAAGTGCATTCAATTATTTGAACTTTTAGCTCAGTTGACCATAATTTCATTAATTTTAGAGATGAAACCCACTATCTAACCCTAAATCTCAGAAGCGCCGCAATCCCGCCCAGAGCCATCAGCTGCTTACCGGCGTCGTGCTCGGTGCTGATTATAAAGACTTCAGCGCGTGTCTTTCTCGCCGTTTCGAGAACGTTTTCGACATCTGTTCGGTTTAACCTTAGCAATTCATCCGCCACGAGCAATCTTTCTATTGCACCCATGGAGGCCGCGTTCTCAATTTCACCCTTACCATAAGTTGCCAGCTCGTCTTTAGCTATCTCCCGCATCAGCTCTTCGACCAGCAACATTTCAAGCGAGAGGCGGTCCTCCTTTGTAACCTGTTCCACAAGCCCACGACGCACTATCTCGTAAAGCCCTGAACGGCCCCCCGAGCTGGCTTCACCTAACCTTACGACCTTTGATAGTTCTTGAAACTTTTCGCGCAAAAAGGCGGCGAAGTTCTCCTTGGTGAAGCCCGGACCCGCAACTATTGCAGCCCTGATATCCTCTCGTGAGATAATATCGCTAATTGCTTCGGCTAACCTATTGAAGAACTTTTTTTCATCGAATTCACTTTCAACTGCATACCTTTTTCCTGCCTGTGGACGGGAGATTGCGCCAACACTGTCAAGCCCGTACTGTCTAACCAATGCTAGCTCTGCGGACGAATCGTCCAGCGCTACCAGCAGTACGCGCGGCCTACGACTGGCTTTTACAGCGTCTCTGATCCTCTGTAGGTTGTCCGACTTCCACTCCTTCGTGATGGTGATCTCCGATCCCAACTCTAAATTAAATGAATGGTGCTTTCCCACGTCAGGCCCTTTGACTATGATTCCCAACAGGCGCAGTCGATTGGCATGCTTGTGAAACTCTATATCCTCCACTCGGATCGAGAGCTTTACGCGTCGCTTTTCGAGTCGCTCCGGACGAAGTTTGTCCTCAACTTCGAGTTCCCTTCGCCAAGTAAACGAGGTCACAATGTTGCCCGGCAAAACGATATGTTGGAGGTGCCACAAGTCATCGAGCGTCTCTACGACCAGCCTTATTTCCCCGTGTTTTAGGTCCTTACGAGTTACGCGCATTTTCCTCACCACATAAAACTTGATTATACTGCAAATGATTTTATACTGGCTTGCTTAAACGTGGTGATGAACTCCATGGTCGCTCAACGTCTGGTGCGCATTAGGGAGGCCAAACAAGATGACCTTCAGGCGGTCCTGGCAATAGAGTACAAGTGTTTTCCGGACCCATACCCAATCGGCCTGTTAAAGCGCCTGCACTTCATGCACCATGATGGATTTCTGGTTGCCGACGCTGATGGTTCCGTCGTCGGCTACGTGATAGGGATGGTGCGCTGGAGCGACATGGGGCATGTGCTTGCAATCGGAGTTGACCCAACCTATAGAAAAAGGCATGTGGGAAAAACGCTAATGAAAAATATCGTAGAACATCTTCGACATAAGGGAGCTAAGTATGTGAGATTGGAGGTCAGGAAGAGCAATATATTGGCCCAGCATTTCTATAAAAAACTTGGTTTTTTTGATAGGGAGGAAATGCCCCACTATTACGAAGATGGCGAAACCGCATTGGCGATGGAGTTGCCATTGGAGTAACTACCTTTGTCGCCTGATCCTTCGAAGTTCGTCGAATGTATGTACCTGCAAATTTTTCGGTATGGATTCTACGCGCGACCTCATCCCAACCATATTTCGTACGCCTCGTCCCGCTGCCAGTTCTGCGAGTTCCTGTGTGACCACTCCGTCAAAGACAATCGCCATTACGTTCTGACTGTTAGATATCTGCTCCTTCAAGTCCCTAACCTGTACCTCTCCAATTAGCCCTAGTTTTTCGTCGAGCAGTTGAGCTTTAAGTGTGCCCCTTAGCTTGTTCATGATTCCCTCTAGCTTTCCGATTTCATCCTCAGCTTCTGGCACTTGAGCAAACTCGACCACCGGCTTTCCCCTTAACTCTGCAGATACCACTTCAACGGGGACCTTGCCCCGCAACGCCTTTATTATCTCCTTCTTGGATAACTCCTCCACACTACGTCCGGGTGGTGGACGTGCTACAAAATCTATCTCCGTCACCTGCAACAGCTCCTTTAAGATCAAGTCTCCACCCCTGTCGCTGTCAACGAAAGCGGTCACGGTCTTGTTCTTAGCCAGGTCTATGACCGCTTGAGGCACGCTTGTACCATCGATCCCTATTGTATTGCGAATACCGGCCCTTAGTAGGTTCAAAACGTCAGCCCGTCCCTCCACGACGATTATGGCGTCAGACTCCATCACTCCAGGACCTGCCGGAAGCCCTCCATATTCGGATATTTCCTCAACCCTTACCGACTCCATTACCCTTTCGGCTATCTCCTGACTCTCAGTTGCTGTCTCTTCAAAGGCCTCAAGCAACTCCTTGGCTCGTCCCACAACAAATTTCCTTTTTAGGTCCCGAACATCCTCGATATGCTCCACTTTTATCGTGGCCTCGCATGGCCCTACTCGATCTATAGTCTCTAGAGAGGCCGCGATGATAGAGGTTTCAACTCTGTCAAGGCTCGATGGTATGGTGATAGTTCCAGATGACCTCCCTTGGGCCGAGTTTATATTCACCTTGATGCGTCCTATCCTTCCTGACTTGAGCAATTCACGGAGGTCTAATTCGCTTCCCAATAGGCCCTCCGTTTGCCCAAAAATTGCGCCCACAACGTCAGGGCGCTCTACCACGCCATTAGCATCTATTTTGGCATGCACAAGATACTTGGTCGTACCAATATCCTCACGCATATTTATACCCTCCTTTTTGCCGAGCTTTTCGGCCACTAAATCTTGCAATTTTTTCTCTTCCACGGGCAACAGCCCTTTTAGGGCCAGAATGAGCTTGATTGTGATTCTGGCTTGATTTGATTAACGATGTAAATTAATTAGCTTGCCATAAAAAGCTGACGTTTTATATGATATAGTTGTTATATATATAACAATTGAGGCTTTCAAGATTGTGTTATCCCCTGTATGAAGAGCAACCCCA
>CAYUMT010000023.1:0-14234 GCA_964446015.1 Hadarchaeota archaeon (SeqCode)
CTTTATAAAAGTTTTTATATCATTGCCGCCATCTCTCAGGGCATGTCCGACTCCTATTCCCAGTGGTCTTTTCAACCCTTCTATAGAAAGATCCTTCACTAACTCAATCCCCTTTTTGATAATTGCCTTGATCTCATTCGGGGGATGACGAACGTAATATATCAGATTGTCCACAGTGAGTTTTTTGAACGCTTCCCTGCAGTCTTCGATGCCTCCTATTTGCGTTGTCCCTGCTTTAAAGTAACATCCTAAATCCGATTCTACCAAAACTATATTATCGTGCTCGTGTTGAACGATGGCCCTCCCCCATCCCTTTTCCGCCTCAACCTTGGCCTCGGCATATATGTCCGACTCCTCGCTGCTGTCCTTTATCTGAATCCTAACGGTTTTTTCAAGCTCCCTTGCCAACCTCAAGCGATTTTCGCTCACTGAATTGAATATTTGCAGTCTTTTGCCCGGATTTCCAAATAGGCCCAAAGTCGCCGCCAATTTTATCCCGCGTCCCCCGTTAGACCGAGGGATCCCGACATCGGCTGCATTTTTGAAGAGATAAGGATCCAAGGTCAAGAGAATGCCATTTATGCCCCTAGCCCCTTTTGCTTCGATCTTTCTCTTTGGTTTGAAACCCTCGCTAAAGTTGCCTAGAGCGGCATTTAGGGCTAGTGAGCATACCAAGCCGATGGTTGCTACCTCGGTACATCCCATAGCGGATTTTACTTCCTTCTCAAAAACCTCTTTGATGAGCGATTGCGTTTTTAATTTCTGCGTATCACCATCTCCCTAACTTTTTGGGACTTCTATTTGCCCCCCTTCATAAATCTTTTTTATAGCGTACTTTTCTACAAGTCCCTTAAATACAACGAAAGGCTTGGCCTCCGCTACTGCATCTACCACTTTGGGGCCCATCGCACGAACACCAGCAATGATTTTTACACCTCGTTCAAAAAGAGGCTCTGGCATGGTACTGGCGGTCGGCCCTGCAAAGACCACGACCCTTGCCCCTTTGGACAGCTCAAGTAACCTGTCAACCGTCCCGTTAGCCAAGCTCGACCCGCTTATAACGACGACATCAGATTTCGGCAATATGGAGTCGACGAAGGTGTCCAGCAGAGCATCCCCTCTCAACTGGGGGTTGTGCTCAAAAACATGAACTTTTCGGGCCTTTGCCCTCAACTTTCCGACCAATGGTCTGATATATCCAACCACCGCAACCTCGTCCTCCCCCCTCACATCTATTTTATCCATGGCATCCACTCCGAACTCCCTTGAATAACCCTCTGAATCCATAATGTGCTGTGAGATCGCGTTTAAGGTCGCGATGCCAACTATCCTGTCGAGTATCTCAAACGAATTCGACAGCTGAGCAATATCCAAGGCCTTAGAGCCGTGAAAATCCCGCTTTCTGCCCCAGTGGGTGTGTGAGATGTCCTCGGTAGGAGTATGGCAAAGCCCAACGTGACCGCTATCAAGCATCGCAGCAGTATAGCAGAGACTTATACATACCTTCGAGAGAGTTAGGTCGTTTAGTTTACTTTTTCTTTTGTCGATCAGATCCAATAACTCGTCGGTGATCAAGATCGGTCCCCCCGCCCCTCTAAATATTTTTCCACCTTTTCAACCACCTGCATGAAGGCCTTGGCGGCAGGGGTTTCGGCATGCTTGATGACGAAAGGCACCCCATCGTCTGAATCTTCACATATCCTCTGGTCAATTGGAATTTTACCCAGGAATGGTATACCGGACTGTTCCGATATTTCTTGCCCACCGCCGTTTCCCAAGATGTCAAATTCCTCACCACATTTTGGACAAACGAACCCGCTCATGTTTTCAAAAATTCCCACCAAAGGAACGTTCAACTCCCTTGTGAATCCGATGGCTCTCTTGACCACTATCTGGGAAACTTGGGATGGGGCGGTTATCATCAAAACGCCGTCGATATCCTTTATAGACTGCATGATGCTCAGTGGCTCGTCTCCAGTGCCTGGCGGCAAATCTATTAGAAGGAGGTCCAAGTCACCCCAATTCACGTCAGCCAAGAATTGCCTGATAGCAATCATCTTTATGGGCCCGCGCCAGATGACTGGAGTTTCATCCTCCGGGAGCAGGAAATCCATAGAGATGACCTTGACGCCGAGAGGCCCCGTGGCGGGAAAGATGCCCAATCCCTCGATCTGGCCAACTACCAACTTCTGCCCACGTATGCCGAGTATCTTAGGGATGCTTGGTCCGTGAATGTCGACATCCAAAACACCCACCTTCTGACCCCTGCGCGCAAACGCTATGCCCAGATTAGCCGTGACGGTGCTTTTGCCGACGCCACCCTTGCCGCTCAGTATCGCCAGTTTGTGTCTTATCTTTCCCATCCGTAATCGGATGAGCTTCTCCTGTTCCTCCATTTCCTTCCTTCTTTCCTCCATTGCGTCACCCCAAAACCAAGCTGTAATTTATTTGCTATTGCACAAATATATAATCATCGCTAGCTAAAGGATTAGTTGATGGGGAATGAGGATATCGGTTACCCATGACAACGAAGTTTTGAGAGAAGGATTGACCGGAGGTTGGGGATTCTCCTGCTTGATTGATGATGATGTTCTATTTGACACGGGCAGCGACGGCACAGCTTTGCTGCACAATATGAAAAAAATGGTTACTAATCCGGGTAATATAGAATCAGTTGCACTATCTCATGATCATCTGAATCACACCGGGGGTTTATCCAAAATCCTTGAAGAAAACAACCGTCTTTCAGTATATGCCCTCCCAAGTTTTTATGCAAAATGCAAAAACCGCATACCCGTGAAAGCTAATCTTGTCGAGGTTCGGGGGTCTACCAGAATACGAGAGGGAGTATTAACGACAGGCGCGCTGGGCACACAAATCCGAGAACAATCATTAATTTGTCTTGACAACAGAGGTGTACTTGTGATAGCTGGTTGCTCTCATTCAGGAGCACAAAACATTATTAACGTCGCGTCAAAATTTGGTAAGGTGTATGGTATCGGAGGCCTTCAGGGTTTTAGTGATTTTGAAATTCTAAAAGGTCTCAAATTAATTTCACCCTGTCATTGTACAGCACACAAAGAGGGAATAGCGCGCGCATTTCAAAAGCAATACGTAAGATGTGGGGCGGGTCTGGTTATAAAATGACATCAGCAAACGATGTGGAAAAATTTTTGCGATTTTACAAAAGCGAGTTCGGCAGGAAAATTCTGATCAAGGAAGCTGAGTACTTGAAGAACGAGCAAAGGGGACGAAAAAAGCTCCTCGATATCGGGTGCGGAATTGGCTATGTTGAGGAGATACTATCCGAGTTAAACATAATTGGTCTTGATAGCTCGAAAAAGGCGTTAGAAGAGGCGAGGAAGGGGAGCGGCAAAAAGTTTGTGCTTGGCGATGCGGAGCATCTCAATTTTCCCGACGGGTCTTTCGACGGCGCTTTCGCGGTGACAACTTTAGAGTTCCTTGAAGACTACAAAAAGGCCGTGGATGAGGTGGTTAGAATCTTGGAGCTAGGAGGCAAATTTGTGGTCATGATATTAAATCCTGAATCGGGATACTTCAAATCTCATGTTCAGAGACCGGGTTCGTACTTCGGGAGAATAAAACACACCCGTCCAAGGGAGATAGAGGGATACATCTCAAAATTCTTTATTACAACTGGCGGGTATTTTCTGGGGATACGAGGTCAAGAGATTTTTGGCACCCACGATAAGTATTTGGCGGCCCTGTACGTGGTCAAGGGCACTAAGGTTTAGGCCAACGAGAAAAACGACAAAATTAAAACCGATATGGATGAACCTTGCAGCAACTATTCCCTCAGTATTTCATATTCATACGTGATATCGGCCGATCTTCTAAGAATTTCCGAAACCGAGCAATAGACAGCCTGTGAAAGTTCTATGGCTTTTTTAATTTTTTCCTCAGACACATCCCCATGGATTGAATATTTTATGTGTATCTTCGTGAATTTTTTAGGGTCTTTTTCCGTTCTCTCGGCGTTTATGATTATCTTGAAATCCGTATAATGAACGCGCATCTTTTTCAAAAACCATGCCACATCCATCCCAGTACATCCGCCAAGGGCGATCAAAACAAGTTCCATAGGTCTTGTTCCAGCCTCGGTACCCCCGAACTCAGATGAGCTGTCCATGACCACCCAGTGGTTCGAATCTCCCTTTCCAACAAAAGTTAACCCTTTTACGTGTTGAACCTCTACTAACGTTTCCATCCCTCCAATACCGCCTCTTTTCCCATCATGCTCAGAATTCTACCACCCTTACTAAACTTTCCATGCTTTTATACCACAAACACTCTTTTGAATCAGGTTTTTGATATTTTTCTAGCCCTCCCTCAAATCAAGCAAATTAGAAAAGTGATGTGAAACTCATCTAATGACTATCTGCAGGTGAGTGGACAAGGAAAGTGAGTTACACTCCGGTTCCGCTTTTTTATATAGTTTTCAAAGGCCGCACTCAACGTGTTTGCAGCCAAAACCGAGCAGTGGACGGCCGACTCGGGTAATCCACCTAGAGCTTTAAGAATATATTTTGAATCAATCTTTTGAACCTCAGTGAGACTCTTTCCTTTAACAAGCTCTGTGGTAATACTGCCACAGGCGAGGGTTGTGCCACAGCCGTCGGTCAAAAAAGTTGCATCTACCACCCTCTTTCCCTTTACTTTTATAAATATCTCCATAGTGTCTCCACATGGACCAGTCACCCTAGCTTGCTCGTCAGCATCGATCATTGGCCCTATATTTCGCGGGTTCATCGCATGCTCGACTGTCTTTTCTGAGTAGACCTTGAGCATTTCGGCCCTGACCAGTTGCATGAACTTTTCGTATCCCGAAGTCGGTTTCATCTTATCTTTGACCATATCTTTCACTACCCTTTCGCACACGCTTCATGACTGCTCCTCTCAGTTTGATGAATATGAATTTTTCAGCTGTTTGGTTTCCAACATCTCTCCATCTTAGGTAAAAACATCCCTGTCCTTTTTTGGTAGTTGGTATACTTTTGGCCATACAGTTTTATCATCTCCTTTTCCTCTCCCTTGGATTCCATATACCAAAATGGAATAAAAATCAACATGACAATAAACCAAAACCAAGCGAAAAATATGATTCCTAAACCTATTGAAAGGATGTATATGCCGACATAAATTGGATGCCTGACGTATTTGAACGGCCCGCTAATGGCGATCTCTTTTGATTTGGCGGCTTTTCTCAAATGCAATGATGAGCTAATCCAAAATAATATACCACCCACAAGAAGTAGTATCCCAAAAAATAGCAGGTATAGGTTGTCCGTAAATAGCGTTTTGCGCTCGCTAGTAAATTGTGATAAAAATAAACAGATTCCAAATGCGGGGCGCAACATCGCATGAAATATTTTTCTCACTTTCGGTTCATTTTTCATCAAATTCGCCATTTTTCGAAGCTCGCTAGGTCCAAGGTCGGCTTCTAGCTTCACGACCGCCACCAGCACCGCGTCTTCCACCCGGCGGTCCTTTGTCAACACGGTGAATCATCGACGCCGGAGCGCTGCACTTGAGACATGATGGCGGCTTTGGAACTCCCTGCGGTACTTCCATAATGTTCCCGCATGCGAAACATTGGAACTTCTTGGTAAGTATCTTCCTAGGTGGTTGCGCCATCAGGCTTCACCTACTCCCAACTTATTATGAACTTGTTGAACTAAGGACAACAAAGCCTTTGCAGATGGACTATCTGGGTATTTCTTCAGGAGCGGCTTACCCGTAATGTAGGAGCGCAGCAGTTCATCGTCCATGGGGATCTCGACGGCGATCCCGATCCCCCTCTTACGGCTAATATCCAGAATCTCGTCCCTCAGGCCTCCAGGGACATCCGATTTGTTGAGGACTATCTCCGATGGTAGCTCCAGCTCCCTTGTAAGGTCTAGTATAAATCTAAGATCGTGAGCGCCCAAAGGTGTCGGTTCGGTCACGGCGAGCGCAAAGTCTGCAACCCAAAGGGGCTGTGTTACTGCATTGTGGACGCCGGGGGCGGTATCGATTATCACCATATCGTACTTGTCGTGCTGTAACTCGCTCATTGCCCTAAGCACCGTTGCACGGGCCATCACAGGTGACCTAGGCTCCGTCGGTTTTAGCTCGCCCACCAATAGTCTGAGTCCGTCGACATCGGCTGTGTGGACGGTCCCGATTGTTTTCCCGCCCTCCTTCACAGCTCCGTATTCGCATGCCAACTGACACGCCTTACAACCGGAACAGAGCTCCTCAAAAAGTTTCGGCGTTTGTCCCTCAAGACCGACCAACGCATGTTCGTGGCAAACCTCCACGCACTTCCTGCAACCCACACATTTCTTTTCGTCGATCACCGGCTTGAATGTCCTTACCTCCTCACCGCCCTCGAGATTCATCCCCAACAGCGCCGCACAACTCGGTCCATCGACATCAGCGTCGACCAACATTACCTTCAGACCCTGGGCACTCAATCCCACCGCCAAGTTTACGGCAATCGTTGTCTTACCTGTGCCCCCTTTTCCGCCAGTCACGGCACCTATGAGTACGTCCGCACTTTTCTTCCTGAGGGCTTTCACAAAATTTCCTCCAACTGCTTGGCTATCGAGGTTATCGCCTTTGACGCCTCCGCATCGGGGTTAAAGTCGATGATCGGCTTCATGTGCACGAGCGCTTTGACGACTTCGTGGTCGACGGGGATCTCGCCAAGGAACTGAAACCCAAGCTCTCGCACGACCCAGTCTTTGAGGGCGTTCTCTAAATTCTTTGAATATCCGCATCTGTTTATCACGACACCGGCTGGAACGCCGAAATGATTTATAACCTCAGATAATCGCTCAAGATTCCTCTTCGCTACAGGGGTCGGCTCCGTCACTGCCACGACATAATCCGCCCCTGTGATGGAAGCGATTACTGGACAGCCTATGCCAGGTGCGGCATCGACTATAATCACGTCACTTCCTGTGTCCTGCGCTTTCCTTCTCGCGATGTTCCTTATACTTGCCACGAGATGTCCGGAGTTGTGTTCACCGAGTTTTAGTTTTCCCGTTGCACATCCGAACCCATATTTAGTCTCTTCAATGCTGAGGGTGCCCGTGTACGCTTTGTTCACTTCAATCGCGTTGGTGGGACACACGAGCTTGCACACACCACACCCCTCACACATGAGCTCCACGACTAACGCTCGCCCGTCGTCAGGCATGGCCATCGCCCCGAATGGGCATACGTCAACGCACTTGCCGCATGCAGTGCATTTGTCCACGTCGACCCTAGCTTTCTCAGATGCCTTGACATCCATGGAGAAAATATTCTTCCCGCCGCCAAGTGCCAACAGTAGATCGGGGGCATCCACGTCCGCATCCGCCGTGAAAACCTTTACTCCACGTTTAGCCAGAAAAACCGCGAGCGATGAAGCGACGGTGGTCTTGCCCGTCCCACCTTTGCCACTCGCTACAACGATCTCCTTCAACCGCTACACCCTAGCGGGAGCCTATGATATATTGGTTTATAGCATCCTTAATCTTCACGCCGGGGGATACCATCACCATTTGAATTCCGAGTTGACCAGCAACGGTAGATACGTTGGGGCCGAATCTCCCGGCCAAGATATAGCCCACCCTTTCACCAGCTAGCATCTGAACCACTGCGATCCCAACTCCACTGGGTGAAGAGATAAACTGGTTGGGCAAGACTTTGATATTTTTGATCTCCTTACCATCGATCTCTGCAATAGTGAAGTTCGGACATCTGCCGAACATGGGCGACACCATATCCTCAAGCCCCCCTACACCCTGACTTGCGACTCCTACCTTGAAGCGACCCGTCGGTGGGGGTAGGGGCTTCGGTATCTGAGTAGGATACGGAGCTGACGGGACCGTATGTGGGTATGCAGGCCCATATGGATATGGCCCCATCCCCCTGCCCATTCCTCTGCCCATCCCCCGTCCCATCCCGGGACCAAAGGGGGGCATCGTAGAAGGTGGAGATTGTGCTGATTCCCTAGCTTCTTTGCAGGCGTCTTCCAGCGAGGCCAACTTTGCCTTATCTTCGATTAGCTCACGCACAGCCTCCTCGACTCGTTGAGCCGAGGTCATGTAAACCGCAATGCCACTATTTGCCAAGAGCTGCATGGCCTTAGGCCCCATGCCTTGGGTTAATACCGCATCTACATTGCTAGAAGCTAGAATTTCTGCTGGCGTTTTATCAAAACCGAAATGCGTCCCACGGTTTTCGATGGTACTGCCACCCACCACTTTACCATTTTTAATTTCAACTATGGTGAACACGTCACAACGGCCGAAATGGGGGGAGATCGTGGCATCCAGTCCCCCTGAACTACTTGATGGTATTGCTACTCTCATAAAATTCACTCATATTTATGATGAGATTCATTTATTACTTTATAACGATGTCCACGGCTCGACATACATTTGTTCCTGCCTTAACCTTGACCGCGCGGATGTTTTTATCCTTGAGTATTGTTGATACGCCCACGCCAAACTCGGCTGCAATCACGACACCAACCCCCGTATCGGCAAGCATTTTTGTCGCTATTGGCCCGGCTCCGTGCTCATACGAGGCCGCCGGATTATCCAAGACCTTCGCGCCTTTGATTTTGTCGTCTTCGACCTCCACTACCGTGAAGGTTTGAGCCTTACCAAAGACAGTGGAAACTTCATCCTTTAGGCCTTTTGAACCCTTTGTGGCAACAGCCACCTTAAGTTTGCCCATTATACCACCACCTTATTTTTTATTCTTTCTTGGTCAGGGATTCCCTCAGCTCTTTTATCCTCGCCTCAACCCCTTGAAGCTCCTCCTCAAGATCCGCCTTGTACGCCTCCAAGCCTTCTACCTCCTGCTCTGGCGTCGGTGGAGAAGGCATGAATGGCGGGGGTGGGTAGTAAGGTGCTGCGGGGGGCTGTTGTGTGGGTTGTTGAGTAGGCTGCTGCGGTACCTGTACATACGGGAAATAAGGCGGATACATATGCCACCAACATCTTCTACCTCTATGCCACCACATTTTTCTAACCTCCTTTCATTAATTTACCAAATCCTGGATATGGGTACTGCGGATAGGTCGTGTAGGGATATCCGTGGCCGGGGAAACTGTAGACACTTGGATAAGCCCACCATCCTCTAGGAAGCCACGGGAAACGGGCACAGGTGTAAGGACTTGACCGCCATCCGAAGCCCCTGCCTAATCCTCTTCCGAAACCAAACATCCTCCCGGGTCTCTGCCATGGGGGCAGATAGCTAAATGGTCCTCTACCGGGCCAAGGTCCAGACCAAGCTCGACCTCTGCCCCGACCAAATCCTGGCCACCACATTCTTTACACCTCGTTTGAAATATTGTGCTATTGCACATAAAAGCTTTTTGGTTTAAAACTTTAAAATAAGACCGAGTCTCCGGTTGCTAGTTTTTGACAATTTTCTCCTAATACCTCAACGAACTTAGCGACTGCCTTCTTCCCAGTGCAGTGGCATGGCATTACCAACTTAACGCCGGCTTTCCTGAGTTCCTCGATGGTCGAGTTTATTTTCTTCGCACTTGCACCAGCTAGATGGAATCCTCCGACGACTCCCCAAATATTTCTCAAACCTGACAACCTTTGCGCTTGTTTAATAGTGTTAATCAAACCAGCATGCGCGCAACCAGATAAAATAACCAGCCCTTTATTCACGACCTTCACGAAAAGCGCCTGATCGTCAAGCATGAGATCTTCAACAATTTTGCCATCTTCCTTGACTTTGAAGCCCTTGACACCATCATAAGGGCTGACCCTCTTGATTTCTCCGCTGACCCAAACTCCAGGGGATATGGATGATGGCCCCCGGCTTAGATTCAAGACCCCCTTTGACTCCTGCAGCTCAGAAATCCGAAAGGGTATGCCAGTTTTCTTGAGCCTTTTCTTTTTCACCGAGAATTTAGGCTTGAGCGCTTCTGGATGGAGTATCACCGGCAACGCCCTACCAATGTATTTTAGAACTCCTAACAAACCCCCAGTGTGGTCGTAGTGTCCATGGCTGATCAAAATCAAATCCACCTTTTTCAAATCGATGCCTAGTTTTTGGGCATTCTGTATGATGATGTCCGCGGATGGTCCAGTATCCATGAGCAAATTAGTTGTGCGCCCATCAACTTTCAACTCAATGAAAAAGGACAACCCGTGCTTGGCGATGAGCTCTGACCTAGTTTGATTCTTGGAATCGTCAACCAGAACCGTAAGTCGCATCGAATTGACTTCACTCAAGTGCCAGTCTCCTCTACAGGCTGAGGAGGGGCAGGTGTGACCATGAGAGGGCGTCGTTCAACGAGCATGCAGGCAACCTTGTTACGGGCGCTTTCCAGGCAACGCCATACCGTTCCACGCGAGACTTTCATTCGTTCGGCGGCTTCTTCTTGGTTGAGTCCCTTATGGTAGATGAGGCGAAAGGCTTCATACTCATCATAGGTCATGTGGATCGGCTCCCTCGTAGGTACAGTCGGCTCTTCTGGAGGAAGTGGCATAAATGTGATTGTCCCTGGTCTGAAACCTAAAAAGCGAGGTTTCATGGGCCTTCCCCGTCCCCTTCGGCGGCCACAATGCCAACGGAACAAGCTATCACCCATAATTAGTGGTATTGCACATTATTAGTCGTTTCCTATAGCAAACTCAATATCCTGAAAGCGATGCCCCCCAAGAGAAGGGCAAACAGTATCTCAAAAACCGTGATATATGCCGCTTTTTTCCAACCAAGCTCCCTTACCAACGCAGCGATGGTCGCTATGCAAGGGATGTAATACATCACCACTATAGCAAAAACAATCATTTGGGTTGGAGTCAGGACTGCCCCGAAATTCGTCGTCCCTATAAGAGTTGCCAACATTACCAGCGTGAGTTCTTTTCTGAGTACTCCGAAGATAAGCAGGACACCGGCGATGGCGGGCAACTCTAACCACCCCACCGTGACCGGGCTCATAACGTCGCCGATGGGCTCCAATAATCCTCCTACCTTCAGCCCGGTGAGCACGACGCTACCAACGATTATCAGCGGGAATGCTATGTAGATGAAGTCCTTTACCCTCATCCAAGTTTCCTTTAGCACCGAACGCGCGTGCGGCTTACGGTATAACGGCATCTCCATTATAAGGCTCATGGGCTCTCCCGGGAGAACCTTAAAAGCAACCCTCCCCAGTATGAAAATCATGGCTAGGTTTAACACATATAACGATAGCGCCCATTGAATCCCAACGTAGGCGCCGACCAAACCCAGAACTACAATCGTTACAGCAGCACAAGGTACTAACGTTACGATAAACGCGGCGATTGTTCGCTCGCGCTCAGTTTCCATTATCCTGCACCCCAAACATGCAGGGACATTGCAACCGTAGCCAAGTATGAACGGAATAAAAGCTTTACCGTGAATCCCCATCTTATGCATCAGGCTGTCGGTCATGAATGCTGCGCGAGGCAGGTAACCAGAGTCCTCCAGTATAGTCAGGATCAGATAGAAGGGGACGATATAGGGGAGGACTATCGCTATCCCCGCAATCAATCCACCGAGGAGCCCCTCTCCGATCAATTCCCCTACCCCACCTCCAAAAGCTCCAATGATCGGCTCCATAGCTTCCTCAAAGAATCCGCTCAGGTAACCGCCTACGGTAAAGACCACAAAGAGGATTGAAAGCATGATGCCGATAAGAAACGGATAGCCCATGATTGGGTGGGTTACTAGAGCATCCAGCCTCTCCGTGAGGGTCGGTCCTTTGGATGGTCTAATCCTCTGACACCCCCGAGCGATCCTATTGGCAATGTCATAACGTTCGGATGTAGTTATTGTTGGACATGGTTCGCCATGAATGCGCTCCAAATCCTTGCAATGCTTCTCAGCATTGGAGACAATTTTCGGATCGACCCCGTGGACAATTTTTCTGACCTCTTCATCGCCCTCCAGGAGCTTTATCGCGACCCACCTCGCGGGGTATCCTATGGGGATCCCCTCTATCAGCTTTGTGATCTCGTCAATTTTTTCCTCTATCTCCTTGCCATACGTGACCTTGACCGGCTGAGCTTTCGTTTCACCCCTCACGACCTCCACCGCCTTATCAAGCAACTTACTCAAACCGACGCCCCGGGTGGCAATCGTCGAGATCACGGGCACTCCTAAAAATTTCTGTAGTCCGAGCTCATCGATGGTTATTCCCTTCCTCTCCGCCACGTCCATCTGATTCAGTGCCACGATCATCGGAGTTTCTAGCTCGATCAGCTGGATGGTAAAAAAGAGGTTTCTTTCAAGTGCCGAGGCATCAACGACATTTATGACGAGGTCTGGCTTTTCGATCGCAATATACTCTCGGGAAATACGCTCCTCCAGCGAAAAGGCGGATAAAGAATAGATCCCGGGAAGATCAAGGATATCTACAGTGTATCCCTTGAAACGAAGCGTGCCCTCAGCCTTCTCAACCGTCTTCCCAGGCCAATTTCCGATATGTTGATGCAATCCGGTCAAATAGTTGAAGATCACGCTTTTTCCGACGTTCGCGTTTCCAGCTAGGGCTATCCTTATCGACCTTTTTTCTGCATTTGGCATTTTATCTACCCTTCACAAAGATTCTAGCCGCTAAGCCACGGCCGATCGCCAGCGTTGTTCCCCTTACGCAAATCATCAAGGGACCATGAAACAGTGCACATTTGACGACCTTTACCTCCGTGCCTGGAGTCATGCCAAGGTCAGCGAGCCTTTGGGAAGCCCCTCTTCCGCCCTCGATAAAACATATTACTCCTCTCTGTCCGTCTAAAAGGCTAGTAATAGGCCTAACGTTGCGAGGTGCTTTGACGGGCAAGGGTTTTTCGCTCTCCACCTTTTGATGGATGGCTAGTTCCAATTCGTCCGGAACGTGGTGTTCCAATTCACAGGCGTTCCTGTGAACCCTAAATTTTGGTAATCCCAGAGCGCCCAAGAACTTTTCTATTACCCGATGTTTTCTCAGGATTTTTTTCCCGATTTTTTCCCCTTTGCTCGTCAAGGTGACTCCCTGATAGGGAGTATAATTGAGGTATCCCTGCCTAGTTAATTTCTTCAGCATCTGGGTCACGCTTGCTGGCGCTATCTTTAGCTCCTTAGCTACGCTGGTGGTCGTGGCGGCATCTCCATGCTCGCTAAGGCGGTAAATCGTCTCCAGATATTCTTCAATGCTTTCGGTAATCATCGTTAAATTTTAGGTGTGCCTAAATTTAAATAAGTTTTGTCCAACCTAAATCAAGCGCTATCATGACTTTTAAATCTTGCCTTAACTCAGACGGCGCACAAAAGTAAGAAAATGAAAGTAAGCATCCTCAAGCTTTCGCCAACCAAATATGCAAACAATATTGAAACAAGAGGCATTGATTGTGAGAAAAACTATCACGGTAGCACCTGCGACAACTATTAATTTTCATAACTCAAATTTCTAGTGGGTCAAAATGCAGCTATTGAGCAACGCTTTTGTCAACGGGGAAGAAATACCGGCGAAGTATACTTGCGACGGGAACGATTTTTCCCCGCCGCTCTCGATAAAGGATGTAATAAGAGGAGCTAAGAGCTTGGCACTTATTATGGACGACCCCGATGCCCCCGGAGGGGTGTTTGTGCACTGGGTGATCTGGAACATCCCGCCAGACACGGCCTCAATTCCCGAGAAAGTGCCGCCGGCCAAAGTCGTGAGTTCACTGGGTGGGGCCAAACAGGGAGTGAATGACTTCGGGAAAGTGGGATATAGGGGTCCTTGCCCGCCCCCCGGTCCACCCCACAGGTATATCTTCAAGCTCTACACGCTGGACAAGATTATAGACTTGGGGCCAGGGGCATCAAAAGCGGAACTCGAGGGGGTAATGCAGGGGCACATACTCGCCCAGGCTACCCTAATGGGTAGGTATGCCAGATAGACGAGTGATCATAAATTCATTGAAACCTTCCAACTTTAAGGCCGAAAATTTTTCCCTTTTAAATAAGCTCCCCTCAAATTCTCGGCGGGCTATTTGGTCACTCTACTCGCAGTCTTAGGTCTCGCCTTTGCCTGGCACTTTGGCCTTGCCATGCTAACGCGTCACCTACACCCGGGGCGAGATAGACCGTCTCTGAAGAAGCTTTTGCTGCTGGCGGAGATCGAGATTCTACGCACGCTTCGGGCCGAAATCAAGCGGAGGAGCTGCGCGGGGCCGGAGAGCAGGTGGAAGCGAAAGCTGACCGTGGTCGAAGGGAGGCTGAGGGAG
>CAYUMT010000023.1:14334-18660 GCA_964446015.1 Hadarchaeota archaeon (SeqCode)
GATTTCCTGAGATTTGTCTGCCTGCGCGCCCAGCTGAAAGACATCAGCGGGGCAAACCCCGAGAGGCTTTTCAGCGAGTTGCGAGAGGCGGGAGCGATAAGCGAGCGCACGTGGGTGCTTCTAATGGCCCAGCCGAATTCCTGGCGAAAGGTGAGGAGGAATCACGAGCTTTCCAAACAACTTGAGCTAATCTCGGTTTGGCTCCTCGACCTGCAGGAGATGAGGAGAGAACTCAGAGCCTACGGTGAGGCCCGGATTACGACGCGGGAGAAATCCTCAACTGATGGAGGTCCAGACGATGTTCAAAAACCGTGATGACAATTCAGCGATTCTAGCGGAGCACGGGCGTTGGATAGCAAGCCTCCGCGAGGACACGAGAGTCCTAAACCAGAGGCTCCGCGGACTGGAGCGGAGAATTTCTACGATCGAGGGAAATATCTCTAACCTGGTTAAGCTTTTCACTAAACTGGACCTCGCTATGTCCAGGCTGGAAAACGAGTTAAAGTGACTCGAAGGTTGTAGGATGGGCTGTGAAAGAAGGACCATGGCTCTCGGTAACGAGTGTGTGATGAAATTCGCATGCGGTGAATGCAAGAGGGGCGCCTCGGTAGAAAAATCACGGGACTGCATGCGCGGCGTGATTGAGGCCCTGATTGAAAATCCTAGCATCGATGTAATCGTACTCTCCGATGCCTACGAACACGAATACAGCGGGGCAGGACTGCAGGCGCTGAAGGAAATCGCGGAGATCGTCAGAGAAAACCGCTATTGGTCGCTCGCTCAAATGACGCCCGAGGACTGTAGGCGGTGCGAGGTCTCAAGGGCCCGGCTGTTCAAAAGAGCTCTTGATGAGCTGACAAGCGACCCTGCGTCCGGGCTGGGCAAACTTCAGGACTTTTCCCGTGAAACATTATCGAGAATCAAGCGCGGGGCAAAGAGGTGTAAAGCTTGCCGCTCAAAATTCATCAACGACATCTTGGAACCCATCACTAATTCGCTCGAGAACTCGGCCCTATTGAAACGCGGTGGACGAGGGGGCTACTCCAGTATACTGCAGCCGCTCGTCAGGCCTTGCTTCCTGACTTCACGTCTTAAGATGGAACTCCCTCCTGGCTGCGAGATCGCCGATGTCTACGAGGTCGATGGAAGTGAGGTGAAGATTTATCGCATGCCCGAGCTATTACAGAACCTCTATTTCTTGTTTCCGCGCGAGTACAACCTCCCACACGACCATGTGCAGATCCTGCAGAGGGCAAGACAACTCGTGCTCGAGCAGGCGCCCGCCCTAGATCCAAACCCTCTGCGTGCGCGTGAGCAAATCAGGCGCCTAGGTGAGGACCTAATGGCAAGGCTCGTGGTCGAGGATAGACTCGGTATCCAGAAGCAGGAGGTGGCATCTCTAGCCGAGCACCTAGCTAGGTTCACAGCAGGACTTGGGTTGATTGAGACGCTTCTGGCCGACTCGCGAATAGAGGATATCTACGTTGACGCCCCCGTCGGAAAGACAACGGTCCATATCCGTCACCGGGATTATGACGAATGTCTCACAAACATCCTTCTCACGCCTGATGAAGCAGATTCGCTTGCCTCAAGATTCAGAGCCATCAGCGGGCGACCGTTCTCCGAGGCCGACCCTGTGCTGGACCTCAACCTTAAGGACGTTCGGGTAGCCGCAGTCGGACGTCCCCTAAGCCCGGCCGGTCTTGCCCTCGCCCTTCGCAGACACAAGCCGACGCCGTGGACCCTGCCCCAATTCATACGCTTGAAGTTTCTGACCCCTTACGCCGCGGGGCTGCTCAGCCTGCTCGTTGACGCCCAATCCTCAATACTCGTAACGGGGAGCAGGGGTGCTGGAAAGACTTCGTTGCTAGGAGCGTTGATGCTGGAGATTCTGCCAAAATTTAGAATAATAACAATAGAGGATACGCGAGAAATATTGGTGGAACAGCTAATCGAAATCGGCTTCAAGGTCCAGTCCCTCCAGGTCCAATCGGCGAGCTCAGGAACGGATGCCGAGCTAAGCGCCGAGGAAGCCCTTCGAGCCGCTCTACGCCTAGGGGAATCGGTTTTGGTGGTGGGTGAAGTTCGAGGCGAGGAGGCCCGCACCCTCTACGAGGCGATGCGAGTCGGTGCCGCCGGAAACTCCGTAATGGGGACAATCCACGGGGCCACCGCCCGCGATGTCTTCGAGCGGGTCGTGCATGACCTAGGGATACCCCCGAACTCCTTCAAGGCTACAGATGTTATTGTCGTGGCCGCACCCATCCGCTTGAGGGGCAGCATAACAAGGACAAGGAGGTTAATCCAAATAACCGAGGTAAGAAAGGGTTGGCGCAGAGATCCTGTGGAAGAAGACGGGTTCGAGAATCTCATGTACTACGACCGCTCTGCCGACGAGCTCAAGCCCACTCGGAAACTTCGCTCGTCAAAATCCGAACTCATAATGAATATAGCTAGGAAATGGGGAGTCGAGCTGTCTGAGGTAAATCGAAACATCGAGCTCAGAGCGAGGATGTATGGAGCCCTTGTTGAGACCGCCTCCGAACTGCAGCGGCCCGAACTCCTTGAGGCAAATTTCGTGGTGCGCTCAAACCTGAAGTGGCATGGGCTCATGGAGGAACAGCTCAGAAGGGGGCGCACAAGCTATTCCAAAATTTTCAGGGGGTGGCAAGATTGGCTACTTTCAGTCGTGCGGTCAGAAACTTGAACATTTCAAGGGTTCTGTCGTTGAAGGGACTGCGCTCGCGAAGGGACGATTCTAGAGCCATTGGAGAATCCCCGGCGTTGGTCGGCTACCTAACGATGGCCATGAAGATCGCTCCGAACCTGGAGAGAGCCGTGAGCTTCGCTTCGGAGCAGCTGGAGGGTGACCTGGGAAAAGATCTACGTCGTAAGACATCGGAGGGTCTTATCCGAATACACTCCAATGCAGACGAGGGCCTCTCGAAATTTGCCAAAAGATGGGGAAAGGCTTGCCCCGAACTCGATCGATCAATATATCTGGTCAGAAGCTCCGTCGACGAGGGGGCCATTGAAAATCGTGACCGAACACTCGACAGGGCACTTCACCTATCATTGCAAGGGGCACGAAACCGGATGCGAAGCTTTGCCTCGAGCATCTACCTTCCCACGCTGATGATCTACAGCCTTGGCGTCCTGCTCCCACTAGTCTTAGTTGCAATTCTGCCCGTGCTTTCTGTTATTGACATAAGCATTGGACTGGGACACTTAATTTTTATATATTGCATTTTACTGCCGCTCCTTATCTACGCGATGAGCAATGAAGTTCTGTCCAGACGGCCTGCTGCACTATCACCTCCAAGGATCCCCGCCGCACCATGCAGTTACAGGACTTTATTGACATCATTGGCCATGGCCGCCCCCATACCCATGATCGGATTTATCCTCAAAGCTCCTGATGACATCAGCGCCCTGTTGGCCCTATGGGGAGTTGTGCTGGGTATATCATCCTACCTTTACCTCACCACAGCTCAAGCCTTCAAACGGCGCAGCGAGATTATCGAGATGGAGGGGGAGTTCTGCGACGCTCTGGTACAGCTAGGTAACCGTGTAAGTGAGGGGCGTCCTGCCGAGGAAGCCTTCGAACATGTCGCGAAGACCACGAAGGGCGGTAGAATAGGTAAAGTCCTGCAGAGCGCATCGATGAACATAAGATTAGGAGGAATGGGACTTCAAGCGGCTTTATTCGACGAAACAAGGGGAGCGCTGAGGGACGTTCACTCCAGCATGATTCGAGGTACTCTCAAAATGCTCACGAGCTTGATCGAAAAGAGCACGCGAGCGGCTGGCGAGGCCATCCTGAACGTTGCCGAGCACCTTCGCGAACTCAGGGACGTGGATGCCGAAATTCGGAAGTCAATGAGTGAGGTAGTAATTTCCATGCGCTCAGTTGCACTTTTCTTCGCCCCACTTGTTACCTCCATCTCGGCGCGCATGCAGGGTGTGCTGTCGTCTAAGGTAGCCTCGACGGGTTTTCTCGGGTCAGTTGAGGTATCTCACCCGGCCTTTCTACTCGTGCTTGGGATATACATAGTGATACTAGCCGCGATTCTAACGAACTATTCCGTCGAGATTGAGATCGGCAAAGACCATCTGGCCAAGCACGCGGCGATGGCAAGCGCCATGCCCATCGCTTTGGGGGTGTTCACCGTGGGGGCTATCCTGGGAGGACAGATGCTGGGCACAATCTTGGGTAACGTTTAATTGTGGTGTTGATAACTTTCCAGTGAGCGGTGGTAGTCTAGCTTGGTAGGACACGAGCTTGCCAAGCTCGCAGCGCGGGTTCAAATCCCGCCCACCGCACCA
>CAYUMT010000024.1:0-2371 GCA_964446015.1 Hadarchaeota archaeon (SeqCode)
AGCCCCAGGCTGACCGTCCCCATTACCAATAACAAAACGATCAGAAGTGACAGACCAACGCTGAGGGCGTTGAGCGGAACGCCCAGAAGGACTCCTGCCACCATGAGGATCGAGACCTCTATCAGCGAGTCGGTTATCCCGCCCAATGCCTTTCCCATAAATATCGTGGTCCTTGACATCGGTGATACCAGGACTCCCTTTAGGAAATCCAATCTCCTATCCCACACGACATAGGCTCCAAAAAATATCGATGAGAAAAGTACCATCATGGCGATAAATCCCGGAAAAATGTACACCTGATAGTCCACTCCTGGCAAACTCACTAAAGAACCCAAGCCCCCTCCGAAGATCAACAAAAAAAATATGGGGGTTGCGACCGCGGAAACCAGTCTGCTTCTCTCCCGGGTGAAAACTTTGAACTCGCGGTACCAAAGGGCATACAACCCTTTCGCGATTTTTCTGTAATTCATGAACTCCAAGCCCTCTGAATATTTCTCATCCTTTCCAGCTCCGTGCCCCCCTCCTCCCTAATCTCCCTACCGGTAAAGTGCAGAAACACGTCATTCAAGGTAACGGGCCTTATCTCGACGGAGTCGACATTACCTAGTTCTTTTAAAATTTTTTGCAGGTTTTTTCCAGCGTTCTCAACTGTAAGTTTGACAGAGTTATTCATTTTTTCGACTTTTTTGACGAATTTTAACCTTTTGAGCCTAGTGGTTTCTATGTCCCTACCGACGAGCTTTATTATGTCTCCCCCAAGCTTTGATCTCAAATATTTTGGGGAGCCTAATGCGACTATCTTACCGTAATCAATAATGGCAACCCTATTGCAGAGCCTTTCGGCCTCCTCCATGTAATGCGTCGTAATTACAATTGTCATTTTAATCTCCTTGGTGAGCTTTTCTATATAATCCCAGATGTGTTCCCGCGTCTGTGGATCCAGTCCCAGCGTGGGTTCATCGAGAAAAAGGACCCTGGGATTGTGGAGCAAACCCCTTGCTATTTCCAACCTCCTCCTCATCCCACCCGAATATTTTTTAACCTGATCATTTTTTCTGTTCGTCAAATCGACTAAATCAAGTACCCCTCTTATGCTTCCCTCTATTTGGTTATTGGGCAGATCGTACAACAAAGCATGTAATTTGAGGTTCTCATACCCCGTTAGCAGTTCATCGGATGAGGGGTCTTGGAACACCATGCCTATAGACTCCCTTACTTGTTGCGGATTCCTCAGAACGTCGAAGCCGTTGACCGTAGCCACGCCGTTGGAGGGCTTTAACAGAGTGGCAAGCATCAGCAGCGTGGTCGTCTTTCCCGCGCCGTTCGGGCCGAGTAATCCAAATATTTCCCCCTCCTTGATTTCAAAGCTGACATCATCGACCGCAGTCAAGTTCTCGAACCTTTTGGTTAGATTTTTTGCCACGATTGCGCTCATAAAACTACCCCAACAGCTCTTACCCCGTGTCATTTGTTATTTAATATTAGAGTTTACTTATGATTTCCCCTATAAAATTCATTTCTCTCTCATGCGGACCTGAGGAAATCACACACGACCTCCAAGAATTTAGGCTTAATCAGGTGGAGATTGTCGCTAGTTTGGGTTTATAGGAAATGATTGTCAAGTATTATGATTGAGAAGTTCTCGTAAAAGATGAGGGGTTAAAAAAAAATGGAAAAGGGGAAAAATCAAAAAGCTCTTGTTGGACGGGTTCTGGAGTTCGCGGGCCTGATAGACTACCAAGATGGATCCGTGGTGAGCAGGGAGATAATCAGAAAAAATACTGGCACCGTGACTTTGTTCGCCTTTGACGAGGGTCAGGGGCTGAGCGAACACACCGCACCCTACGATGCCCTAGTACAGGTCGTGGACGGTGAAGCTGATATCACCATATCGCGCAAAAAGTTTCGCGTTAGGAAAGGCGAAATGATCATAATGCCTGCGAACGAGCCCCATGCGCTGAATGCAGTAAAGAGGTTTAAGATGGTCTTGACAATGATTCGTTCAGCAAAATAATTGAACATAATCTAGAAAATTATTGAAATATTATGGCGAATTTCGGCAATTGTAAGCGGAAATAGAAAAGGAATAAAGTTAATAACCCAAATGGTTATACACCTTAATAATCAATAATTTAAGGTCGAGAATATGGGAAAGAAATGGGGCCATTATAAAGCCGGTGGGCGAAGTCAACCGGTGTCATGTGTGTACTGTGGGCGGATGACGCCGCGCATTAAAGCAGTTCCGGTCAGGAGGCATTATGGCGTGGGAGACCTCCGGAATATCCCCGGCCTTGACCGCAGGCGCGTATTTCTCCCCCACATGAAGGGTTTCGCTTGCATCTCATGCGCCAAGCACCGCAAGATGATATGA
>CAYUMT010000024.1:2471-18384 GCA_964446015.1 Hadarchaeota archaeon (SeqCode)
GCCTCAAGGTATACGAACCGCATTCCAAGGTACTGCGCTGCCAGTGCGTAGTTGGCTGCTAGCTCCGGTTCGTCCCTGGGGATAAGCTCGGCCTTTCCCACCCTTCCAGCTTCCCCACCCGGTTCAACGAGCAGGTAGGCCATAGGCAATGGTTCGATTTTGAATTTTTTTACAATTGGAGCTCCCAGCCTCTGCGCCCTAGTTATGAAGTAAGGGTCGCGGGAGTTCAGCATGCTCATGAAGAATATGGCATCGGCGTGACTGCTGACACCTTCCTCGCCAGCCGGGAAAAGTATAACAGGCAAGTCGGTCCTTTTCTTTATCTCGACTAGGGTATCATCCAGCAGCCCGCCACCGGCGCTCGTAGACCCCCCAACCATTATGCCGTCCGTTCCAGCTTCGGCGGCATCCGAAGCGATCTCCCCCGCTTTTTCACCCACCTGTTTCGCCGGGTCTATGAGGGTGAGGTGTGCAGCGCCTTCTTTGGCTATCTTGCGCTTTAAGGTCTCCTCTACCTTCATCCTCGGGGCTCCTTGGACTTGGGCCTAAGGCCACCGTATCCGCACTTGCGACACTTCGTCGCCTTCAGCGGGGCGTGGGCGTTGCAGCGCATACATACCTTGAACTTGAACAGGCGCCGCTCCGCAGCTTCGAACTTTGCCATGGTTTCACCTTTTCCTTACCTCTTTGAATACCTCGGGTAATTTATCGATTACGTCTGAGGCTAAGAATTCATAGCCTTTCTCGGCGAGGCACAGGTCTCCGGCCCGCCCGCACGCCCATGCGCCCGCAACCGCCGCCTTGAAGGGTTCGGCCCCCTGTGCCAGAAAGGCGCCAACTATCCCGGATAGCACGTCGCCAGTTCCTCCCACGGTCATACCGGCATTTCCCGTATAGTTCAGCTTCAGTTCACCATTGGGCGATGATATGATATCCACATGTGATTTCAACAGTACCACACATCTGAGCTTCTCAGCCGTCATTATGACAAGTTTTATACGACCGCTTAGTTCCGATGGTAGGTTTGAACCCGTCAGTATCTTAAATTCCCCGGCGTGGGGCGTCAGGACCCAAGGCATCCATCTCATCAATATTGGGTCAGAAGTCAGGGCCTTCAGTCCATCTGCATCGAAAAGCGCGGGGAGCTTGGGGTGGGACCTCCTGAGTTTATACGCAAGTTCCACTGAGGCATCAAGCGTTTCACCGTTCGAGCCCAGACCAGGTCCCATTACTACAGCAGTCGAACGCTTAAGCTCGGCAAAGATTTCTTGGAGCACCCTTGGTCCTAGGTCTTCGCAGGGGAGTTTGATGGTGATAAGGTCCGGTGACAGGGAGTTCATCACCCAAGCCGTTTTCTCCGGGGCCGCGATTGTCGCCAAGTCTACGCCGCAGCGCAGCGCTGCCAGGCCGGTCAGCGCGGGGGCACCCACATAGCGCGACCCACCACCGATTATCAGGAGCCTGCCGAAATCGCCCTTGTGCGAATCTTGCCTTCGCGTGGGCAACACGGCCCTGACATCCACTTTCCCAGCACGGGGTGGCTTTCGCATGAGGATTCACACTATTAAAACAGACGACGGACGTGAGTAAAAAACCCTCCTGAGAAGCTATGGTTGGTGTAACAAGTCATCGCGGATTCTTGTGGTATCCTTCGTTCTGTGGATTGCTTCAAGCACTTTAGGCGGTAAGGTCACCCGATGTCTTGTTATGAAACCGAGTGCCGGGGCGGGGACTTGAACCCCGGACCTTCGGATGTCTCACATCATATCGTGAATCAGCACTCACAACGTAGTTTATCGTTATGAGTCCGACGCTCCAACCAGCTGAGCTACCCCGGCTAATTAACCTGTGATTGGTCGAATCCTTAAGACCTTTTCGTATATTAGAGCTCGCAAGCTAAAATTAAATAGCGAAAATGTACTTGTGACCGGAGCTAGAAAATGGTCGATAAAACCTACTCGTATTCCATCGAGGCAGATATTCCTACAACCTACTCCAGTAAACTGATAGATTTCATTTATGGGAGATACAAAGAGGACAAGGGAAGATTTGTAAACGTCTCTAAGAGTACAGTCGATGGCCATCCTTCCTTAAGTTATACTTCCTTAGATTCCGCGGGCAAGCAGAAGCTCGAAGTGGAGGTCATAGGCAGCAAGCCGATAAAGCTCAAGATTGCACCGATCGACAAAAAAGTGCCCGTGGATAGGATAAACGAGGCCAGACAGGATGTCGTAATCGTCGTTGAGCTCTTCGAAGAAAGGGTCAAAAAGAGCACCCTGTTCTTTGCATGGAGGGAGGGTGAGGAGATAGTACCGGAGCGAATTAGCGGAAAGGAGAAAAAGCCGATCAATCGTCTGTTTCTAGAGACCCAAATTCTCATGTTCGTCTTATTCATCAGCCTAGGCATGTTTCTTTTTCTGTTTTTGGGATGGCTGGCCCCGCTCGTGTTTTTGGCCATACAGTCGGTCTTCGTCATATATTCCGGAAAACTTATCTCGAAGATGTCGGATTGGCGCATAACCAAGAATAACCCATTCATACACATCCTAGAGTATCATTTGCCCCTAGGTGAACACGACGAGTTCAGGCAAGTACATTCAAGGGAAAAATTGTTGGAGATCAAAAGGGAGATTTATGAGCAAACTATTTCCAGGAGGGGTAAGATAGACTGCAAGGCAGTGCATAAAGTTTTAAAAAAATATGGGATTGAATGCGAGCCGGAAAATTTGGTCGCAAAGAAGGTGAACGTCTATGAATTGGTTCAAACGGTCGCTGATAGGTTCGGCTTCCCAATGCCCGAGGTCGTCGTATCCAACACCTTGGTTCCCAATGCGGCCGCTTCCGGGCCCAGCCCAAGCCGTGGGGTCGTGTTGATCACTACGGGTCTCCTAGTCGAGCTCGATGAGGATGAGATCCTTGGCGTCTTGGGTCACGAGTTTGGCCACCTGAAGGGACGTGACCCTATCCTCCTTTACGGGTTGAGTTCAGGTGAGTTCCTTTTCAGGTTTTACGTGCTCTTCCCACTGTTTCCGTTTATCTTCTTCTCATTCCTATTCTTCTTCTACTTCTTCTTCGTCATGACGGTCATATACTTCATCGCAAAATTCTTCGAGGCGAGGGCCGACCTTTTATCCGCCATGGTGATGGGGCGGCCAAAGACTTTGGCTAGGGCGCTTGAGAAAATAGGATTCAAGAGGCTTTTATACGAGCGAGTGCCACAATACCGCGCTCAAGAGTGGACGAGCTTGGAACCCCATCCACCCGTCTACTTCAGGGTAGCTAGGCTTGAAAAACTTAAAGTTCCAGCAAAGATAAAGCATCCTCTGGCCCAGTCGGCAATGGACGTCATAAGGGGGTTCCGTGAAACCCTTGGGGCGAAATAACCGCGAAACATAAAAGATTGTGCTTTTCTGGTGAGGGAGAAAATCAGATACAGGTTTATATTCTGTGTATCTTTAAAAATTTCAATAAGCCCTTCCTTGTTTTTAGAACACTGCAACCGCCTTCGTATCCAACTAGTAAAACATCCGCCACTCCAGAGAATATCCCGTTTTCAACTACGCCTGGCGTGAGGTTGATCATCCTTTCCAGCTTAGCCGGTCGTGCTATCGATTGAAATTTGACGTCGACGACATAATTCCCATTGTCCGTTATAAAGAGTGCTCCGCTTGGGCTCATCCTCAGGTTCGGCTCGCCCCCTAGCAGCGCGAGCTTCCGCATGGTATATTTTGGTGCAAAAGGCACTACCTCGACCGGTACCGGCGAACGTTCGCCAAGCCTCCTGACCAGTTTTGTCCTGTCGATAGCGATCACAACTTTCTTGGCTGCCCCAGCCACGATTTTCTCCCTGGTGTGGGCCCCCCCGCGCCCTTTAATCATGTCAAAGTTTTTGTCAACCTCGTCGGCCCCATCGATCATCATGTCCAGTTTATCATGGACTTCAAGTGAACTCAAATTTAATCCGAGGTCGGATGCGAGCCTTTGGGACTCGGAGGAGCTGGTCACGAAGGTCGCCTTCGGTTCAAGCTCCGATATGGCTCGGATAATTTTTGCAACCGTGGACCCCGAACCCAAGCCAACGATCATCCCGTCATGAACTAGCCCTGCTGCGCACTCCGCCGCCGAATTTTTCCAGGACTCGATATCCAATTCCAGCCCCGAAATATTTCTCTTTAAGTGACTTAAGAGTTTTAAATAAGGGGACCATATTAGGAATTGGTGGTTCTATGAAGCGCATAGTTTCCGTCAGGGACGCGATGGAGACCAAAGTTTTAACCGCAGACCGAAACACCTCGGTTGCAAAGGCTGCCAAATTTATGGCCGAACGCGGTGTCGGTAGCATCATCATTGTTGATAATAAGAATCCGGTTGGAATCCTGACCGAGCGGGATCTTTTGATGAAGGTCGTCAGTGCAGACCTAAGGCCTAGCAAGATACGCGTTGGAAAGATAATGTCCACGCCCATAATATCGATATCTCCGGATGCGGACATAATGGAGGCAGCTAGGTTGATGGCGAAGAGCAAAATCCGGCGCCTGCCAGTCGTGGAAAATGGGAAAATAGTGGGTGTGGTGACGGCCAGGGACATCACGGTAATTTCACCGGAACTCGCCGAAATAGTTGAGCATCCAGAACACCCAACCCGTGAAAGGATTGACCAGAGCGTTTGCGAGGTCTGCGGCGAGGTCACCACTGACCTGTATGAGGTTAACGGGATGTGGGTTTGCGAAAACTGTCGCGACTAGATGAGCGAGTAGATGGTGTAATGGCATGCCGGGACCTGCTAACCGGGGTCAGCGTTAGAGATGTAATGCGTCCGTGTCCTGTTTTTGTCAACTCCCAGGATTTAGTCACCCGGGCCAGGGCGGTCATGCGCTCAAGTGGCCTCAGGGCTTTACTCGTTGTGGATGATGGCAAGCTCTCAGGGACATTGACCGAGCGGGAGATAATTAAGGTAACTTCAACGCGCTCTAACATCAAGATCTCTGGGCTGATGTTGCCACCTCGGCTCGTAGCAACTCCCTCTATGGGACTAACGGAGTTGGCCATGCAGATGGTCGACATTGAAATATACAATGTGCCGGTCGTGCAGAGCCGCAGCGACAATACAGTTGTCGGTTTGGTAAATCTCGATGATATACTCAGGAAAATTGGCAGCAAGATGCCCAGGGACAAATCGGTGGGTAGCGTGATGGTGAAAAATGTCGTGACGTGTGAAGTTGATGACGAGATAACAAAGATCTGGAATATAATGAAGGAGACCAATTACTCCGGCCTGCCAGTTGTAAGATACGACAGACGTAGACGCGTGAATGAGGTCATAGGAATTGTAAGCCGCATGGACATCATAAGGTCGGGTGCCACGAGGTTGTCGGAGGAGTCGGACAAGGGGCGCTTCAGAGTCCCGCCTAAGGTAGGGGCTATCATGCGGACCCCCGCAATTGTAGTTTCCCCCCAATCTTCGCTCGTTGAGGCCATTGAACTTATGGTGGGTAGGGACATAGGCAGGCTGCCCGTCGTCGAGGGTGGAAGTTTGGTCGGTATCATAAGCAGATCGGACATAATAGAATTCGCATGCGGGTGATTGGGTGCAGAGAATTCCACATTATAAATCGCGCGACCGAGGGCCCCTAGATTTTGCCTCGCGGATTCATCGGGAGGAGGGGAACGCAATGTCCATCGCGCGTAAACCGGTAGTAACGGTGTTTCCAACAACCAGGATAAAGGATGCCGTGGAGACCATGATCAAAAATAATGTAAGGAGGTTGCCCGTCGTAGAGCCCGGCACAAAGAAGTTGGTCGGGATTGTCCGTACCAGGGATGTAATAGATTTCCTAGGCGGCGGTGAGAAGCACAATATCGTCAGGGTTAAGTTTGGAGGTAACTTCTTCGCCGCGGTGAATGAGCCGATAAAGGGCATAATGTCCAAGGACTTGGTCTACGGGACCAGTTTCATGTCGATAGCAGAGGTAGTCAGGCTCCTGCTGGAAAAGGGCGTGGGAGGCCTGCCCATTTTGGACCAGGAAAAGAGGGTGGTCGGTATAGTTTCCGACCGGGATTTCGTCTCGTATGTCCCGTCATCCACAGGCGCACATGTTAGTTATTACATGTCGAGGCATGTCGTCACCGCCGAGCCGACACTCAATATCATGGAAGCCGCGCGCACGATCGTCGCAAGGGACTTTCGCAGGCTCCCCGTCGTAAGCGCTGGAAAGCTCGTCGGGATAGTCACAAGCGTTGACATCCTGCGCTATCTGGGTACGAGTAAAATCTTTGAGTACATGATTTCCGATAGGTTCGATGATGCCATGTCCGTTCCCGTGCAGGAGATAATGACGAGGGACGTAATCGTGGTTGTTCCTGAGACGGATATCGGGGAGGCCGCCGGGCTGATGCTCGAGCGGGGTTGCGGCGGGCTGCCCGTGGTGTCCGGAGAGGAGTTGGTAGGTATTATCACCGAACGCGATCTGCTGAGGCTGTTGGTTTGAAGGTTGACGAAATAATGAGCTCACCGGTCCTGGCGATTAAGCCCGCCGACCCGATTGCCCGCGCCAAGAACCTGATGCTGTGGCATAAGGTCAGTAGGTTGATCGTCATGGATAAGGGCAAAATCATTGGCATTTTGACCATGCACGATATTGCCGCCAGACTCAGTGTCGGGTCGTCGGTCTGGAGAAGGCGCACGATCGACAACATCCCAGTATTCCGCGCCATGCACGGGGGCATCATATCGGTTTCCGTGGGCACGGACACAATAAAGGCTGCAGCTCTCATGCTCAGGCATGACATAAGCAGCCTCGTGGTCATGGACGGTGCGGATGTAGCGGGGATTGTAACCAAGACGGATTTCGTGAGGCATTTTTCCAAGAATCTTAAGAGCGAGTTGAAGGTCCGAGACGTAATGAGCAGGGATGTCGTCACCGTGAACAGGCTTCATTCAATTGCGCGGGTTGCTGAGGTCATGCAGGAGTATGGCGTTCGCAGGGTGATAGTCGTGGATGGCAATAGGCCGGTTGGGTTAATATCTGGGAGGGATATCGCCTTCGCACAGCTTGAGCGCCCCGAAAAGGGAGTTAGGGAGCGGAGGGTGAGGTTCACCCGGAGGACAGAAAGGGGAGGTAGGAAATGGGCTAGGTATGTAAAATACACGGCCCTGCTCACGGCCGAGGATATCATGCGCACGAAATTGATAAAAATAGAGCCCGATGCGAACGCAGCTCGCGCCGCTTCGATAATGTTAAAGAACAACATAGGTGGAATACCCGTGGTGGAGGGGGAGAAACTCGTCGGGATAGTTACAAAAACAGACATCACCAAGGGTATAACCAAGATGGGTGTGTAGATGCGCGTCGGCCAGATAATGAGTTCGCCGGTAATAACCTTGGACAAGGACCGTCGTTTAATTGATGCCATAAATCTGATGAAACAGCATGAGATCTCCCGTGTGGTTGCCCTGCATAACGGACGTGTGGTGGGGGTACTTACGGAGAAGGACATCGCGAGGGAGCTGGGCTCCCTCCAGGCATACAGGTTGCCTCCGGGAAGGTTTTATGTATCAAGCGTAATGACATCAGATCCCATCAGCGTCGCGCCCGACGTGATGGCCAAAAGGGCAGCCGAACTCATGCTCGACCACGACATAAGCGGACTCCCGGTAATGGAGGACGGCAAGTTGGTGGGCATACTTACGAAGATGGATTTTGCCAAGGTCTGCACGGGCTACGATGATGTCTATGTTGGACAGGTGATGCAGGCCAGCCCGACCACGATTTCGCCAGGCGACAGGGTCATCCATGCGAGAAAGCTGCTTCTCGGGGAGGATCTTTTGGCCCTTCCGGTGCTCGAGGGCGGAAAACTCGTTGGCATTGTCACCGCTCGGGACTTTGCCATGAAATTGGCGGCGTTTCAGGAGGTTGTGCCTAACCAATATAAGAGCGAGCGCATTCGGAACCTGCTCGTCGGGGATATAATGACTCAGCCCGCCGTGACGATCCGCACCGACATGAAGCTACCGCGGGCGGCGAAGTTGATGTTGGAACGTAAATTTTCCGGGCTCCCGGTCGAGAACCTGTTCGGGGAAATGGTCGGGCTGCTGACGAAGACGGAGCTCACCGAGGTCGCGAAGGAAAGGCTATAGTCGCTTGTCTCTGTTCACTGAAAAAGCAGAAATAATACCTCGCTAATCTTTTTATGTGCGGCCGTGGTCCAGCCTGGTTAAAGCTATGCTGCCAAAGGACTCAGGCTTCCCATGAAAGGTCGGGAAAAGCCTGCTGCGCGGGTTCGAATCCCGCCGGCCGCACCACCCTGGCGTTGACAGAGCAGACTCGGCAGCTGGTGGTCGGCCAGGATTTCTTCCTTAATGAGTTCCTTGATCGCCATGCTTAGAGTTCGGACCTGGGTACTTTCCAACTCCTCTCCTGTTACATAGGCTCTGTGCGGCTCTGACAAGGCTCCTTTCACAATGCACCTCTCCGGGTCGAGCCCCAAACCACGAGCGAGGACTTTTAGCTGCTCCAGTGCCGAAAGCTGGACTTTGGGCCTAATTGCGAGGTTCGAAGCGGCGTAGATTTGTCGGAGGAATTCGATGCCTTTCATCTGGACATCCTGGTACGTGTCAATCGTGTGGCCCATCATATAGTCGATGTACTCTCTTTGAACGCCGAGAGCTGTGAGCTGGGTCTTGAAAAACTTGCGGAGCGAGTGGACTTTGAGATCGTAGCCCCGAACATCGTCCGGTCTTAGCAAACCCGCTTTGAAGTAGAGGTTGTGGGCTATCTTGTACACCTGTTTCTCTCCGATTGGCCTGGGCACCTTGGACTGCGAATCCCTGATGAGCGGCGAGACATCGTTGAACTCTTCGGGTGGCATCTTCCCATCCGGCGAACCACGCTGCCGACTGTGCAGGTAGAGCTTCAGGTATTCGGCGGCGTCCGCTCCTAGGAATGTGTCGTAATTGTGGTATTTTCCCTTGGTGATTTCTGACTCTATGTGTATGTGGACGGGTATGGTGCCGTTCTCTAGGTCGTGCCTGACGTGGCGGTATTTGAGGCGCACCAAAGTTCCCTCTCTGAATCCCCCCAGCGCGAGCATCGAGATAATAACCTTCTCTCGAAGATCCCCCACCTCAAGTAGCCGAGCGAGCTCCTCTGGCTTCGGCGCGCGATCCCCGCCCACGCTTCGACGGCTTAGTGGAAAGGGCAGGTTGATCGATACCCCGTTGACGCGGTACAGGGTTTTAATGGACTTCACGTAGTTGGACACGCGGCATGGGGCCAATCCGCTGTCCTGCAACTCGGCGACATAATCCTCCAAAGCTTTGACGTGAACCTGGACCCTGTTGGCTTTTAATGCCGCATCGGATTTTTTGATGTCTGAGATTAATTCGTCGGGACTTTTTTCGTTGCGGATAGCGTACCGCCAGATGCAGTCGACATAGACGTACAGTGATTTTGGGCTAGCTGACATGTAGCGCAGAAAGTAGCGGGCCAACTCGATCAGGGACGTGTTTTCCAAAACGAACGGGATTAGCTTGGGTCTTTCAGATGCGAGACTGGCTATGATGTACTCAACCAATCCCCTCTGGCCCACGGCCAAGATTCTCTTGAGTGGGATGGGCACAGGTTTTTTGAGCGTATGCCCCTTCCAGCTCCTCCCCAACGTGAAGATACCTCCCTCGACCTTACCCAGCGTTTTGAGGATTGGGAGATTCTGTGGAGATAGGGTTCGCGGTTTGAAGATGGGCTCGACCTCTGCTTCCAGAAAGCGGTTGTTCCGTTTAAGGGAATGTTTCATTATCTCACCCATCGTTACGCTATGATACTATGACACATTTTGGGAAGAACATTTATATAAATATCACGATACTTTGATACAAAGTTGCGGGGTTCAACGATGGTGCGATTCGCCGTGGAAATTCCGGAAAATCTCAATAAGGAATTCAGGATCAGGGTCATCCAAATATACGGATCGAAAAAAGGGGTTATTACTAAAGCCGTTATCGAAGCTATCCAAATGTGGATCAAGGAGAAGAAACTGCTCACTAAAAAGATATAGTTGCTAAGCAATTCTACGCATCTCCAGGATGGCCGTTTTGAGAATCACCAGACCCGTGGCTCTAAGCTTAGTCTCGCTGGGAGGATTCGGCATAGCGAAACGCTCCCAGAGGATCCGTAGGTAGTCATTGTTCTCGAAGTCGAGCCAGCCCACCGTTTCTCGCATGAAAGGCGCGGAAAAGGTCGCCGGATCCACGTCCTTGAAGAGCACGTGGTCGAGGTAGCGGATGTAAACCAGCTGACCGGGTTCGAAATCGCTCATTCTGAAACCTGCCATTCTTGCAAAAACGTCTTTTATAAGGCTTTACAAATCGCGGGGCTGACCATAATCGTCGTTGCTGCGGGAAATCCTGCTGACCGAGCCGGAGGATGAGCTGGACGCTCGTCTTGGGACGCGCGCACGTCTGGTTGCAGCAGGCGGCCCCGCCTGCTACTCCGGGAAATCCTGCTGATTGAAGGATGAGCTGGATTTTCGAGAATTCTTGAGGCCTACATGTCAAACATTATATTTTTTTTGACTGAAATCAAAAGAATCTTTGGTATGATATGTCCGCTATCGATAGTATCATTGTGGTAGTTGGGCTAGTACTAGCTATCCCTGCTGGGCTTTACTATATAACTCAGCTTAGGAAACCGAGACTAGAAATCAAAATCCCCCTTATCGACAAGAGGTGGTCAATAATGACGGAGAAAGGAAAGGAAATTTACTTTTTTGCATTTCCTCTTAGCAAAATTAAACGACAGAGAAAATTCAAAGTTTTCGTGAGGAATAAAAGTGATAACAAAAGCACAATAATCTCTGAAATTCGCTTTAACATTGGGAATACATGTTACTCGACCGGCGACGAATTCTTTCTAGAACCACGAAAATCCAAAACTTTTGATATCTCCATACCACATCCTTTAATCTGGGGAAATATGATTAGGCCAGAGAAATGTTGTGAAGAAAGAAATTACGAATTCTTAAGAGCCGAGTGCTACGTTTTGGCGTGTCACTCTGGAGGAGAAGACAAATCAGAAAAATTTTACCTTCGATGGAAACAGCTGAAACTCCCAAAACTTGCCGAGGCTTTAAAGAATAAAGGAATTTCGGCAAAAATTGATGGAGAAAAGTTGAAAGTCAAATCTGTTGCGCTTGATGCCACAGTGAGTACTGATGGCACAATCTTAGGATATGTAGCCGGAAAGGAAGTAATAGAAAGTACAATAAATGAAATACTTGAAAAAGATTATGAATTGTAGTCACAGGTAGAATGAAAATGTGCTTGTAAGATATCTATTGAAAGAGACGACGAAGAAAAAGCTCTGTGACTAGCTGATCGATGGCATGCAATACCATTTTACTTTCCCCTTTAGGTGAAAGCTGACAATGGTACGCGCAGAATTACTCGGATCCGCTGTCCGTCAGGGCTCTCGCCACGCCCCCGCGGTCGGCCAGCTTGTAGCGCGTGCTGCGCCTACTCTTAGAGACCACCCTGACGATGCCCTCGCTCACGAGCTTGGTGAGCCTGCCCGGGTGGGCGCCGACGTGGTGCCATTCCCATCCGTTCCTGCCGATCGTCCCGTCGGGAGGGTTCTCCTCGATCCTGACGGCGGCCGCGAGGATGTCGCAGTACTCGGGCTTCTCCCTAAGGAACTTGACGACCCTGTCCTTCATCGTGTGTATGTGCCCGTCTGTCTCTATAAAAATATAGTTTCGGCGACCCCCCTCCCCCAAACTGGCTTGAAAACGTGCGGAGAAATTGGGTTGTGGTCATCATGAGGGTTGAAGACTACGTCGAGGAGTACGAGCAGATTCTGGGCGCTTTGGAGAGGGCTGGGGTCTACGATCCCGACGCCGCCAGAATCATCCTCCAGGAGCGGGGGAGGGACAGGAGGATGGAGCGGATCGGCGAAGAAAAGCGGGGGAGCCACACCAGGGAAAATGACGAGCTCGCGACCGAGAAGCAGAAGTTCCTGGACAGCCTGGGCATCGACTACCCCGCCGACATCACGAAGTCGGAAGCGTCCAAGGCCATCTCAAGGGTGGAGGGGCGCGCGAAGGCGGCCCCAAGAGCCTGAAAAGGCCGCGCTCGGATCCCGCCTGACCGATTCCTCGGGGCAAAGGCGGCAGGTGCAGCGATGTGTGGAGGGTGATGCGAAAAGCCCATGTCTTTCACCGAATATGGCTGGGTTTCGACGACCGGGAGGGGGGAGTTATGGTCAAACATGAACAACTGATTATGTTGTCGTTTGACACGATGATTAGTTTTACCAATTTTATTCCTTTTAAAATAATCCCTACCCAAAGCCGTGGCGGAATGGCCGGTATTCCCAGGAGCTTTACTACACCTCGCCCTCCCTTCTTGGTAAAACGATTCCATACCCAACCCAAAAAACGGGTGACAATGTGTTTGGAAATGAGGCGGATGATATGAGGCGATCCTGAGAGGGCACCCGGTACCGCAAAACAACGCCCCCGGCGAAGGAGTTGTCGTCTTGACGGAACAAGGCACCCGATTGGTTCTTGGCTCGGAGAACCTTAAAAAATTTGCTATTTTTCTGCGAGAGTCCCCCCTGTTAACCAATAAAAAGGGTTGTCACGCTAGCAAAGCGGTCATCGTGAAAGAAGGTGAATCGGGAAGGCTGCCTCAAGGCGTCGGGGAACAGCTGCCGAAGTGGGCGCGGATCCTCCTCGAGCTGGAGGCCCAAGCGAAGGCCGAGCTGGCGGCTGGGGGAGCGGGGGATAGCTGATGAAGACGAAGCGCCCCAAGCGTTCAAACTCATCCGATCGCTCGTTTTCTCGAGAGATCAGGGAACTTCCACCGGAGTCCCTAGCAGTCGACCCGATGAACATCAGAAAAGAACCAAAGCTTGACGACGAGTTTATGGAATCCATCAAGAAGGATGTTATCGAGCCCCTAATAGTCAGGCCCGTTGACTGCATCGAGGACAAGAAAATACGGGAAGAGCTGCGCTCCGAGGGCAGACAATTTGTCGTGACCGCGGGAGTCCGCAGGTTCGAGGCGGCATTTCAAGCGGAGCTGAAGACCGTGCCGTGCATAATCCGCAACCTCAACGACATCGAGGCCACGGTACTTTCCATCGCCGAGAACAAGCACCGCAAGGACATCCCAGCACACAGGTGGGCCGAGATCATCCCTGATTTATACGAAAAATTGAAGGGGACGAAGGACGAGCGAGCAAAGAAGATTTCTGGGATGACCGGAGTTGGTTATTCGACGATTTACGAATATTTACTACTGGCCGACCTTCCGGATGAATTCGTATCAAGGCTAAAGGAGCCAGAAGAACGCTCCTTTTCCGAAAAGCAGGCATTAACAAAGACCTCGCTAGCGAGGTCTGAGGAAAAGGCTCCTTTCGACGAAAGCGGCAAGGAAAAGCCTCCTTTTGAGCCACCTCAAGTGCCGGAACGGGTCATGGTGAGGCTAGTACAGGATAAGAAATTCAGAACATTGATTAAGAAGGATCCTGCCAAGGCACATGAGATCGCGACCGAGGCGGCAGAGAAGGGGCAAGGACGCGTCCCCGAGGTTCTCCGGACGATTCGGGAACACCCGAAAGCGGAGGCCCCCCCGAGGCCGCCCGTAGCCCCGCCCGTGTACATCACCGTCAAAATTGCCCTGACATGGGACGAACTCGACGCGCTGGAGAAATACCGCCAGATGCAGGGCGTTCCGGACCTGCCAGCGGCCGCCTGCTCGGGCGTGCATGAATGGGTAGTACAGAAGTCCGGGAAAAAATGGATGGACCTCGAGGCGGCGTCGCGAAGCATGCTCAGCGAGGTCCTCGAGTGGAAAAGATGCCTTAAAACCGAAGGGAGGTGAGAGCTTGAAAGTCAGGTTCTTGAAGGACGTGCGGGTGGGGGGGAAAGAATACCACCCGGGCGACGTCGCAGAGTTAGGGGAGCCAACGACCGGGCGTTTGATCGAGCGGGGGTATGTAGAAGCCCTCGAAACGAAGACCGAAGTCGAGGAAATTTCTCCAGCCAGTGCCAGCGGGATCCCGATAGATTTCGAGACCGTCGGCGACATAGGCGAAGTTCTCCCGGTAGAGGGGGAGGGAGAGCAGTCTTCCATAGACGACCTGCTTGGTGTACCGATCGTCATAGTAAGTGCCAAATTTGACAAGGGGCGGAGCGGAAAGCTCGAGGGAAAGGACATCGCGACCATACAGTTCGCCAAGCGCGACGGCCTCGGGGGCTGGTTCACCACCTGGTCCGGCCCGCTCATCGCCCAGCTGAAGCAGTTGGACGAGGCCGGCGCCCTGCCCCGGAAGTGCGTGATCGAGGAACGCAAGGGGAGCAGTGGGTACCGGTACTACATCCTGGCCTCGGCAAAGGCGCAGGCGAGGGAGAAGCAATGAATGATGACGATTTCGAGATAGTTGAAATCACCGAGAGCGGACCTTCCGCGCAGGTGCGGCCCGAGCTCGCCGACTGGTTGCAGGTGCACGGGTTCAAGGCCAGCCCGGATGGAGCCAAGTACACGAAGACGGCGGAACTGGAGGGCAAACCGATCAAGCTCGTCGTCGACTTCCAGAAGACCGAAAAGGGCGCCAGGTACGCCTACAGGCTGAACCTGGAAAAAGAGCCGCTGGAGTGGGAAACCGCCCCCTCGCTCCGCGACCACCCGCTGCTTCTCGAATACAAGTCCTACAGGGACAAGCTGCTGGCAGCGCTTTCCAAACAAGAGAAAGTTCAAGCAGCGCCCACCGCTGAAAAAGAGCTATCTATCGAAACCGGGCAAAGACTCACCGCCCTGCAGAAAACGCCGGAGGATGAGCGTGCGGAGATGGTGGACCGCATGGATGAGAAGCAGATTATCTCGGAAATAAGCGGTGAGATCAGGGAGCGCGTCCTCGAGAGGTACTTCTACAGGTTTGAGCACCAGGGACATACGGCCATCGGCCTCAGCTACGAGGGCGTGAAGGCGATAGTCAGGCGCATGGGCCACATAAAGACGGAGTTGGTGAAGCTGGAGGAGAGGGACTACGGCTGGCTCGCAGTTGTCAAGGCGACCGACCTGAAGCGCAACCTCGAGGCCATCGGCGCTTTCTACCAGCCTAAATTTTTCTTTCCGTCAAAGCAGCCCAACCCGTTCGCGGCGACGCTGGCATTGGTGAAGGCGCAGCGCGGTGCGTGGCGGCACTTCGTCGGCGAGCGCGTGATTACGGAAACGTTTCGTGAGTGGAAAATGCGGGAGGAGAAGGATGCCGACAAGTAAGGTACCGATCGAGCAAAGATCCTACAATTACAGACAAGCGGTTCAGGAAGTGGATCCGAGTACGCTCGAGGACTTCAGGCACGAGCTGGAACAGACGGCTCGCCAAATTCTCAAACAAAAGCTGGGGAGCACCCGGAAGATGTCGGTCAAGTGGATGAGACACCCTAGCAAGACGGTGATGGGGAGAACTAGATATTTCCTAGAATTTGGCGTTTTGCTCGTCAAATTCACGATCTATCTCAACCCTGACGATCCGGATCTCATCGGCACCCTTGCACATGAGATCGCTCACATACTCGATTATCGCTTAAATTTCAAATTCCACCGGCACAACTCGAAGGAGTTCACTAGGCTGCGCAACGAAGTGGTGAATTCGGCACAACTGAAAATGTTAACATCAAGGGATAATCCGACACAACCGAACGAGCCGGTTGCAAAAGAAAACGATGACAAATGCGGAAAGGGTCAGCCCGGAAGAGATGATCCGCTTGGCAGTCCAGCTCCTTCCTCTGATAGCCAAGTGACCGGGCTGGCCCCCACAAAACAGGAGAGCGAGGCGCGTGGTGGATAACGGTGTTGTAATCGAGCCGATAGAGCTGCCGCTCGCGGAGTACATCGACCTCTACCGCTCCCTCG
>CAYUMT010000025.1:0-18246 GCA_964446015.1 Hadarchaeota archaeon (SeqCode)
TCTCGGGCGCTGCAATATTCTTGCCTGAAAAATACATTTCAATTGCTCGATTCTTGCCTATACTTTGCTTGGTAGTTCAAACGGAAATTTGTGGTTGGGCGACCTAACCAATAGAGATAAGCGAATCCTTAATACCAGGCGGGCAGCCCCACCGACTAAGGTGGAGGTGAAATATCACAGGCAAAAAGTTTAATGCCTCAGCTCCTTACTTTCGTCATCGTCTCGGCTTACCCGCCCGGTATTAGCGCGATTGCCGATGTGGGCTTCGACAAATAGTGTATTATCGCCTTTATTTAAACGTTCCGCTAGACAAATTTAGGAACGGAGGGGTTTTAAACGTTGGAATTTTTTTATAAATTAAGTGCCCTTGCTATAATTAGTGGTCCTCGTGGGCAACACCAGGTCCAAAGTTAGTAGTGACAAGATCATAGTCGATTCAGTGCAGCGATGGCTCGGCAATCCCGTTTCAAAAGCGATGCTCAAGTTTGTATGCGGGCGTGATAAAGGGGGGGCCAACAGGCTGGATATAGCACTGCGGAGGTACATCGGCGAGGATGTCCCATGTGACGCTCGTGACGCGCTCGCTTTCATGATCCTGAAATTTGTAATAGAACGCGGTACCAACGTGTTTGGCTATTCTGGCGTGGATATAAGGGAGAATCTAAAGGATGCCTTAGTCCGGCGGGGGATGGTTAACGTTCTGGAGGGTATAGCGAAGTATGGAGCTCGTATGCCATTCACCTCCGTGGCGCCATTTTTGGTCGTCTGGAATTACACTAAATTCTGTAATCTGCGCTGCAAGCATTGCTATGAAAATGCCGGTCCAAAGGCTATGGAAGATGAGCTCACGACCGACGAGGCAAAGCGGGTCATCGATGAGTTTGAGAAGGCTGGCGTGGTTGCGATAGCATTTTCAGGAGGGGAGCCATTACTCAGAAAGGATATCTTCGATGTCGCTGGGTACGCGAAAAGTATGGGATTCTTCACCTCATTAGCAACAAACGGCACGACGATTACTCGGAAAGTGGCGAAAAATATAAAGGATGTCTTCGGATACGCAGAAATTTCGCTCGATGGATTCGAGGATGTACACGATAAATTTAGGGGCGTCAATGGGGCTTGGCGTCGCACTTGTGAGGGTATCAAAAACTGTGTTGCGGAGGGAATGGACACATGCGTTGCGCTTACGGCAACGCGTTACAATATTCATGAAATCCCGAAACTAGTTGACCTCGCCGAACAGGATTTGGGAGTAAAACGCGTGATAGCTTTCAACTATATACCGACTGGAAGGGGTAAGGACATAATGGACCAAGATCTAAGTCCTCAGGAGCGTCAAAAACTTCTAGAATACCTCTACACTCGTATGGTTAACAGTAACTGCAGGATGCTTTGTTACTCAACTGCACCGCAGTTCTCCAGGGTTTCCATGGAATTTGCATATGGAGATAACCTGGGGGTAATAGTGCCAACCCACTTCACAAATGAGGGAGGGATTAGGGCTCTTCGGGGAAGAACAAAGAGCCTTGCAGATTTCCTAGGGGGATGCGGTGCAGGGCGTCTCTACTGTGGGCTTGAGCCGAACGGCGATATCACGCCCTGTGTTTTTATGCCCTTCAAACTCGGCAACATAAGGAAAGACCGCTTGCGCGACGTCTGGCATTCCTCAGCGTTGCTATGGAAGCTGAGAAGTCGGGACTCCTTAGAGGGATGTGGTGCTTGCGAGCACCGATACATCTGCGGCGGGTGCAGGGCGCGAGCATACGGGTATTATGGTGATGTGCAGGCCCCTGACCCCGGCTGCATACACAACCTCAAGTACTGGCAGGAGTTGAAGGGAGAAGTAGAAGAGCAACCTAAAGTTTCCGCGAAGTCAGGAGCGGCAGCTTAATCATAGATATCTCAATAAGTTACGAGGTCTAGGTTTCGCTGTATCGTGTGTGGGTAACCTTCTTAACCGTGCTTGGACAGTGTAAAAAAGGGAAGGGTATGGAGGCCGAAATTCCCGTTGTAGAGGCTCAGTTGTACAAAAATAAGATAATGGTTTTGGATGAGACACAGGCCAACCATCTTTACCAGCGCGGCTCATTTGGCAAACCACTCTCGGGTGGAAAGCTTCAGCTTTCCCCTGTGGAGGCGCTTTACCTTTTAGAGGCCGGGAAAATTCAAGCGGCGGACGCGAAGGGTAAAAAATTGACCTTCAAGGCATTGGTGAAAAAGTTTACACGTTCAGATCCTGATTTCATGTTGAAATACACCGTTTACGCGGACCTTCGTTCGCGCGGCTATATCCTCAAAACTGGCCTGAAATTTGGCGCGCATTTTCGGGTGTACGAGCGGGGAGAGAAGCCAGGCGAGGCCCACTCCAAGTTCCTCGTACAGGCGGTTCCAGAGGGAGTAAAGTTGACTCCGACCGAGGTCGCGCGCGCGGTTAGGTTGGCGCACAGCGTTAAGAAAAAGATATTTTGGGGAGTTGTAGATGATGAGGGAGATATAACGTATTATTCAATAGCTCGGGAGAGACCTTGAATGCCCGCTAAGTTGGACCCGTGGGGGGCAACGATCCCAGAGAGCTACACGAGGCTGATGAAGGAGTTTGGGATATCACAATTCGAGGACCTTTTATCCCATATACCGGACCCACACCCCCTCATGAAAAGAAAAATAATTTTCGGCCATCGCGACTTTAAAAGAGTTCTTGATGCCATCACTAAGGGTGAGAAGTTCGCGGTGATGACGGGTCTGATGCCAAGCGGCCGAATGCATATCGGACATAAGCTCGTCATCGATCAACTAATATGGTATCAGGCACACAAGTCGGAGATCTTCCTCTGCGTGGCCGATCTTGAGTCATATTCCGCCCGCGGTGTATCCTTCGAGCAATCGAGGAAGCTGGCCGTTGAGGAGTACTTAGCAAACTATATGGCGCTCGGGCTTGACGTTGAGCGCTGCCATGTGTACTTTCAGTCGCGTAGCAACGCAGTGCGGCAACTCGCCTTCCTTCTGTCGAAAAGGGTGAACTTCAGCGAGATGAAGGCGATCTATGGTTTTGTCGGTGAATCAAACATTTCCCATATATTTTACCCGATGATAGATATCGCCGACATCTTGCATCCTCAGTTAAAGGAGTTCGGTGGACCTCGCCCGACCGTAGTGCCGGTAGGGGTGGACCAGGATCCACACATCCGCTTGGCTAGGGACGTCGCCGCAAGATTTCACAAGGAGTTTGGATTCGTACCGCCTTCGTCCACCTATCACCGCCTTCTACCAGGGCTCATGGGCGACAAGATGTCAAGTAGCAAACCGGAGACAGCGATATTTTTAACAGATACGGATGTCGATGTGAAGAAAAAGATAAAAAATGCCTTCACAGGGGGAACTCCCACGGCAGCTGAACAAAGAAAGTTTGGAGGCGAGCCCAGCAAGTGTAGGGTATACGAGCTTTACTTGTACCACCTGCTGCCCGTCGACGATAAGCTCATGGAAGTGCGTCAGCAGTGCAAGTCTGGTGAGATGATATGCGGGGAGTGTAAAAATATGGCAATAGGGCTCATGCTCGCTTACCTGAGGGACCATCGTGCTAAGTATAAGCAAGCTTTACCCAAGGTCCATAAATTGATGAATAAAATTTAGATTCAAATAACATGATTTTGCCAATACACAAAGTTTAAAACAGTAATTCAAAGATTTTGTTGTGCGCGATGAAGAGAATGGCTCCTGATTCAATGATGAAGATTTTGAGTGACGAGCGCACACAGGTTTGCCGTTTTAACGCCTTAAGGTTTTATTTAGTGTGTTGTTTAAATTAAAATTGTATCGTTTTTCTAGAAAACTCGCTATTACTGTTTTTGCTTGAGCCTAAAGTACTTTTCTATGAACTTTGGGTCTATGCGTTTCAGCTCAGCCTCCGGCAATGTGCGCAATAGCTCCCACCCTAGGTCAAGTGTGGTCTCGATTAATCTGTCTTCATCTCTTCCTTGATTAATGAACTCACGCTCATATCGGTCTGCGAAGTCAAGGTAGTTTCGGTCTCTCCCCGTGAGTGCCTCAGCTCCGACGACTGCCATAAGTGCCCTGAGGTCTCTACCTTCAGCGTAAGCTGCGTAGAGTTGATTCGAGTTGTCAACGTGGTCTTCCCGAGTATGCCCTTTTCCTATCCCATCTTTCATCAGCCTTGATAGCGAAGGCAGGGGGTTTATCGGGGGGTAGATACCCCTGCGATGAAGCTCTCGGTCCATCACTAGTTGACCTTCCGTTATATAGCCAGTCAGGTCGGGGATCGGGTGTGTGATGTCGTCGCCGGGCATCGTAAGGATTGGCATCTGGGTAACTGAGCCACTTTTACCCTTTATCCTGCCCGCCCGCTCATAAATTGTCGCTAGGTCTGTGTACATGTAACCGGGGTAGCCTCGTCTCCCGGGAACTTCGCTTCGTGCAGCCGAAATCTCTCGAAGGGCCTCGCAGTAATTGGTCAGGTCCGTGAGGATTACTAGCACTTGCATGCCCTGATTGAACGCGAAGTACTCGGCGGTGGTCAGGGCCAGTCTCGGGGTAAGTATGCGCTCGATTGCCGGGTCATTTGCGAGGTTAAGAAAAACCGTCGTGCGCTCGAGCGCACCGCTTCGCTCAAAATCTCGCATGAAGAAAGCCGCCTCCTCGTGCGTTATCCCCATTCCGCAGAATACCATGGCGAACTTCTCCTCCTCGCCTAAAACCTTGGCCTGCCTAGCAATCTGGGCGGCAAGCTCATTGTGAGGCAAGCCAGCCCCTGAGAAGATGGGCAACTTTTGTCCCCTAACGAGGGTGTTCATACCATCTATGACCGATATGCCGGTTTGGATGAACTCACTCGGGTACTCGCGAGCGGCGGGGTTTATCGGGGCCCCGTGTATATCCTTCTCATCCTCGAAGATCGGTTTTGGCCCGCCGTCTATCGGCGCTCCCCTCCCGCTGAAGGCCCTTCCAAGCAGCTCGAGCCCCACACCGAATTTGGCCGTCTCTCCCGTGAACCTGACCCTTGTCTTGAAAGTGTCTATACCCCTTGTGCCCTCGTAGACTTGTACAACGGCGTGGTCCTCGTAAGCATCCAATACCTGCCCGTGCTTGATCTCTCCGTTCGGCGTGGTGACCTCCACCACCTCCCCGTAAGCTACACCGCTGACCCCTTCGACGATCATGAGCGGACCGGTAACTTCCGTGACGGTCAAGTACTCGCGGCTCTTCATATTTTCACCCTCAAAGCTTAGCCTCCTCACCCGGCGCTTTTTTTGTCCTCAGCAAAGCATCGAACTGCTCCTTCAGATGCTTTTCCATAATGCTGCACTCATTTTTGAACTTCTCGGTTGGAAGTCTTTTCATGACAGCTATATCTTCTTTTATTGGCAATTTTTTGATTTCTCCCACGGAGATGCCGCGTTTGGCGGACTCCACGGAGTTACGGTAGAAATCCAACACAAGTTTCAGCATTCCAAGCTGCTTTTCAGGAACGCAATAAGTGTCGACTTCATGAAAGGCAAACTGCTGGAGGAGATCCTCGCGCATCATGCGGGCGGACTCCAGCACAGCACGTTCGGGCTCTGGTAGTGCATCGGGCCCAACTAGCTTCACGATCTCATCGAGTTCAGCTTCCTTTTGGAGCATCGCTATGGCTTCGTCGCGTAGAGGTTTCCAGTCCTCACCGAGTTTTTGTCTCCACCACTCGCGAACATTATCTAGGTAGAGAGAGTAACTGGTCAGCCAATTTATGGCCGGGAAATGACGACGGTCTGCCAAGCTGTTGTCGAGCGCCCAGAAAACCTTGACTATTCTAAACGTGTTTTGAGAAACTGGTTCCGAGAGGTCCCCTCCAGGTGGTGAAACGGCCCCGAGGACCGTCAATGAACCGTAACGCTCGTCGCTGCCGAGCGTTTGGACCCGGCCGGACCTCTCGTAGAACTCGGCCAGTCGCGAGGCTAGGTATGCTGGGAAGCCTTCCTCACCTGGCATCTCCTCAAGCCGTCCGGATATCTCACGCATCGCCTCAGCCCATCGCGAAGTGGAGTCGGCCATAAGAGCCACATCATACCCCATGTCACGGAAGTACTCGGCGATGGTGATGCCGGTGTAGACACCCGCTTCTCTGGCGGCGACGGGCATGTTGGAAGTGTTAGCTATAAGCGTGGTTCGTTCCATCAGAGACTCGCCCGTTCTGGGGTCTTTCAGTTCGGGAAAGTGCACAAGCACATCGCACATTTCGTTGCCTCGCTCGCCAGCGCCCACGTAGGTGACGATGTCGGCGTCGGCCCATTTAGCGACTTGATGTAGAAAAACAGTTTTCCCGGTACCAAAGGCTCCCGGAATCGCAGCGGTCCCACCCTTTGCAATCGGGAAGAAGGTGTCAGCGATGCGCTGTCCCGTTAATAGTGGTTCTAACGGGTCGAGCTTCTTCTTAAACGGCCGCGTCCGTCGCACGGGCCAGATTTGCATCATTTGGACATCCCGCTTACCGTCGGAAGTTTCGACCGTAGTTATGACGTCTTCGACCTTGTGTGCCCCATCCGCAATTTCTATAACTTTTCCTCCGAGGCTTGGTGGGGTCAATATTCGGTGCTCGACGATCTTGCTCTCCTTTACAGTTCCTAGGATGTCGCCTTCCACGATATCGGCGCCTTTCTTGACATTTGGCACGAACTTCCACCTCTTGTCACGAGGCAGGGCATAAGCGAAGACACCACGTTTTATCATATCTCCAATTTCAGACCTGATTACCGTTAGCGGTCGTTGTGTGCCATCGTAGATCGCGCCAATCAGCCCAGGACCGAGTTCGACCGAAAGAGGTTTTCCAGTGCCCTCAACCTTCTCGCCCGGCTTTATGCCGGAGGTTTCCTCGTAAACTTGGATGGTCGCGCGGTCCTCCGTGAGGCCGATTATTTCACCCATCAGCCCTTCCTCACCTACCTTTACTAGCTCGTACATCTCCGAGCCGCGCATGCCGTCGGCGATAACAACAGGTCCTGTGATCCTGCTTATTTTTCCCAAACTCAGACCTCCAGCTATGATTATCGTGACTGTTTTTATGGATATCTTTAAATAGTTAAAGTTTTTATGTGGCACTCTCCTTAATTGCCTAGGGCGCCAGACGGTGAGAAATTGGTAGAGGAAAGCCTTCGCACGATATTTGAAGCGGAACGTAAGGCAAAGGAGCAAGTCGAAGCTTCCCGGCGTGAAGCTTCGGCGATCATAGAATCTGCACGGAAGGAATCAGAGGGGATCAAGGAGAAATCTAATATTGAGGTGAGGGAGAAAATCCAGAGGATACTTGAGGAGTCGAAGAAGAAGTCTGAGGCCGAGGTACAAGAATTGCTGGACGAAGCGAGGAAAAAGTCAAAGACAATGGAACAGAGAGCTAGAGCAAGGCGCGAAGAGGCGATCCAACTAGCCTTTGATACCGTCCTTGGGTGACTTGATGTTCAGGACAGTAAGAATGCAGAAGTTTCGCGTGATTTTTCCCACACAGGCGCGCGAAAAAGTAATCGCGAGGCTGCACGAGGCTGGCGTTGTCCAACTCAAGGAGATTTCGGAGATGGAGGTCGCGCGGAGGACCATCGGCGAGGAAGTTTTTGAGCTCTCCTCTCTGCTTGCGAAATTCAGAGAGATGGGTGGGTTCCTCGGGATGCCCTCGGGAAAACCCGCCATAGTTAAAGAACTCACATTCGAACAAACATTGAAGCTTGCAAAAAAGAGCTTCGCCAAGCTGGAGCCAAAGGTAGTAGAGCTGAGGGAAAAAAGCGATCGGCTCTCCCAGGAACACCAGAACTTACTCGCTAAAATTGAAGTGCTCAGGGGCTTTAGGGAAATCGAGTTTTCACTGACTTACCTTCGTTCGACCGACGAGGTCAACGTCACCGTTGGGCGCATTGCTGATGAGCAAGTAGAGGAATTCTTTAACGCAGCCAGAGAGGCATTGGCACAGCGCGTCTTCGCCTCGAGTGTAGGGGCGGGGAAGATAAGGACAGTTATTGTCGCATGCCGTGCTCAGGATTACCAGAAACTGTCGCCTGCGCTTTATCGATATGAGGTTGAAATTTTGGATATTCCAGAAGCAGTTGGCCCCCCTTCGGTGGCGATCAAAGATATCGAAAAGCAGTTGGCTGGGATTGAGAAACAGAGACAAAGTTTAGAAAAGGCTATCAAAAAACTAGCCGATGCAAAGGGAATCGAAGTTTTTCAAGTGATGGAGCTCCTGGATATCCAGAAGGAGCGACTCGACTGTACGGGTATGTTCGGTTACACTGACGCCACTACTGTGATCGAGGGATGGGTCAAGACAAAAAAGGTGGCCCATCTTGAAGGCACGTTGAACAGCGCGACTGAAGGACACCAGGTTTTCCGAACTTATGACCCACAGCAGGCCGAGGTGGAGACGGTTCCAGTTGAGCTGGAGAATCCGAAGATTATAGAAGACTTCGAGTTCGTCACTGGTATGTATGGGTTGGCAAAATACGACGAGGTAGATCCAACGCCGCTTTTGAGTTTCACCTTCGCGTTGTTTTTTTCGATAGGTCTGTCGGATGCGGGTTACGGCGTCGCGCTCGCGATCTTCATGGTGTCAGGATTTTGGCTTGCTAAAATATTCCCAAGGAAACTCAGGCGGATGATGGCCATATGCGCGATATTCACGATAGCCGTCGGCATCATGATAGGGGGGTGGTTCGGTTTTGGGCAGGGTCTGTGGGTGAATCCAATTCAGCGGCCAATCCCGCTGCTCAAGCTGGTTATCTTCATAGGCATCTTCCACCTCATTGCCGCATTTGGGGTAGCGGGCCTTTTAAAGGACATCCTCAAGAGGGATTGGAGGAGCATCATTTTCAATCGTCTCTCTCGCGTGATGGTCATAGTAGGCTTTTTTGGATTGGGCTTTTGCATTTTGGGCGTTGGGTTGTTCGAGTTCGGATTGAATTTTGCATTTCCTAAAATAGGGCTGTTTTCCGCCTTCGACCCGCTTTTCCCGACGGAATCACTCATTGTGATGTTGAGGGTCATCTTTTACTCTGGTTTGATGATCGGTGTCATTGGCGCGATCATTACGGGTAAAAACGTTAGGGAAAAAATCGGTGGACCGATCAACGTGGTTTATGGTATTACCGGGTTGATTGCCGACGTGACCTCCTATTCTAGGCTTCTTGCCCTAGGGATAGCTACCGGGGTGATCGCTTATTCGATAAATTTCATCCTTGGAATCGCTTGGAGCGGTATGGTGGCGCCGAACATTTCGTTTTCGCCATCGATAATCATTGCAATTATTGCGATGATTGGAATCGCGTTTGTTTTTGTGGCTGCTCACGCTTTCAACATATTCATCAACACCCTTGGCGCTTTCATCCACACAATGCGTCTACATTTCGCCGAGTTCTTCGGCAAATTTTACGAGGCGGGAGGGGAAAAGTTTACTCCCTTTAAAGCTAAAAGGAAGTTCACCAAAATAAAAGGGGGTGATTGGTTTGGCAGGTGAAGAGGTTCTGGTGGCATTGGCCGCGGGACTAGCAGTGGTCATCCCAGGGATTTTCTCAGCCATCGGTGTAGGTATGACTGGGGTTGCAGCGGCAGCGGTATCAGCTGAAGATCCAAAGAAGTTTTCAAAGCTCTTCGTGCTTGAGGTACTTCCGGGAACACAGGGTATCTATGGCTTCGTGGCGGGTTTCTTAATAATGTTCGTGGCTTATCAAACGGTCGTGTCCAAAATAGCTGGAGACCCAACCTTCGCCTGGATGGGCATGGCTGTGTTAGCCGCAGCCGTTCCAGCCATTATACAGGGGGTTACAGCGTTTTCGCAGGGAAAGGTCGCCACGGCGGGAGTCAGCGCTGTTGCAAAAAGACCAGAGGTTTTTGGCCAGAGTATGTTGTACACGGTGATGGTGGAGTTATATGCCATTTTGGGTCTTTTGGCAACGATTTTGATTCTGTCAAGCATCGGTGCGATGTAAGGGGGTCTAGAGTTTGCCAATTAAGAATGGCGCCCAGCTCATAGTTGAGGATATCCTTAAAGAGACTAAGGAGAAATCGGCCAGCATAGTCCAAAGCGCCAAGAAAGATGCGCGCACATTGCTAGACGCAGCTCGCGTTAACGCGAGAGAGGAGGAAGAGAGAAAACTGAAGGAAGCGCGTGCCCAAGCGGAGCATATTCGTGAGGAGTTACTCGCAGAGGGTAGGATGAGAGCAAGGAGGGAGCTGCTCCGAAAAAGGGAAGAATTTATAGATGAGGTCATCAAAGAAGCGGAAAAAAAACTTCTGACCTACGCTTCGTCTGGGAAATATAAGAATGATTTGATCCGTATAGCAGCGAAAGCTTGCAAGAAGCTGGGTTCCAGTCAAGTCGTCATACAAGCCAATCAGCGCGATTTAAAGCACATAGAAAAGTCAGAGGGACAAATACTGCAGGAACTTGGCGAACTTAAGGGGGCTGCCAGGATCACGTTAGGTGATCCAATCCAGACAATTGGCGGGGTAAGGATTGGAACTCATGACGGCAAGGTGGAGATTGACGAGACGTTTGAGGGTAAGATGCGGAGGGAAATTGAAGCCCTGCGAGTGAAGGTTGCAAAGGTTTTGTCCGAAGGGTCTAAATGATTGAAGTTCTGGTTTTCATCTTCGTTTTGATTGGGGTCCTTTTTGCTTGGGTAATCATTAGCGCTAGGCGTTCTCTGGCCTACGTCTTCTGCAATGCTACTATTAGCGCGTGGGAAGCTAGGTTGCTACCTGAATCCCGCTTGATGGAGTTCGCCGAGGCACCTGGGGTCATGAGTATATTCTCTGCTTTGGAAGATACGGAATACCGGACGCAGCTTGTGGAGGCCACAAAGGGCGAAAAGGTCGACATTATTGCGTTTGAGCGATCGCTAATGGAGAGTTTGAGCGCACGCTATCTGGAACTACTAACCATATTACCCAAGGAACGTAAGGGAACTGTCTCTTGGTTGCTTCAGCGGATGGACGTCTGGAACCTCAAGGCCATCATCACGATGGTACACAATAAGGTCCCAAGGGAGCAAAGACTTCAGGGTTTGCTTCCCTCCCCCACTATGTCACCCGAAAGGATTGAGATGCTTACATCAGCCGAAGATCTGAATGGGTTGTTGGAGTTTCTAAAGGGCAGTGAGTATTTCGATGTTATTTCGTCGGCCCTAGGAGAGTACGAGAAGCTTGGACTGATCGCCCTTCTTTCGGCTCTCGACAAGCACTATTACGTGAGCTTGTGGAAGAACGTGCATATAAAGCGGGCCCAGCGTTCCATCCTAAGGACGATGGTTGGGTACGAGATAGACTCGGTGAATATCAAAATGATATTGCGGCTCAGGAAAGAAGGAGTCCCACCTGATGAGATAAATAGGTACCTCGTGAGGCCATCCAACGAGCTTACGGATGCCATGCTGAAAGAGATGATTACGGCCGAGGATACCAGCTCGGCCATACACATGATCCATATCACAACCCACGGCAGGGTCCTATCTGGGGCGCTCTCTAAAATAGAGGAACAGGGGATTCCCGCAGCTGAACGGGCCCTTGATGAGGCGTACCTCAGGTTGTGCAGATGGTTGGAGTTCACACAGCTGTTCAGCATAGCGCCCGTGATCTCGTTCATTCGCCTGAAGGAGAACGAGATGAGGAACCTCCGCGCGATAATCAAGCTCAAAGCAGATGAAGTGGAGCCGTCAAGGATAAAGGAAAAAATCATGAGGGTGCCTAAAGTTGAGCTTTAAGATAGCTGCGATCGGGGACAGGGATACTGCGGTTGGCCTGTCTTTGGCTGGCACATCCTATATTCACATCCACACGGCGAAGGACAGCACGCTAGCGAGGCTCAACGAGTTTTTGACTAACAAAGAGATTGGGATCGTCTTGATAACCCATCGAGTCGTGGATGAGCTCGGACTGGAGTTCAGCCTGTTGATACATAGGAAAAGGTTGTTGCCCCTCGTGCTAAGGATTCCAGATAAAACTGGCTACGCCCCGAAAGTCGATGAACTACGCGAGATAATCAGGCGAACGGTTGGTGCTGAGGTTATAGTGAAAGGGGAGGGCGAGTAAATGGCGATGACCCTAGCTGTATCCCCGACTCGAATGGAACTGATGAAGATCAAGAAGCGCGTCGGCCTAGCGCAGAAAGGTCACGACCTGCTCGAAGATAAGATGGATGCCTTGATCATGGAACTCTTCAACGTCTTGAAGAGAATTCAGGGCTCTAGGACTAGGGCACTTGAACAACTCTCAAAGGCCCACCAGGCAATATCAAATTGTATGGCGATGTTGGGCACTCTGGAGACGACGCAGGCGGCCAACGAAGCCAAAAAGGAACTTCAGCTGGAGATTTCGACCCGCAGCGTCATGGGCATCGCGGTGCCTGTGGTGGAGGTAGGTGAAGTAGAGCGCAATGCGGTAGCTCGTGGTTACAGCCTACATTCTACATCATCTTGGCTGGATGAGGCGGCTAGGGAGTTCGAACGGGCTTTAAAGCTCCTTGTCGAACTAGCGGAGCTTGAAGCGATAGCGTTGGCCATTGTAAGGGAGCTCGAAAAGACAAAACGCCGCGTGAACGCGCTTGAGTATGTGTTAATTCCAAGGCTTAGGGACACGGTAAAGTTCATCACGATGAGGCTGGATGAGATGGAAAGGGAGAATTTCAACCGCCTAAAGCGAATAAAGGCCATAATGGAGGAGCGCAGTTAGTTTGGATCGTATAATAAAGTTTGAAATAGGCAGACTTAACGCACACCTTCCTGAGAGAAGTATATCCCTCAAAGAGGGACTTTCTTCCCCCAAGCCGCAGGTCTCCACTAAGGATGGTGGAACTCACGTGTTTAAGCGCGACGAATTGAAGCTTCTTTCGAACATGTTGCATGAGGATGATTGGGGTAGACTACAATTGCCGATACTAATCGCCCTCGATCCCAAGATTGGCAGAGGAGCGGCTAGGATAAGAGGCGGGGTTGAGGTGAAGATCGTGTGTCGCATGCTCGGTAAGGAAGGGGCAGAAGATGAGTTGGTGATTTACCGTCCGGAGATAGCAGTCTTAAGGAACAAGTTACCATCTACCACTCAATACCTTTTCATGTGGTGACCGTTTGGAAACCAACTGGAGGGTATTATTAGCCCTCTTTTACCCAATAACTGTTGTCGTCATGGCAGCTGGGTTCATAGCTTTCTTTATGGCTCTGTTGAAACAGAGCCCGCTCTTCATAGGGACGGTGGTGATATGGTTATTCTTCGTTTCAACAACTTCTATCTATGTAATATCTAAAGAGGCCGTCAGAGCCCTCGGATTTCGAAATATCTATCTTGGCATTGTGATTACATTTGGCATATTGGCCGTTCTTTCTTTAGCCTTGCTTTTGCTCGAGTTTAGGTGGTGAGCTAGTCGCCGCCCAAGATCCGCTCGTCAAAATTGATTCGATTACCAACGAAAAAACCGGTCGAGTCAAAAGCATCGCGATTATCAGCCCAGATGCAGCCACCATGGCGAAGGTGCGAATAGCCCCGAATCCCAAGAAAATTGTCAGGGCCGCTACGCAAATGGTAGTGAGTATCGCGATGTAAACTACAGACATCGCGCGCGATGCCCTCCAGCCTACGCTTACTTTCTCCTGTGGTTTTACTCCCTTCAGCATCTCGCTGGTCACGATGAGGTTTTGGTTGAATCCGGTCAGCACCACAAATAATAATCCAGCTAGCTCTGGAAGCCCTAATGAAAGACCATACAGTGATATAATGCCGGATGTTATTATGGCGTCAACAAAGGCAAAGGATAGGAATGAAATTGCTATCCTGAAACGTTTGAAGCTCAAGTAAATTAGTGCCATTGCCAATATAACTGAGACGCCGGAGGCAACTAGGGCCTCTCTAACGAATTCTCCCCCGAACCTCGGCCCAAATGTTGTTTCGTATTCAAATGATATTGGAACTGCGAGTTTAGTTGATATTGCCTTCTGAAAATTTTGTGCCTTCAGGAATGCAGCGGTGCGGGTTCTTTCTATAAATGGAAACGTTAGCTCATTCGAAACGCCTCCCGCCGCCATGATCTGGCTGATTATAGGAGTTGACTCAACCCCGCATACTCGCAGTATCCAGCCATCCACGCTTTCCCCATTCCGTTTCGGGGAGAATGTGATCTTGTACTTTGCCGAGATATCCTGGATGACTTCGGCAGAGAAATCAGTTTGCGCCCCTAGAAGTATGATCTTAGTCTTTGCGCTCACTTGTTCTTCAAGATAGTCCAACGTAGCCCGTGGCACGCTTTCACGGTTAATGGGTACAGCGTTTACCGCTATGAAATAACCCACCCGATTTAACGCTTGTTCGTAGGTTACTTGAAATGCCTTTGATTTCTCACTATAGGACAGCTCTAGGGCATCCTGCATTATCCTGTTATCAAAAACTAAAATAGAGTCGAATGGGCGGTCGAGGTAAATAACTATAGCGTGATTGACCTTTCCATTTGTAGCCGACTTCAGTAACTCTACCCCGCTTTTAGTCAAAGCCACCGGAACGTATGCTGCATCTCCAACAGATGTGGCAGTGCCGACGATTTCCACGTCGTCGTTTCCTAGTACAACTTGGTTATCGATGACGATTTCGAGTTTCCCCTGTACCGCCAGTAGGTCCTCGACATATTCGGGGCTCAACCCGTAAGACTCAAAAACTATGGAAGTTTTTCCAAATCCACTAAATTGAGTGTCAAGTATTTCATACGGGTCTATGCGGGTCCCAAGCGAGAGTATTGTGCTCTCGACCGTGTTTTTCGCTACGTATTGGTTTATCTCCAGCACAGTGCCTAGACCTTCTATCGCCCGTTGAGTCACGGGCAATGTGAGAAATCTGTTCACGTCGAATACCATCCCCCCGCTATTTGGATCATAGTCTACAAACATGACGTTAGTTTCTAAGTTGGTCTCCAGCGCTGTGAGAAGATTGTTCAGGAGGTTTTCATCGTCCCCCGCTGTAGCTTGAATCATTATTCGCGTGCCTTCCAAGCCCAAGATCGTCCTCGACCCACCCACGATGTCTGGGCCTAACTTGATTCCCCTTAATTTGGGTTCAAGACCACCCCATGGTCTCCATATCAGTAGTACAGAAACTAGCACCACTAGCAGCAGTAATTTCGCTCGCCGGGACTTAAACGCCGACATGATATACACCCACTTTCTTACGTTCTACGTGTCTCAGGACTATAGCGGCGCCGAGGAACCACGTGTTGACGATATTTACGATCACCCCGAAGGCGAGTGCAAGCGACAACTCATCGAGCATGCTTGCGGTGGTAAATAAATTTGCGCTCAGGAGAATTGCCAAAGAGATGCAACTCATCAAGAGTCCAGCTTTTAAAGAGTCCCTGATGTTCTCCCTTGGATCTCCCACCGCGCCTTTCAGGAGACGCCATGCAAGGAGGATATTTGTATCGATTGCGAATCCTATCGTTATGAAAATCCCAATCATAGAAGCTAGGCTAAATGGCACGCGTAATATGGTCATGAGACCCAAAATGCCGACGATGTCGAGACCAGCCGTGAGCAACACGATCGCAGCCGCGACGCGACGTCTTAGGATTAAGGCGATTAGACCTATAACTATGAATGAGCCCGTCAACGCGAATGTTATTCGTATGATATGTGCGCTACTTACAGCCGGTCCTAATGTTCCTGCAACGATGGAGTTCTCGCCAATGCCGATTTTCAACAGCGTATCTTTGATAAGACTTACTGATTTTTCCGATAGATATCCTGTCTCTATATCAAAACCATTGGGGACAACTATTACTCTGACCCTTGAATTAGATATAATCTCGGCTTGGGATTTCACTTGATCTATATCCGGCGTGATCTCCAAGTTTCTTACCATAAAAAGAGTTCCACCATTTAAATCCCTGCTTTGTGGCAAACCGAGCACTATTATTGCGGTGAACAGAATTGCCGACATTACAATAGGCACGGCGGCCAAACGACGGTTACTCACTCGTTGAGGTGGCCATGTTAGCTTCATCTTGCTCCCCCTACTTTTTAGATGGCAGGTATATAATGACTTGTTGAGGGCTTATTAACGAGTTTCATGGCTTGGATTTTAAAATTGGTGCCCCATTTTGAGGTCTTACTGTAAAACTCAGGACAGAAGTGCAACGAAGGCCGCCCATGCTGTAGACTCAACGCAGTTTATTTTTTATTTGACAAGGTACAAATTCTTACCGGCCTCGTGCGTCACGCTAACTTGACCTGGAAATTACCTATCCACATTCATTTAATGAGAAGATACAAGAAATCTCTAGAATTTTTAAAGTCGCACGCCAAGATAAATGATGATTTAAATGCCGCTTGAAGGGATACCCATTGAGAAGTTCCCGGGTATAACCAAGGTACAAAACCTAATTGCCAAGTACTACGAGCGGAAGCTATTTTCCGAGGTTGTGAGGTCTTCAAACGTCCCAAAACATGTCGCGATTATCTTAGATGGTAACCGTAGATTCGCGGAGGAAAAAGGCGTAAGTAGATTGGAGGGCCACATCTTTGGCGCAAAAAAACTGGAGGAAGTTGTCGGTTGGTGTCAGGAGGTAGGGATTAAGCACATAACTGTCTACGCTTTTTCTACGGATAACTTCAAACGCACAAGCGAGGAGGTAGATACGCTCATGGACCTATTTAGCAAAAAATTTATAGAAGTGGCAAGGGACCCTCGAGTCCACAAGTACAGGATTAAGGTAAATGCAATAGGGGATTTAGTCTCCCTTCCTGAGCGGGTTAAACGCGCAATTGATAAAGCCCAAGAGGCGACCAAGACCTACGACGGATATACCCTTAATATCGCCGTTGGATACGGAGGCAGGTCTGAACTGGCGGAGGCCGTTAGAAAAATTTGTGGATTAATCGAGCTTGGCGAGCTCAGACCAAAGGATATCGACGAGACCATTATAAGCAATAACCTCTACACAGCTGGATTACCTGATCCCGATCTAATAATTCGAACTAGCGGAGAGGAGCGCCTGAGCGGCTTTCTGCTTTGGCAGTCTGCATATAGCGAGTTATACTTTTGCGAGGCAAACTGGCCCTCCTTCAGCAAAATAGATTTTTTAAGGGCGATTCGGACTTATCAGGGCCGAAAGCGTAGATTTGGGGAGTGATCTCCTGAAGGCAGATATAGCTGTCATAGGCGGTTCAGGAGTATACCGCGTAGAAGCCCTTGAGGACGCGGAAAGGTTATCGGTTTCGACTCCTTATGGCAGGCCACCTGAAATATTAGTGGGTAGGTTGGGTGGCCACAGGGTTGCCTTCTTGCCTAGGCATGGTAAAGGTCACACGATCCCCCCGCATCTTGTCAACTATCGCGCAAACATCTGGGCCCTACATAAACTGGGCGTTGAACGAATTCTTGCCACGACAGCCAGCGGCTCGATAAATCCCAAGATGAGGCCAGGCGACCTAGTTCTCCTGACACAGTTTTTGGATTTCACAAAATGTCGCCCACAAACCTTCTATGAGGGAGGGAAGGCAGGAGTGGTGCACGTTGATGTTTCGGAGCCCTACTGCCCGGAGCTAAGGAGGGTACTGGCCGAGAGTGCAAAAAAACTCAAAATAAAGACATACCCCAAGGCCACCTACATATGCACCGAAGGACCTAGGTTTGAAACTTCAGCAGAGATAAGATCCTTTGGTAAGCTTGGTGCAGACCTCGTTGGCATGACGATGGTGCCTGAATGTGTTTTAGCGCGTGAGCTTGAGATGTGCTATGCTGCCATAGGAGTGGTTACAAATTTCGCCGCTGGCATCTCACGCACAAAGCTCAGCCATGCTCATGTCCTAAGCCTGATGAAAAAGAACATGAAAAAAGTTCAGGACATGATACTGGAGGCAATTCCAAGGATAAGTAAAAGAAGGTCTTGTTCTTGTGGTCGTGCCCTTGAGGGGGCAATAGTATAGCTTACCCAAAAGTTTCTTCCTCGTACTCGGGCGGCTCGATTTCGTACTCTTTCTCAATTGGCTTCTTTTGTTTTTCCTTTTTAGGGACAATAACTGCTACCTCGCGCTCTTCTTTTCCCTTCTCGCTTATTTTGTAAGATGTGGGTTTCTTCGCCTTTCCTTTGTAGCCGCAGCGTGGGCAGCTAAGTCTCTTAGTTCTACCAACTTTGACCGGCATTAAAACCGTACCACATTTTGGACAGAACTCCATTATCGTCACCAATGTAAACGAGTTTTAAAAACAGTAGGTCCTTATAAACCTATCGCTAGATGG
>CAYUMT010000026.1:0-17575 GCA_964446015.1 Hadarchaeota archaeon (SeqCode)
GGACAGAAGTCAATGTATGCAAAACATGTCCAACCGCCGCTGATACGGATATGGATAAATTAGACGATTATCAAGAAGTGAATAACTACGGAACAAATCCCCTTGTAGCTGATACCGACGCAGACGGCTTAAATGATGGGCAAGAGATAGAGCTCGAAACCGATCCCCTTGACACAGATACAGACGACGATGGTATAAATGATGTGAATGATACCAATCCTACAATTCACGAGTGGAAACTCACAGATTCAGACGGTGATGGTTGGGATGATTACAAAGAAGCATACGAAACCAATACTGATAGATTCAAAGCAGATACCGACGATGACGGTATAAGTGATTCCGATGACGCTCATCCTCGCACGCATGAATGGACGCTTATTGACTCAGACGGTGATGGTTGGGATGATTACAAGGAGTATTATGAGACGGGGACAGATAGGCTCGACTCTGACACGGACGACGATGGGTATGAGGATCCCTACGATTCTCATCCATTGATACACGAGTGGAAACTCACAGATTCAGACGGTGATGGTTGGGATGATTACAAGGAGTATTATGAGACGGGGACAAATAGATTAATTTCAGATACAGATGGAGACGAAGTCCCCGATCCATATGACCCAAATCCCTTGAGCACTGCACGTACAATTAGAAGGGATTATGAATGGCAATACCCAACAGGTTTGTTTCCAATAACATGGACTTGGCCCGTTAATTTTTCCTATGATCAGTATGTTTACAAGTCCCAGTTAGAACGTTTGAGTGACCCTCGCGACTGGGCAGCTTACACAGTTAGTCCTCAAGCAAAAGCCTTAGCGCAAGGACTAAGGTCAGCCGCCGAGGGAGAAGGGTTTGATTATTATGAAGGTGTAAATTTTGTCTTAACATTTGTTCAGAACGTGCCCTATAGCAGTGACTATGGAACAACTGGTGCGTTGGAGTATCCTCGATATCCTATTGAAACACTTGTAGATGGCGTTGGAGATTGTGAGGACTCAAGCATTCTCACCGCTGCCATCCTTGATCAAATGGGTTATGAAGTAGTTTTGGTCTTACTCCCTGGTCATATGGCGGTTGCTGTTCAAGGATTCGAAGGTTATCCTGGCCATTACTACAGTTGGGGTGGGAAGAGCTACTATTATTGTGAAACGACTGGTGTAGGTTGGGAAATGGGGGATATGCCAAGTTCCTATCAAGGCGTGTCAGCCACACTTATCGAGATATAATAATCCATTTCAAAATTAGGCTTACGTCCCAATTAAAACGCCCAAATTTTCCCCATGTACAAAATTGTACATTGGGTGTCCGATTTTGAAACGCTGTATATATCCCTAAGAGTTGATGCGGAGGAGGGGATTTGAACCCCCGAACTCCTACAGGACACCCTCTAGGCAAAAATCCTGCCTCGGTACCGCCTAATTCTTGCTTCAAAATTGCACGTATGATTTGGACTCTGCGACACCAAAACTACGCAAAAATCCTGCCCAATCCTTGCCCAAAGCTTGCTCAAATTAGTTTTGACGGTTTAAACGACGGTGTAAAGCTATCCGGCCGCATCATTTTACCAAGATTTCAAAAGAACCAAATCGCACCGCTTTTCTCCGAAAACGCAAATAGGGTACCTTCTCTTAAATAAGGTAATAATGAAACACTTATTACCCTATTAAACTAAGTGTCACATGTGGTGTGTGGCATGAACTCGCTGACCAAGAAATACCTTGAAAGGCTAAAGTTCACCCCTGCGCATGTCGCGAGTTTGAGGGCCCTCGGCGAGTACAGGGGGAAACAAGAACTTTTCACCCGAAGGTCGCCGGAGGCTCTGACATCCTTGCAAAAGCTGGCGATGGTCGAATCCACGGTGTCGTCGAACAGACTGGAGGGAATAGTGGTCGAGGACGAACGTGCGCGAGACATCGTGCTTAAATCTGCCAGGCCCAAGGAGCGCCCCGAGCAGGAGGTCGCCGGCTACAGGGACGCGCTCTCTCTCATCCACAAGTCGGCGAAGGACATGCACTTCACGACGGCGGTGGTCCGCCGGTTGCACGCCACAATTTGCAAGTACCTCCCCGAAGGCGGTGGAAACTGGAAAAAGGAGGACAACGTGATCCTCGAGCAACGCCCCGACGGCACCGCGAGGGTCCGCTTCAGGCCCGTAGCAGCGGCCCTGACGGGCGGAGCGATGGAGAAGCTCGTGAAGGAATACGACCGGACGATCACCGACGGGGAAGAGCCGCTGGTGGTGATCCCGCTCGCTATCTTCGATTTCCTTTGCATCCATCCCTTCAAGGAAGGGAACGGTAGGGTGGCTAGGCTCTTGACCTTGCTGCTGCTCTACCGCGCTGGCTACAACGTCGGCCGCTATATCAGCTTAGAACGCATTACAGAAGAAAGCAGGGAGAGCTACTACGAAGCGCTTGAAAAAGCATCGCGCGGCTGGCACGAAGGCAAGCACGACATTTTCCCCTGGCTAACCTACTTTTGGGGGGTATTGCTACGGGCCTACAAGGAGTTCGAGGAGCGAGTCGGAAGCGTGACGACAAGAAGGGGCGCAAAAACGGAACAGATTGAACTCGCTGTTAAACGGAGGGTTGGTCCCTTTGCGATATCAGATGTCGAGAACGACTGCCTTGGCACCAGCAGGGATATGATTAGACGCGTGTTGCGGAAGCTGCGCGACGAAGGCAAAATACGCACGACTGGAGTTGGTCGAAACGCGAAGTGGGTAAAAATAAAGGACTGGTGATGCGGAAGACATCACAGTTAAATTAGAGAAACACCCAACCATCCTGTACCACGGGAATTAGTCACAAATTTCAAGCAAAAATCCTGCCCAAAAATTGCGCGGAATAGTTTCAACGGTTTAAACGACGGTGTAGAGCTAGCCTGCCTGACCAATCAGATGCCGTTAACTTTTGAGATGTAGACGAGTTTTATGCTTTAGGTGAAAGTATTTGGGAAAAGTATACATTGTATAACTTTGTAGGGTAAGGTGGTGGATAAAGTGATAACCAATCTTTTTGAGGCTGCCGCGATTGGGTCTTGCGCAGGTGCGATGACCCATAGCTACAAAGGCTGGGGTCTGAAACGAACCCTCTTGCTGTTCAGCCTGCCCTTCCTTGCGGGTTGGGGATTAGAGGCCTTTTACATGTGGTGGTTGCACGGGTACTTCTACCCTACCGGGAGCTACGCGCTATGGCTGCCTGGCGGATTCCCGCTGGCGATAGCCTGTGGGTGGGTACTAGCAGTATACTTGGGTTTCTCGGCCATGCGGCGCTTTCGATCATTCAAGCTCGGCGTGTTCGCAGGGGCCGGGGTTGATGCAGTGCTCGAACCAATCGCCCTTTACTTCAACCTCTGGATCTGGACAACCTCGAATCCCTTACAACAGATAACTTACTTCGGGGCACCAGTGTTAAACGCCTTAGTCTGGCTGATGTTTGTTTCCGTCATGTTATTCATGATTAAGAGGTCGGGAAAATTTCCACTTAAGAATCCACTTGGGGTTGGGTTCATCTGGTGAATAATGAGTGCGGCTGGTTGTTCCAGGCGCCCACAAGGTGAAACCGCACCAAAATAATCAGATATCTTTTCTTTAATCGTTCTTTTTTAAAATAAATTGCCCTATGACTAAGTTTAATATCTTCTCCTGTCCCGATCTCGGTATCCGCCCCTGAAACCACCACCGTACCTGGGCCTGAACCCTCCGCGCTCCTGTTCCGCAGCGCTGACATCGACCTCCGTGTTGACATTTGGTATCTCCTTGTCGGATTTCGACATCTTGCCGTATTTCCCTACATTGAGGTGCATGTGTCCGCGCACGAGCGAAACGTATCCATTTTCTATGGACAGGACATCGCCCGCATTGACGGACCCGATCTGGTCCTGCCAAAGGGAGAGTAGAATTGTCCCGGTTTCGTCGCCAACCTTGGCCTCTGCCACCTTTTTCGCTTCTCCACCGAATCTGTTTGGGATCTCCTTCGGCTCCCCGATGCTCACGGCCTTTACCAGCAAGTTTACCTTGTTTGACCTTGGCGTCAGGTCCTTTACCTTCGTTATTTCAGCTGGGGCACTTTCCGTTTCTCCTTCCATGAATATCCTTTTCTTATGGGTTTTACTCCTATAAATAATGAATAATACGTGAGACTTTTACAACTTCTTGTTTCCCTATAGCGGTCAAAAGTTAGATGGGTGAAAACGTCATTGAGAAGTGCTATTTACAACCCTTGACTTTTTTCCCCATATAATTTGCATTTACTTTTTGGACTTGACATTTTTCTTCTTTTTTCCCCTAGCATCCACGATGTCGTCCCGTCATAAACGTATATCTTGCCGTTGGAGCCAGTGCCTATGTAAAGCTTTCCATCATAAACTGCAAGCGAGTTAATCGAGGTCTCCGAGATAGATAGGCTTAAGGTCCAAGACGTGGCGGAAACTTTTGTGAGGGGTAACGAAATACAAATAGCGAGTAATGCCAGGACCAAAATTGCTTTAAGGGTCCTTTTTTGTCTCTAATCTAAAGTGCTAGTTGTTTTCTCCAACAGCTCACTCTACTCCTTCTTTTCCATATACACGCGATCTTTTGGAAAGACTACCATTCCCTTGGGGGTTATGTCCGTTGGAACTATTTTCCTCTCGTGTTTTGCTCCCCTCATCTTCAGGACCTCAAGCGCGCGTACCCTTATGTCGCGCACCTTCATGTTGTAGAACACGAAGACGCCGTCGGCCAGGAATTCTTCCACACCTGAGCGTGAGAACTTGACTGGCGCCTCTTCAGTTTCCGTTATCAAAAGGGATGTGCTTCCAGTATCTTCAAGTAGCCTGAATAGCATTTCAACGTAAATTCTGTAGCCTTCGGTTCTCCCCGTGAAGGCAGATTCTAGGGCGGAGATGGAGTCTATGGTCACCAGATATGGGCTTATCTTAGGTGGTATCAGTTCACGTGCCATGTCTTTTATATCAATTGAGAGTTCACCGCTTGCCTTGGCCAGCAGGGCTTCGACATAGCGAGCCGTCCGGATGGGGTCGAGCTTTCGCATGAATATGGTACCGCCCTTTCCACCAGCTTCAAGTGTTTGGAAGTTTTCGTCCCCCCGCTTGCTTGGCTTTATCTCCCATCCAAAGCCCTCCATGTGCATTCGGAGCCTCTCCGGTGACTCCTCCATGGTTATATAAAGGCAGTCGTTTCCATCGCGCGCCGCGTTGTAGAGGGATTGAAGGCAGAAAATCGTCTTACCCGTCCCCGGGCCTCCCGCGATTAAGATGTTTGTACCCTTTGGTATCCCTTTCTCAAAAAGTTGATCAAAACCAGAAATCCCTATCTTTACCCACTCGCGTTTTGGACTGGCCTTCACCCCAGCTTCCGTATCCTTTTTTGAGGCAGAATCTTTTGGCACAACTAGATTTTATCGTGGTTTAGTATAAACGTTTTTATAACTTTAATCCTACGTAAATGATATTTAAATAAGAAGTTTCAATTTTTGAAAATTTATGGTTTGGTCCAAATCCTAGCAAATGACTGCTAGAATACGCTTTTCAGAGTAAATTTTTATAACAGCTCTCCTTACCAGATTGTTTCTGTTAATATCCACAAAAATAACTCGAACTTGGGTTGGTTCTCAATTTTAATGGAAAATTTCGGGCCGGCGCTTGTGAGGATCAACTTTGAATAATGTAAACATGGCCCATGTGAGGACCGCACGGTGAAAACTAAGGCGCGAAGCACCGTCGGAGTTTATGAGATGAGCGGTAGCAGTTCAGTAAGCGCGTAATCCAGGAACTCCTTCATCTCGGTCCTGCTGAACACGTCGCCACGCAGTTCCTCGTTAACCCCGCAAGTCCCCTTTTCTGAACCTCAAACGCTACATACCACAACCGACCGTGGCCCGGGTATTTACAGTAAAGCTTATTGTCAGCCCGCCGTGACGATCCGCACCGACATGAAGCTACCGCGAGCGGCGAAGTTGATGCTGTAACGTATGTTGTTTATAGAGCAGCATCGGTTGAGGTTAATAGTTAATAAAGAATTCCTCAGGCTCCAGCGTGGCGTGCAGGCCTACTGTTCATCGATATCCGAAGCATTAATAATACTGTAGCTTTCATCTAGTTTTGGTCAGGTGACCGTTATCGCGAAAGGACAGCGGACTGATGTGAGGGCAGCTGTAGGTGTTGTCGTGGTCTTCGCCATCATAGGCGCGGCCATTTTTGGGGTCTATTATTTTCTATTTGAAAGGCCTGCGGCCGAGGAGTTGGAGCAGGAGAAGCTTATGGCATTGGCTGAGATAACCTCAAATCTATCGGATATAGGGACCGATCAGGCATCGCAGGCGGCATCGGAATACAAAGCCCGAGTACAGGACGCAGGATCCAAGAGCGATATCAACGCGATATTTGTCGAAGTGGCTTCCACAGCCCAACTGGAGCAAAAGCGTAGGGAGCTTCTTGACAGGACCAGAGAGGCTACCAACGGCACCTACATCACAACTACAGATGTGCAGGAGCTTTCCACCCTCTCGCAGAGCCTCCGGGAAGAAATAAACAAAATCACGTCCATATCAAAGCTTGAGGAATACGAGCCCCAAATAGATTCAAAGGCGACCCTGACTTGGCGGGCTTACTTTATTGGGTCCATAGGTAAAATGACTGAAAACCAAATAGTGATGTATCGAAATTCCCCGGTCTATGGGGAATACATGTCGAAGGAAGACGCGCTCGCATACGTCAGGGGACAAGCTTGGGATGTCCTGCGTAAACTGAAATTCGAGGACCATAGCACGATCGAGGTACCGGTCCTGGATACATTCCAACGGACCCCCACGATTAAACCCAATTCGGTCGTGAAGATATACATTTATGACATAGAGACTGGTGAAATGAGGCCCCTTTGGGGAAACGCCACGGTTACCAGCGTGATATACTCCAAATCGGACTTGGGTGTCATCATCTGGGCCATGACGGAAGGGGACACCACAAAATCCTACTCGGTTAACATGTGGGAGACCATCAAGGCGGCCGCGGCGGGAAGCACGGAGGCAGCCACCGTCGCTTGGCAAAATTATGGCATGGACGTGATGGACCAGGCAAGAAGTGCAAACATCGGGGACTATGAGGTGTCGGTGATTTACGTTGTGGAGGTTCCCGACGCTATCGGTGAAGAGATCGTGAAATGCGAGCTGCACATGAGCGATACAAGGGATGTAATCCTAGTGGCAGTTGTCTAGGGGACATCCTCAACCCGTGGCGCAGTGCTTTGGGCTTTATAAACTTAATCTTTTAAACACTTTCCAGTCTAGTGATTATAGAAGTTGACCATGGCTAAGAAAAAGGTATCTCGGCGTGCAAAGGGCAAGCGTAAGCGAGTTTCCCGTGCGTTTAAAGCCGCTGGAAAAAAACCAGCTCCAAAGTCCGGAATTCTCGCAGCGGCCAGAAAAACGGATGTCGCCCCACCCGTTGGGGTGTTGGAAAGCTACGGCCAGGTTGAGATTGTATCGGGAGAGGGTGAACTTCTGCCCCTTTACAAGTTGAAGTTGCCCGAATTGACCAAGCAGGAGAAGAGGCTTCTCGACTTGGTAAAGGAGGTAGCGGTGGAGGAGATAAAAATCAACCCGGAGGGGATCCCCGATCTAGCGGAGCGCAGAAGCGTATTCATGCGTGAGGTCTTGCGTATAATCGAACGAGAAGGCAGGAGCACGCACCTCAGTGCAGAGCGCAAGAAGCAACTGAGCGAGTTGGCGGTGCGGGACATGCTGGGATACGGCCCGCTCGACTCCATGATAACCGACGATAATCTCGAGGACATCATGGTGACCTCGGTGGGTAAACCGGTTTACGTCTATCATCGGAAGTATGGGATGTGCTTTTCAAATGTGGTTTTTGAGAACGAGAACTCAATCAGATACATCATAGATAAGATTGCCCGTCTCGTTGGAAGAAGAATAGACCAACAGACGCCATTGCTCGACGCGCGGTTACCGGATGGGAGCAGGGTAAATGCCACCATTCCCCCGGTTTCCCTAGATGGGCCCACGGTCTCCATAAGAAAGTTCCGCAAGGACCCGCTCACGATAATAGATATCCTGAACTTCGGCACGCTTTCTGCGGACGTAGCTGCTTTCCTCTGGCTGATAGTGGGTGGTATGGGCATCAAGCCCGCCAACATCCTATTTGCGGGGGGGACAGGCAGCGGAAAGACCACCAGCCTCAACGCCGCGACTACATTCGTACCTGAGCGGGAGCGTATGATCTCCATTGAGGACACTGCCGAGCTCCAGCTGCCGCACAAACACTGGGTCAGACTTGAGACCCGCCCCCCCAACGTTGAAGGTCGCGGGGAGATCGTTATGGACGATCTAGTTAAGAACGCGCTCCGTATGAGGCCCGACCGGATGATAGTGGGAGAGGTCAGGGGGCAGGAGGCGCAGACGCTGTTCACCGCCATGAATACTGGCCACGACGGCTGCATGGGCACCGTACACTCCAACAGCGCCGTCGAAACGATTAGCCGCCTGACTGAGGCCCCCATGCTTGTTCCAAATATTATGATCCCGGCACTCGATGTGATTGTTATGCAGCAGCGCATGTATCACCGTCAGAAGGGTCAAATCAGGAGGATTACCGAGATCTGCGAGGTGACGGGCCTGGAGGGCGGTAGGCCACAGCTCAGCCGGATTTTCGAGTGGAACCCAAGCGCGGATTCAGTTATACCCACAGGGATACCGAGCAAGACCACGAATACAATAGCCGAGTTCAGTGGGATTAGCATCGATGACGTCAACGAGGAAATCAAGAGGCGCGTGGCAGTGGTTGAGGGTATGAAAAACATGGGCATTAGAAACATCTTCGAGGTGGGCAAGGTCATCCAAGAATATTACCGCAGTCCAGAGGGGGCGATGAAACGCATAGGTGCCGAGAAAGGCGTGAAGGGTAATTAGTGGTTCCATGCCGAAGAAAAAAACAGGTCGAGTAAAAAGTTTTTTTTCCGCGGTCGGCGGCGGCGTGATTAAAATTGGGGGAGCGACGACAGGCAAGACGCAACCTATTAGTCGTGCTGAAGGAGCCATTGAGGGGTCAGAGTCTCCAGGGGAAGTTGAGGTCACAAGGAGGCTGCGTGAAATCAAGCGGTTTGAGGTATCGCGTAAAGGGCCCGCCGCGGAGCCAGAGCTGCAGGAGGAGAAGGCCTGGGATGAGCGCGTGGAGCTGAAGAGACCGCTGTCGGAGCGCCTATCTAATGTTTTGTATTCTCCTCTAAAGCGACCAGCGCAACGATTGGCTAAATTCTTCAAGGGATTGGATGATGACCTTTATAAGGCAGACCTCAGAGTCGCTCCCGAACGTTTCGCTGCACTCATGATAGGAATGAGCCTCATAGTTGGGGCCTCTGCATTCGTTCTAATTCTTATTTTCTTGAACATACTCTTTGCCATAATAGGGGGGGTTTTAGCATCTCTGTTCGTGCTCATGTTGGGTAGAAGCCATCCCAAACGTAGGGCCAAGGCGCGCGTGACAGAGATAAATCGCATGATTCCATACGCCCTCAGGCACATGTCCACGCATCTATCTTCGGGGCTGGGGCTCGCTGAAACTGTGATCTCGACCAGCAAAGCGGGTTACGGTGTCCTCTCGGAGGAATTCGATAGGGTCACCCGTGCGGTGAACACGGGTTCGAGCATGGAGGATGCATTGACTATGATGGAGCAGAAGATCGCCTCCGAGCCGCTCAGGCGGGCAATCCGTCAGATCCAGCGCACCCTGAGGATAGGGGGCGATCTGGCAAGCACTCTCAGGAATTTGGCCGACGAAACAGCATTTGAGATGCGCATGAAACTCCGGGATTACACCCAGGCCCTAAACATGCTAACAATGATTTACATGTTCGCCTCCGCGGTCATTCCAGCCATGCTATTGGTCATGATGTCCGTAGGGAGCAGCATGGGAGGGAGTGTTTTAACCCCAACGACAGGGGCTGTCCTCTTTTTAGTCCTCATACCGTTCTTATTGTTTTATTTCGTGTTGGCGATAAAACGCTTCGAGCCGAGGTTGTAAAATGGGATTAATCAGACGAACGGCAACCATTGCCAAGCGCTTGTTCCCAGAAAAGTTTCTACACAACCTGGACCACAGGTTGGGGTCAACGAAAATCTTGCTATCTGCGGAGGAATATTTGGGCCTGACCCTTATAGCGACAATAATGGTGGGCCTGGCGTCGGGTTTCGTTGGCATATTTCTTCCGTTACCCATTCCCCTGCCGATATTTGTCGTTCTTTCGGCTTTCATAGCATTCATAGTGCTAGTCTTTGTGTTGCCTCATTACTTGGCCCAGCGCAGGGCTATCGAAATGGAGAAGGTGCTGCCCGATGCTCTCCGCCAGATGTCGAGCACTTTACGGGCTGGTGTGGGGATAGATGCTGCTATAGACGATATCGCGAAGTCAGGATATGGTGTGCTTTCTCAAGAGTTCGATCGGGTGGCTGGGGAAATCCGTAGGGGGAGGACACTAGAGGGCGCCCTCTTGGCCCTTGCGCGGAGGTCCAACTCAGTACTTTATTATCGGGCATTTCGCCTAATAATCGAGGGGATACAGCGCGGTGCCGCAATCTCTAACGTGCTTGACTCCGTTTCCGTTGACATCAAAGAGGTTCAGTCGATTCAGCGCGAGCGGCGGGCAGCGACCACACAGCAGGTCCTCTTTCTCCTGGTCGTGGCAATTTTTGCGGTCCCCTTCATAGTCGGCCTCACTGTGTCGATAAGTGGGATTCAGGTCGGTAGTCTGGTATCGGGTGTGGAACTATCGGAGGGGATGGGCACGATCGCCTTGGCATATTCCATGATCCAAGCGTTCATCTGCTCGCTGGCAGTGGGAGTAATTCGATATGGCAGGATGCTGGGGGGCCTGACATTCGCTGTGCCATTCATGGCTGTGGCGGCGATCGCTTTCTACATAGCTCGTCTAGTCATTGGGTCTATGGTACCCTTTTGACGATTTACGCCGAGTTTCTCGAGGTCCTTGTAGAGCGTGTCGCGTGAGACGCCGAAGGCCTTCGCCACCTGAACAAGGTTTATGGCTTTCGGGTCGTTACCGACCAATCGAAGCACTGCAAGTAAACGTGCCCGGCGTTCCTCCATGCTTAGCCCCTCGATTTTTTCGGGAATCTCTTCGTTCACCGAGATGATAAGGGTGACATAGGTACGCCTTGGTAGAGGGGTGATTATCTTCAGGTAGAACCCAGCAACTTCCCCTCTGATTTTCTCTAACTGTTTATTCAGTTTCCTTTGAGCGCGAGCAAGTGCCACCATCTCATTGCCGCCGAGCTCGTTTGCCCAGATGATATATTTTGGCCTGACATCGCTCTCATCCACCGCGAGAGATATATGTGCAGTCGCGCCAGCGATGCCCGAGGTGACCCTAGCTTCCATCTTGGTTATGCGTCCTTGTGTTTTTGTGAGGTTCTTGTTAAGTTCAGCCGCAACTAGCTCCAGAGCTCTACGCACGTTAGCGGCCCGCCGGAAGCAGCTCAGTACCTGCAAACTTATCATCATGGGTTTGGCGTCCGATATATTAAATCTTTCAAAAATGTCGACTTTTTCTCAAAAATGTAAGGTCACCTTTATTAGCCCATATTTTAAGAGGATTTCGTGGAGGTGGACAAAAGATGAGATTCTATGAAAAGGGTCAAGGCGCAACGGAATATCTGTTGATGTTGGGCGCGGTGCTGGTCATAGTCGCCGTAGCTGTATACTATGTGACGTCAACCGGTGGATACCCTGCAGTGGGCGCAGTGCCAGCTGATTACGATAATACGATAAGGATCAACGTTGAAACAGGTTCAATCGCAACCGGCGATTGGCAGTATTCTGTAAGCCAATCTTCAGGAAGCTACTCTTGGACCGATGGAACGGAGAAACTTGATGCACCGTATGTTACCATACAAACTGGCCTAAGCGCTGGCACCTACTACGTGAGCTTGAGACACAAGCCAAGCGGGCACATATATTTCTCTGACCGGACGATAACTATCGGATAAGCGATAGCTGTCTAGAGAACTTGCATAGCTAGATCCATCGGGTGGAGACATTATGAGGCGCATTATAGCGAAGATAGGGGAACGTGCTCAAGGCGGCACTGAGTATCTTTTGATGCTCAGTGTCGTGTTAGCGATAACAGCAGGCGTAGTTCTTTCTATCTCAATCGCCTCTCAAGCTTTGGGTTCAAGTGTCGGCTCTCAGATCGACAACGTGATGGACAACATTATCCTTCCCACGCTGTCCGGAGTTGTTTAGCAGCAGAACTAGATAAATGGAGGATCTCCAGCGTACTAAGCGACGCGGACTTCATTCGGATTACTTCGAGGTTAGGCTTGAAAAAATGAACTGCAGGGGTTCATCTAGCATGTGAGGTGATGGGCCTAATTTTTTCCAATATGGCTCTGACCTTAGATCCCCGCATGCCCAACATCGGGCGGTCCACGCTCAACTTCACCCAATTTCCCTTGCTCACCTTGGCGAAGCTTTCCACTATATAAAGGCCGGACTTCACGTTGCTGCAGATGTCGTAACCAACGCGGACAGCCGCTCGCCTACCCCGAACTTCTACCACCGTGCCGTAGGTGAAGCCTCTGCCATACTTAATCCTAAATGTCATAAACGTCACGAACACGAAAACCAATGCCGCGAGTGGGGGTACAAGGACTAGGTAGATTTCCTCAAGCGAGAACCTTATTGGGAAGTGTCGGAGAGCCAGCACGAAAACCCAAGCTGTGGCTATACACATCGCGATGAAGGTACGGTAAGCAGGGTAGTCGCGTTTGAAGGCAGGTCTGAGCTGACTCCTCGCAAGATAGAGCAAGTAGGCGCTTATCAATAGCAGCAAGGGTATGAAGACGATGACCTCCGCGGGCAGCAGTGCAATATAGATCACCGCCACTGCAAAGAGCGAGAGGATAATCAACTGAGCCTTTAACATGACATATTCCGGCCACCCCGCATGACGCCGCTCTAAGAAACCTTTGAAAGCTTTGGGGATTTTGGGTATATTCTTCGGTCCACCCTTTTCAGCTTTACGTGCCCGGCGTTTCAGCCCATCTGGGAACTTCCCCACGCCCAAGACTGCGTCGCCGATTCTTCGGAAGAAATCGGCAACTTTAGAACTTTTTCGCACCATTTTTCTCCACCAAAAAATTTACATCTTCTGCTATACCCAGCTCCCATTATAGCTCAACTGTAGATAAGTACTGCGCGGCTCCTCTAGGGTCTCTGATGTGAAGAGAGATATTAAGTTCTACATTTTCACCCAGCTGAATCCACGTTGGCGTCATGTCTACGAGCAAACCGGTGGCCGCGCGGTAATTATCGGCTAGCTTACGAAGCGTGTCATCGGTATTGTCGTGCAACATGTTTTCGCGCCATAAGTTTTCGATTATTCGTTCAACATCCCTTCCAGTATAAAACACTTTGTCAGAGGAGGCTTGCAGCGCGACCGTCTCCCCGCCCATCTCGATTATTGCAAAGAGCGAGGTCGCGAGCATCATAGCCGGTAGCACTAACAGAAGCACGACGCCGCTGAGCACGAGCCCACGCCTATCCTTCGCCAGTCTCACAGCCCTGCCCCCCGCCACACATAAAGGATGATTTGATCAAACACATTCTCAGGAGGAAATATTGAAACACGAGCTGCGACGGCAATTTCCCCAGCAGTTTCAAATGCGGCTCGCCACTCCACATGACTACCAATGCTTGGGTAAACGTTATCCAAACGCGGTTTATTTTCGGACCCAATCCTAAATCTGAACTGCACCTCCTCCGGGAGTATTTTTCGCAACTCATTTTCGGCAAGGACCTCAGCCTGAGATACCGATCCATTGTCAAGTAATTTTTTGATGGAGTTCATTGTGCCAGTGAGCTCCAAAGTTTCTAGCGCGTCGTTGCCGTACCGCTCCAAGCGCAGATAGCCATGCTGTCCGTAGATTAACTCAGGCCCAGTCACACGTGCCACTCCGGCCATCACTATCAAAAGGACCAGCATCGCGAGTGCCGCGTCGAGGCTAAATATGAATCCCCTTCGATCATCTTGGAAACTCATGTAGTTACCTCCACAACTTCACCTCGAGCGTTGCTGGAAGGGTGTCTGGCGCATCATATGCGAGCTCGGTCGGCGAGCACCGCGGGAGAATTATGATAAAAACATCTACCCAGTCCTTTGGGTTGCCAGTGACCTTGACCATGATGAAGTTATTCGGCTGTCCATTATTCTCCACATCCGTTAAAGGGATTGAGACATAATCCGTTCCGTGATATCTTAATTTGAAAAGGGTTTCAGCTATTGGGGGGAAATTGAAGTCGGGACCTCCAAATGTGCGATTTACCCATACTGTTATTCCTGGATTTGTTCTCCCGCTTGGTCTCAGTAGGAAGTACCAATCGAACAAGTCAAGCTCCCCAGGATAAACCCAAAAGTTTAAAAAGTATTCCTTTCCCGACTGTACAGCAACGAGGTGCTGGAGTCCTCTTTCATCGCCCCTTGTACTCCCCGGCCTCCTTTTCACGATTAAACGTTTGACCACCACGACATCGAGGGAATTCTCAGAACCCGACGATGTTCCAAGTACATCCCAACTCGGCCTTATACTCCACATGTTTTCATCATTTTCGTCATAGATTTTTATCTCGAAATTCTCAGAACCACCGAAAAGGGCCTTGAACGATTTGACGGCATTTTCGTTTTTTTGAGCCGTCCAATTTGCCTCCCTACACAAGTCCCTGAGAAGCCCGAGTTTGGCTATAGAAAGTGTGTTTGGGATCGGGTTTCCTTCATTCTCCTCTACCAATCCAAGGGTCTCCAGAACTTTGAGGTCATTCTCCCATCTCGAAGGGCTACCAAACGTTTTCACGAGAAGATCTGCGGCATCGTTCGCTGTGCGTTCAAGTGAATACCTCAACGCATAAGTATCAGCTTGCTTTCGTGCCTGTTCAAGCGCCAGCCCAGAATAGCTAACCATCAGCACTATCAGCGTTATGGCGAAAAACATATCCAACGTGAAAATTTGGCCTCGCTCGTTCACTTCGTCACCCTCCTTATTTCTACGTTCACATCGTAGGTGTAATAGCTCGTCTCAAGGGTTTCAGCCTTCTCGGGAAAGGAACCGTTAACCGCATGGTAAATATACTTGAGGGCGCCCACCTTGATGTTGTCCGATATCACTTGGTTATCGGGAGGAGGTCCGCCCCTGACGTTTACATAAATTGTTATGGTCCCGTCGTCAAAGCCCACTTGTTCAATATCGATTGAACACCCGAATTCAGGTCCTAAGAGGGCAATCGCGTTTTCTGTCCCGGTGCGCGCGGCCGACATAATGGCTGCCATCTCAGTGCTTCCCAGGCTCAGATAGAATAGTGAAGTTACCACCAATAAAATCGCCCCAATCAGAATCAACATTTCTGCGCTGGATTGACCCTTCATGCGTTAACCACCATGACGAAGTTTTCCGACCAATGCACCCGAAAGGCATTACCCAAATTTTCCCGCTCAAGCACGAACTCCCTAACATTTTTACAAGCGACCCTAACTCCAATGGTTCCCCATGCTGAATTTTCCACGAGAACCTGCCGCGCGACGTTGTCAAATTCAATCCTGTAAAAACGGTTTCCTATTTTGGAAGGAAGGTCTATATGGAGCTCGAAGTTCGGTCCATTCGAGTAAACGGTGTTTATTGCCGAAGCGAGCTTTTCGCCCACCATCCGGGCCTCGTACCTGTCACCCACAAGCTCGGCCGTTACCCTGCGTCCCTCGTAAACGTGCAAAAATAGTGACGTGACCATGAGAAGGATCATTACTGCAAACAAGGCATCAATCGAGAAAAATCCTCGCTCACGGAGCCTTTTTCTCAACCCTATACCCCCATTCCCATCGGCGGCTTGATGTGGATGTAAACATTGTAGTTGTTCCGGGTGATATTTTCCTGATCGCCGGACCACTCAACGATTACCGTGTAGGCGCCGCTCGGAAGGCTTTGTAGATTACCATTGAACCCATATCTTAGGCTGCTCTCGACATTTTCAGCTGTGTCCGATATCTCAAGGCTTATGGTAAGCTTGTTCTCTGTCAACCGCAGACTCCAACTTTTGTCAATGGAAAGGCCCACGCTCTTCACCGCCCCCTGCCCGTTAGCATAAACGGAATTTATCGCCCCAGCAATTGCGTCGGCGGCGTATCTAGCTTTTGAGAGGGATAAGGTATCCCATCCGACCGTTTCTGTAGGATTTATCATCTGTCCAAATGTTACCACGGCGAATATCACCATCACGGCTGAAAAGATGAGCAGATACTCAAAAGTTAATTGTCCTCGCATCTCAAGCCTCCTTGATTTCAATATACCTCAGATTGTTGCTGTATCTATACGTGAAGGTCATCCTATGAAAGCCAGAATAAACATTGAAGTTCTCATTATAAAACATCACTCGATTTTCGTCACTCCTGCTGGGCAGAATTGTGTTTACTTGAACTAGGTTGTCGCTTTCTAGATCCAATTCTATCTTAACATCTACTCGATCTCTAGCTCCGTTAACAAAAGATATCGAAATTACACCCGATGGTAGCCAATATTCTACCGTTTGCCTAGAACCGACCCCTGCTGAGTAGACCATGTTGATCGCATTCGCCAGCGTGTTTGCTGCCTCACGCGCATCCGCAAGCTTTGAGACCCTCTCGGCGTCGGCGCGAGCTTGGTTATAAATTGGCATCGTGATGGCGGCAATTATGATCAGCATACCCGACATGATAACGATGAACTCGATGCTAAGCTGACCTCTCAAAATCTCCCCTGATAAGTTATGAGTTTGAAGTTAAAAATTTTTACACATTATACCACCACATCATTACCCCATCAATTTTAACACTTGAAACAAAATTGAAAAATTGGGGTGGAACTTGAAACTGGGACGCGTGCTCCGCCAAATTCCCACTTATTCGTGCGAACTCGGCCTGGACCTCAGAAAACCTGGCGATAGAATCAAGTGGTTCTTGGCCTCGATGCTTTTCGCTAAGAGGATTTCCGCCAGCATAGCAAGGAAAACATACCTAGCGTTCGAGGCCGAGGGGCTTGTGACCCCCGATGCCATCATTCGCGCCGGATGGGATAAGCTAGTCGAAGTGCTGGACAGGGCTGGTTACGTACGCTATGATTTTTCAACCGCTTCGACGCTCCTAGAAACGATGGAGAAAATTAAGATGGTTGGTGGGCTCGAGCGGTTTCACGATAAAGCAAAGGGCCCAGAGGACTTGGAGCGGAAGCTTCAGGAGCTGAAGGGCATAGGGCTCGTCGCCTCAAACATTTTCCTGAGGGAGCTGCGCGGCATCTGGTCAAAGGCCAAGCCGGAGCCTTCCAAGATAGCTGTGGGGTTGGGCAATGGATTGGGACTAAATAAACGAGGCGTGGAAAAATTCGAATCAGCGTTAGTCAGAATTTATTTGGAATATTGCAAGAGAGGGCTCTGCGACGAATGTCCCGTGAATAGCCTGTGTAGGAAGAAAAAAGGAACCAGAACTTCAAAACCACGAATTTGAGGGAAAAAGTCGAATACT
>CAYUMT010000027.1:0-5914 GCA_964446015.1 Hadarchaeota archaeon (SeqCode)
TTTTTTCAAAGTCGACAGATGAGTTGGCAACGCATGCTTTGATTCGCTTGTCAAAAGCAGCAGAACGTAAGGCTAAATAACCGCCTAGGCTTCTTCCTAAAACTCCCAATCTTTTGATATCAAATTCTTTTCTGTTTTGTAGACCATCTATCACAGCAGAGGTGGCCTTTTCAAAGTCAGGGCGCGACTTCATCTGATAGTATACTTCGCACTGCCCAGGCCCGTCGAAGGCAAAAGTTGCTAATCCTCTCCGCAGGCATATTTTTTCAAATGCATAGTATTCTTCTTTGGTACTTTCCAACCCGCCGATGAGTAGAACTATAGGGGGATTCTCTTTTCCCAGAGGAATACGGAGATATCCAGGCAGAGTTATGTTGTTGAGAGCAGGCGCTGATATCTCTATTCGTTCTGCAGGAGGCGCGAAGAGAGGCGCGCCTCTCTTATAGGCCTCAACCTTTCTTTTTACAGCTTCTTGTTTTATGGGTTTGTGCCACTCCAAAAACTGTGCGTAGTGGTAATAAAGGGAAGCCCTCCAGAAGGACTCCCCCGCCGTTACGGTGTTGCCTTCTGATAGGGCTTCTTCAGCTAATTTCTTATGTACTGATGCTTCCTCCATCCATTTAGAACACCATTCATCCAAGGTCTTAGTTTTCTCCCATATTTTTAGGAAATCTGTATACACCACTCCATCGAAGAACATTCTCACCGCGTTTGACTTGAAGCGCTCATCAACCTCCGACGCAGTTTTTTCATCAAATAAATCTTTTTCAGGCATATTTCATCGATTGCCTGTTATTCTCAATAATTTATAAACATTTCAACAGTTATGGTTACGCTTTTCCCGATAAGTGACCTTTGAACCAAAACAGGTGAAAGCATCGTCTCCTAAGAAACTTGGATGAGTAGGTTTTTGGCATTTTTGTGTAGTTTTAGCGAACCCGGTTTTTAGTGCCCGCCCTAGAGTTCAAAGAATAAACTGATAAGAAATCGACCTGCTTTTGCTTGATCAAATCGACCTCAAACTATATAGTGCCAAACTTGAGGGCGGAAATTGAACAGTTCCTAGAGCGGGGTATTAGTTGGGAGAATCCCAGCAACGTAACTCTTTTTTTACCAGCATATCACTGGTCTTAAACAGACGATTCCTTAGACATCGTTAGGGCAATAGATGCCATTTTAGCGTAGAAGTTGTCTTCGGCTTGGTCGTAGATAACTGCGTTTGGTCCATCCATGACAGCGTCCGTCGCTTCCTGGTTCCGCATAACCGGTAGGACATGAGTCACTATAGCAGGCTTGGCCATGAGGTCATCCACGTGGTGTTGATCAAGTTTCCAATCCTTGTATTTATCGTATATAGCGATCTCTTTTTCTACACCGAACTTGCTTGCTCCGACTCTTAGGAACTCATTTGTTCCCCAGCTCCTTGGGAAAACAACGTTTGCTCCCTTAATAGATTCTTCAAAATTATTGCTTATCTCGAATTTACTGCCGCTATCTTTCGCGTTCTTCTTTGCAACCTCGATGATTTCTGGGTCGATCTCGAACCCCTTCGGATGAGCCAAGGTAACATCCATCCCAAACCTGGTCGCGATTAGGACCTCCTCCTGAATACTGCATCTTCCGCGCGGCTTACTTGAATATGCCCAAGTTATGGTGTACTTCTTCCCGTTGAGCTTACCTATCTTATCCTCTATCGTCAGAATATCGCCAAGCCCCTGCGTTGGGTGGTACGTGCAGTCGGCCATGTTGATGACTGGCACATCAGCTGCTTTCGCAAATTCTTTCACAACCTTTAGGCCAGCCCCATACACGAAATCTATGTTTTTGTCCAGAATCCTAACACCTATTCCGTCAGCATAGGAGCCGTACATCTTGGCCGTGTCCTTCACTGCTTCCTCAATTCTAGTGGTTGAGACATCAATGAAGGCCGGATGTCCCCCTAAAATTGCAGTTGCGGCTTCGAATGCCCCCCGGGTGCGGGTCGATGGCGCGTAAAACAGCATGAAGAAATTCTTTCGGTCTAACACGTTCTTCGGACGATCGCCCTTCTTGACGATGCCCCTCAGTTTTCTCGCGACATCAATCGCGTATTTAAGTTCTTCGACGCTCCAATCCTGCGTCGTTATAAAGTCCTTACCATACAGCTCAACCATCAAATCACCACCTGTTATAGCTCAAAGAAGTTTTTAACTCTTTTTGTTTTGACTTAAGTTACACAAGCGGATTAAAATTTAACGAGCTGCTTCAGCGACAATAATTATTGATTCATAAGCAGTCTTCAGAGTATTCTTTCGACATGGCTGAGGAATGGTGTGGTACCAGTGGATTAAAATATCGGGCGTCGGATAAAACTTATAAAGATTTCTATAGACCTTTATCGAGTTAGGGTGGTTTTGAATGGTCCTTCGCACCGTAGTTCGTAAAAATGAGTATAGGGATTCTGTTGTTCTCATGAGAATCTCCTCGCAGCTTGAAGGATTAGAGGGCGTAAGAAGGGCTTCTGCAATCATGGCCACCGAAAACAACAAACAGCTCCTAAAGGACGCTAGTCTACTTACGGAAGAGATCGAGCGGGCTGGTCCAAATGATCTTGCAATAGCTGTAGATGCCGAAAGTGAAGAATTGGCCTCTAAAGCTATAACGATGGTTGATAAGATGCTTGCCGAGAAGCCAATGGGTGAGCGTGAAGAGCCGTCTTACAAGACCCTGAAATCCGCCACTGATGCGATACCAGATTCTAATTTGGTTATAGTTTCAGTCCCGGGACCATTCGCCGTTCGCGAGGCGATGTCCGCACTTCGGGAAGAAAAGAACGTTTTCATCTTCAGCGATGGAGTCCCAATTGAGGATGAGGTCAGGCTGAAGAAGTTCGGCGAGGAAAAGGGCCTTTTAGTTATGGGTCCGGATTGTGGTACCGCAATTATAAGCGGTGTGGGCATAGGTTTCTCGAACGTCGTGCGTCAGGGCCCAATTGGGATAGTCGGTGCGTCTGGGACTGGGATTCAACAAGTGTCCTCGCTTGTTGATGAGGTGGGAGTTTCACACGCCATTGGTACAGGTAGTAATGATCTTAAAGAAGCGGTTGGCGCCATAACGATGCGCATGGGCCTAAAAATTTTAAGTGAAGATCCCAACACCAAAGTCGTGGTCGTGATATCAAAGCCTCCATCACCTAAAGTAGCAAAGGAGGTTCTAAAGGTCATCGAGAATATAAATAAGCCTGTAGTTGTGAACTTCATAGGTGGCGTTGCCGAGGATATAAAGCGCGTTTGTGCGACACCGGCGTTCACGCTTGAGGACGCAGCTATAAAGTCTATGGCGCTGGTGCGCGGGGAGGAGCCCAAGAGCGTTCTATTCACACAGGGGCGGGAAAAAATAAGGACAAGTGTAGAAAACGAGTATAAGGGCTTAAAGCCAAAACAAAAATACATCCGCGGGCTTTATTCCGGCGGTACCTTCAATTATGAAGCTATGTTAATTTTGTACGACTTATTAGGAGGGGTATACTCCAACACCCCACTAGATCCAAAGTTTAAGCTGGATGATGTTCACAGGAGCAAAGCCCACACATGCGTTGATATGGGCACTGGAACCTATACAGTTGGCAGACCTCATCCAATGATAGACTTTAGGTTCAGACAGGAAAGGCTTCTTAAGGAGGCATCCGACCCGGAAACGGCCATGATTCTTCTCGACGTAGTTCTTGGTTATGGAGCCCATCCAGATCCAGCTGGCGAAATAGCTCCAACCATCAAGGAGGCCAAGGAGATTGCTCAGCGCGATGGTAGATACCTACCCGTAGTTGCGACCGTTTGTGGCACTAAGGGAGACCCGCAGAACTTTCTCGAACAGGAAAGAAAACTAAAGGAAGCAGGTGTAGTTTTAATGCCCTCTAATGCGCAGGCGGCTAGAATGGCAGCGCTAATCGTGACAAGAGGAAAGGTTTGGGGGAATTGAAATGAGGATAATAGGTGAAAGTCCAAAGGTCATAAATATAGGGGTTCGTTCATTTTTCGAAACCGTTCTGGCACAGGGGGCATATGCGGTTCATGTGGACTGGAAGCCACCAGCTGGCGGGGATCCAGAACTTGCTCGCCTCCTGGAAAGGCTTGAGCGGCCAGAGATTGATGAGGCCAACAAAAAGGCCGTATCTAAAATCCTCGCCGCTAGGCCAACGTTGGTAGAAGTCAGAGCCGCGAGGGAAGTTATTCCTGGCATGACAGATCGTACAATCATACACTCCGGCCCGCCGATAGAATGGGAGCGAATGTCCGGGCCAACAAAAGGGGCGATTTGGGGGGCCTTAATCTACGAGGGCTTGGCTAAGGATCAAGAAGAGGCAGATAAGCTTGTCGTTGGCGGCAATATAGAGTTCTCCCCCTGTCACGACCACGACTCCGTTGGTCCAATGGCCGGCATAATTTCTCAATCGATGCCAGTTCTTGTAGTTGAGAATCAGGAGAACGGAAATCGCGCTTATACAAACTTGAATGAAGGTATTGGTAAGGTTCTCAGGTACGGTGCCTATGATGAAAGTGTAATTAAACGTCTGAAATGGATAGAAAGTAAACTCGCTCCATTGCTCGCAGAGACCTTGAAGCGCTCAGGGCCGATAGACCTCAAGGCTATCATGGCGCAGGCTTTACAGATGGGCGATGAGCTTCACACTAGGAATGTTGCAGCCACAATGATTTTGATGAAGGTCATCGCGCCACATATGGTTGATACTGGATTCGAAAGACAGGATGTGAGCGAGGTCATAAAGTTCATCGGTGATAACACACTCCTATTTTTCCTTAATCTGGCTATGGCAGCCAGCAAGGCCACGCTTGACGCAGCACACAATATCGAGCATAGTACGGTGGTAACGATTTTATCGCGAAACGGCACGGATTTTGGCATAAGGGTAAGCGGACTAGGTAACCAGTGGTTTACCTCACCAGCCCTTGTTCCAAAAACGCTTTTCTTCCCGGGCTTCAAGGAGAAGGACGCAAATCCCGACATTGGCGACAGTGCTATAATGGAGACAGCTGGCTTCGGTGGTTTTGCATCCGCGGCATCGCCAGCAGTTGTACAGGGGGTCGGAGGTTCGCCGAGCGTCGCGGCTGCTTACACGCGTGAGATGGGCGAAATATGTTTGGCCAAAGATGGAAGCTTATCAATACCTTTCATGGACTTTGAGGGTATACCGCGGGGGATCGACCTAAGAAAAGTTATAGACACAGGCATTCTGCCTTTCATCAACACAGGCGTTGCGCACAAGAAGCCCGGTTTTGGCACAGTGGGTTTTGGGGTGCTTCGAGCACCGATGGAGTGCTTCACCAAGGCTTTGAAAGCAATGGCTGAGCGGTATTAGCCCCCAACGGAATATCATCATTTTTTACTGACTCGGGCGATTTCCCTGATTTTCTTTAGTCGCTTGCTTCGGTCACCCAATTTGCCTCTTACCCTGAGCATTTGTTTGGTTTTGTGCTTGGCCATTTTTCTGCTTTCTCTCAGTTTACCCTTTGTAAGCAGGAGGACAGTCCCCTTTCGCTTCAATTCAGATTGCTTTTTCTCAAGAGCCACTGTCTTATGTTTAATTAACCTGTCTTGTTTGGCCTTTTCCTTTTCAAGGATTTCTACTTTTCTTGTGTATTTGCCTATGACACTGCGCATGTAAACTCCATAACCAAGTAGTATCAAACCCAATACTATGCTTACCGCGCTGATGATGTAGTTGTTGATCCACGAGATAATCCAAGATCTATTAGGAGTGATTTTCAAGAAAGTAAGGACCAAAAAGATTATCCCAATCGCAAAAATAAAGGCTCCGAAGCCTATGCTGGTGTAACCTATGGATTCCTTTTCAGCCATGGTTTCAAAAAATAATTGCGTAGTGAATATATAAGTTGATTTTCTAACGCGGATGGGT
>CAYUMT010000027.1:6014-17147 GCA_964446015.1 Hadarchaeota archaeon (SeqCode)
ACCTGGATCCCCAAAAGTACACCAACAGTCATGTCTATTCCTGAAGTTTCTCCGATTTTCATTACTCTTCTTAGCGAAGGTTCAATATCGGATAGCTTGCCACTAAGGAGTGCTTCTAGGAGTTTTGCCAATCGCTCGTTTACTTCTCCCCTAGTAGCGTGTTGTAAAAGCTGCCGGCTCAGGAGGTTGGTTTTATCCGCATTAGATGCTATTATACTATTTACCCTATCCACATAGTCAATTCCCTTAGTAAGAGATCTGGATATCCACCATAAACTAGAGGTGAATCCAGTGAGCATATCATCGGCAGATGGGGTTAGACCCGGTCCAAGTCCTATTAGACTTTTAACGGCTTTTTCCAAACCATTGATGTTTCTTGACATTGTGGCTTTCACCATATCGACTAAATGTGGCAGCACCGCTCCCGCTATTTCGTTAAATTTATTTGATAAAGACAACTTTTCCCCTAAGATTTCATCTACACTGGATAACAATTGTCCCAGCCCCTCTCTTGTTTTCTTATCCCTCGCGATTTGTTTTGCCAGCTTTAGGTTTCGCAAGATAAGCTGCGGGGCAAGGGGAGCATCAACGCGGCTGGGAGGTTGCCATGGTTCAGCATCCTCAAGCGATATCTCAAGTACCTCATCCACAAGAATTATCTCGTTTTCCAACTTAACCGGTATACCCTTTTTGATGCCTAGTGATGGCATGGTTTTTTCTGCCGGAATGTCGGTTAATATGTCGATTGGGCTGAGGGAGACGTCGCTTCGCACCACACCCGCGAGCAAACCGCTAACCAGGATATTGAAAGTTCGTTCGAAAACACTGTGAACCTCGCCAACGGAGCATCGCTTAATAGTATTTAACGCGCCTGCGCCGATTAAAGTCGCCCTTGCTTTTTTTCTTTGAGTGCCATACATACAATTCTCTCTAAACAACACTCTTTTAGCTAATCAAAATTAATCCGTTAGCCTAAAACTTATATTGAACGGTCAACAACCATATTAAAAAGGGGTTTTCATGGGTTAGGGGAAAGTACATGCTAAAAACTTTGTTTACGAACCCGAAGAAATGCACAGGATGCAGAGTTTGTGAGCTGGCGTGTTCTTTATATCATTACAGTGAAAACAATCCCTCTAGAGCTCTACTAAAAATTGCAAAGACAGGAGAGAGTTCGCTTGACATACCAGTCGTGTGTAGGCACTGTCGGAAGGCACCATGCATGGAGGCATGTTCTGAAGATGCTATAGTAAGAGATCCTAGGACGGGTGCGGTGAATATTTTACAGGAGAAGTGCGTAGGTTGTAGGGATTGTATCTCGGCATGTCCGTGGCACATCATCGTGGTGGATTCAAAGACAGGCGAGGTAAGGAAATGCGATCTCTGCGATGGAGATCCAGCTTGTGTAAGGACCTGTCCCACGAAGGCAATTACCTACGATCGCTCGGATGTTGCTCCTAAGATTTTAATCAGGAAATCTGTCTTTTCTTCCCTGATTTCGGGAAAGGTTAACAAAAGTTTTATTTTTATCTTCAATTTTACCCCACCTGTATCTTTATAAATTTAGTTAATAAAGTTTCCAGAGTAATGCAGGTGAAAGGATGTTGTTAGACACACACGCCCACGTGATAACCAAGGGCTACTTTAACAATTTGATTAAATCTAAGGTAATTCCCAGGATTGAGCCGGTTAAGGACGGAGCTTACAAGTTATGGTTCAGTCGCGAATTGAGCTACACGTTTGATCAAAAAATGCTCTCTGTGGAAAAAAGGTTAGATAAGATGGACAAGGCTGGTATAGATTTTCAGGTTGTCAGTCTTTCCATACCTGGCGCCGACGTGTTTGAGAAAGATTTGGCGCTAGAGATGGCTAGAAAAGCTAATGATGAAATCGCCGAAATTGTAAGGTCAAACGATAGATTTCTTGGATTTGCAACTGTACCAATGGTCGAGCCGCATTCTGCTGTAGAGGAGCTCGAAAGGGCGGTAAATTCACTGGGATTAAAGGGCGTTAGCGTTTTTTCAAATGTCGGCGGAAAAACTCTGGACAGCGGTGATTTTTTGCCGTTTTACGAGGGGGTCTCAAAATTGGATGTGCCCATAATTATTCATCCAACTAGACCCTTGATGGTTGACGTGTTGAAGGACTATGGGTTGGTTGGTGCCGTTGGTTACCTGTTCGACACCACACTTGCCGTACTTAGGCTTATATTCAGCGGGGTCCTGGAGAAGTTCAAAAAACTTAAGATAATACTTCCTCACGCGGGCAGCACTATTCCCTACTTGATAGGTAGGATCGATCATCAATACAGGCTAAACCCAGAGTCTAGGGAGAGGATCTCCAAACCGCCGAGCGAGTACTTTAAGTCCATTTACATCGACACCGCGCAGGCCTTCTATGAGCCCGCAACCATGTGCGCATATGCCCTAGCTGGGCCCGATAAGATGGTTTTTGGGAGCGACTATCCATTTGCGTCGCTCGAGCAATCGGCGAACGTAATTAAAAATATGAAAATACCTGATAAGGAAAAGGAGAAGCTCTCATATAAGAACGCTGCGAATCTACTGAAACTAAAGATTTAGGGAGGTTTGAGCATGGTGAAAACAAATGAAAGAATAGATGAAGCAAATAAATTGTGCGTAGAAAAAATTATGGAATCGCATCCATTCTTAGTCGATATCGACCATGCCATCAATGTGATTCCAAAGATGGAGAAAAAAATGGTCCTACATAGCGGTCCAGATTTGCAGGGCGGTTGGGATGAGATGATCGGCCCCATGAAGGGCGCCGTAATCGGTGCGTTGATTTATGAGGGATGGGCAAACTCAGAAAAAGAAGTCCTTGAACTTATCAGAAAGGGCGAAGTTAAATTTTCTTCAACGGCCAATCACAACGCAGTTGCTCCCATGGCGGGGATTGTAACCCCATCGATGCCGGTTTATGTCGTAAAAAATAAGAAATATGGGAACTTTTCATTCTCTAACATAAACGAGGGGCTTGGTAAGGTCCTTAGGTTTGGGGCCAACGATAAGCAAGTCATCGAAAGGCTCCACTGGATAGAAGACGTATTGATGCCCGCATTGAAGCTAGTTCTCAAGGAGGGAGAGATTGACCTAAAAGAGCTGATAGAGGCATCCCTGCACCGGGGCGACGAATGTCATAACAGAAACAAAACCGTTTCACTGTTGTTCCTCAGTTCAATAGCCTCTAAACTCGTCAGATCTGATCTGGATAAAAAGGTGGCTGCCGATATAATCGACTTCATCAACGGGAACCCTCACTTTTTCCTTAACCTTTCAATGGCATCCAGCAAGGCATCCCTTGACGCAGCAAATAATATAGAGTACAGCACGGTGGTAAATGGGCTTTGCACAAACGGCTTTAACTTCGGCATGAGGGTAAGCGGGATAGGTGACCGGTGGATTACCGCGCCTTCCGTCTACGCAAAGGGTAAGTACTTTAAGGGTTTCAACGAGAGTCACGCCGCACCGGTGCTTGGCGACTCCTATTATTCTGAGCCGGCCGGGCTCGGGGGATTCGCGATGGCGGCAGCCCCGGCGATTGTTAGTTTTATCGGCGGTGAACCCGATCTGGGGATAAAGACAACCACAGAGATGTACAATATAACGGTAACAGAACACAAATACTACAAAGTCGCCAATCTCGGGTATAGGGGCACACCGCTTGGCATAGATATAAGGAAAGTTCTGAAGACGGGCATTTTACCCGTGATTAATACAGGAATGGCGCATAAAGAGCCAGGTATCGGGCAGGTTGGGGCTGGAATAATACGCGTTCCCATGGAGCTTTTTAAGAAAGCGCAGAAGGAATTCGAGGATAAATATAAAATCAAAAGCCTATAGACCCGCTCAAAATTAACCCCTTGGTAAAAAATCACAGGGCTTTTTTGGAAAGTATTTATAAACAAGGCTCCTCATTAACTACGTGAAGAAAAAATGAGGTGAATGAATGAAGAAATTGAAAGCCGTGGATTTGACACAACCCTTTAGCATAATGACACCACCTTGGCCCGGCGGAAAATCACCGACGATTAAATACGTGAACAGGATTTCAACCGATGGCTACGGGCAGCAGGAGATTACATTTACGACGCATATCAGCACCCACTTGGACGGCCCTCTTCACTTCGACCCAAAGGGCAGAGACTTGGCCAGTTTGCCTATGGATAAACTCTTCGGCGAAGGCGTAATAGCGGACATTAGCGCGGTCGGTCCTTATGGAATTTACACACCAAAGCACATTACGGACAAGGTCGACGTAAAAAAAGGAGATATCTTAATTATCAACACGGGGTTCCACAAGTATTACACAGGCGCCAAAGATCCTGACGAAGTCGCATATTTCTACAAGCATCCCGGACCGCACAGGGAGTTCAGGGACTGGGTCGCCAAAATGGAATTTAAGTGGTTGGGCGTGGACTGCGGTTCTGCAGACCATCCGATGAACACCTGTCTTAGGACGATGAACCAATTTGTGGCGAAGGAGGCGAGGGAAAAGTTGGGAAAGCCCCTTGAGGAGTTGTTCCCTCCAGAAATGGATCACATGATGCACGCTTCCCTGTTCCCCAAGCCACACGAGATAATTCACGTGGAGAACATTGGCGGCGACATAGACAAGGTTTTGAACAAAAGAGTATTAGTAGGGTGCTTTCCACTTAAAATAGTCGATGGTGAGTCGTGTCCCTGCAGAGTCGTAGCTTTCGTGGAAGAGTGAAGAAAATTTAATTTATGCCACGCTGCTTCGGCGTGGCTATTATTTATTTTGAGTTGAGTTTAGGCTTGAAAATTTTTATGGAAGCGCTGCGATAGCATCGATCTCGATCATCAATTCCTTCATTACCAAGTCTTTAACTGCTATTAGGGTGCTCGCCGGGTAATCCTTCTTGAAGTAATCCGAGCGAATTTCCCTGAACTTGCCAAGGTTTTTCATATCCGTTAAGTGGACTGTTATTTTCACGATGTCGTCAATGCTTCCACCCTCTGCTTTCAATATCGCACGTAGGTTTTCGAACACTTGTCTAACTTGCTCCTCAAAGTCCTCTTTTCCGATAATTTCACCCTTTGAGTTCTCGGAGATTTGTCCCGAGATAAACAAAAGGTTTCCTACTCTAACTGCCTGTGAGTAACCCGTAGGTTTAGGCAGTTCTTTTGGTGAAACGATCTTTTTCATTTTATCCCCCCTTTAAGGAATATTGATAGATACTTAAATTTTTTGATTATTTAGTCCTTTAGTAGATGAAAAAGGCTTATGGGCTCTTGGCCGGAAGTAAGAAAATATAAAATTCTTGTACTTTAAACCATCGAAGTCAGGATAGCAGCACTCTTTTGGATTTTAACCTAAACAAACCTTGTACAAATCCTTTCCCTTTTTATATAGTAATTTTTGATAACCAATTTTACTCGGAAACCCATCTGTTAACTCCGAAAGTTAGCGGGCCGAAGAGGTATTCCTCCATTGACACGACCTTCAAGTCCTTGCCATTTACTTTGACGAATTTATCAAGTCTTCTGGTATCGCGACCCCTTACTCCCACTATTTTTCCGTCTATCATAATCATGGCTGTCCCTGGAAGGTCACCTACCCGCATAGCGTCCAACGCGTCCTTCTCCCTGGAGCCCATCGGACGGTGCATAACCAAAATATCCGCTTCGCGGCCCACCTCTATCTTTCCCCTGTTGAATCCGTATAATTCAGCATTGCTTCCGGTCCCCGCCGCTATTATTTGCTCGGCAGGGATGTCGTTAAATGACGAAATATTTGTGATGCACCTTAGAATCGCAGGTGGGACCAAACCTGATCCAATGGGGCTGTCAGATCCCAAGACGAGTCTATCTAACTCTTTCCTTTCCTTTAATATGTTCACCATGTCGTAACCCGCTTTGTAGTTGGCGCTTGCCCATACGTACTCGATATAAGCATCGGTTTCCTTAATTGCTCTCCCGATTTCCTCGATGCCCGGTGTGGCAGTCATATTGACATGGACAAGGACGTCGGGCTTTATCTCCAAAGCCTCATCAGTTAGCAGTTCATCGGATCCGGGTATGCCGTGAGGTGCAAAGTGCATGCTCACTTTCATCTTATATTTTCTCGCTAACTTAATCATACGAACGGTTTCCTCGATTGGTCTGGTGAAACCCCACCCGCCAATTTCGGCCACCATCCAAACTCCGGCGTCAGCCATTTCCTTAAAGTCTTGTTCGGTTAATCCCTTCGCCAACATCAGGGAACCGCCGTGTACTTTCAGCGAACCCCCTGGTTTGTAATTCTGATAGGTCTTCGCGCTGAGTATTGCAAGGGCTTTAACTGCAGCTGGCTCCTCCCTCAGTCCTGCGATTACGCACTCTCCTTGTGACACTAGAGTCGTGTTTCCCGCCAGAAGGAAACCCTCCATCCAGTCTACGCCCTTGAAGATTTGAGACCAGTCGCCGATCTGGTTGTGGACGTGACCATCTATAAGGCCGGGAGTCACGGTCATCCCCTTGGCATCGATTCGCTGTTTTATATCTTTGTCATCCATGTTCCCCTTATTCCCAACCTTTGCAATTTTTCCGTCCTTAATAAGTATAGAGTCTGCTTTCAAAATTGGTTTTTTAAAATCTCCAGAGACCAAGGTCCCTATGTTATAGATAAGTGTTTTCATGCTTATCGGCATATTGTCTTATCTAAGTCATATAAAACTTTTGGGTTAGGATTTTCATCGAATCTACTCTTTGCAGTCTCAAAAATATTAAGTCAAACTGCTAAACCACGCTTCAAAAGCGAGTATAAAACAGTCATAAATTTATATATCTCTCAAGAACAAAGAAAATACTATGTCAGTGGATTTGGTATTGAAAAATTGTAAAATAGTAACCCCAGACGGTATTTTCGAAAGTGGGATAGCAATCGATGAGGGAAAAATTGTTACAATAGCTATCGATAATTGTCTGCCCAAGGCCGACGAGGTTATCGACGTCAAAGGAAAGTACGTAATTCCCGGAGTTATCGATAACCACGGACATCCCGGAGGCAAGTACCCTCTGACCCAAGATATGAAGACTGAAACACCTGGGGCAGCCGCGGGCGGCGTGACGACATGGGGTTGTTCGGTTAGGGTTCCGAGGATGGGGCAAGAACTGGATCCTGAAAGGTTTCCCGGTAAGCCCGAAGAGATACCGAAACCTGAAGATGCTGTTTCCTACAACGAAGTTTTTGGTTTGGCAAAGAGAGCTGGTGAAGAAAATTCCGTCGTGGATTTCTTCTTTGACTACTCCCTAAACACGATGCAACATGCGCTGGAGATACCAGAATATGCCAAGAAGCACGGGGTATTCGGGTTCAAGCTCTTCGGCAACCTCAAGAGTTCCGCGGTTTCACCCGTAAGTCCAAAATGGCATGCTAGGATAGGAATACCCGTCCCTTTTGATGACAGCCTGTTCTTCAAGACATTTCAAAAGGCAGCCGAGGTCGGTCCTCCTGCGAGGGTGGATGTGCACTGTGAAAATACTGAAGTAGCCAAAATGTTTGAAGGGGAGCTCAGGGAGGCGGGGAGGACGGACATAGGTGCATGGGCCGAACGTTCCCCCGGATTTCTAGAAGCCGAACATGTTTACAGATGGGGTTACTTCGCGAAGGTTACAGGTGGAACCATGTACGTTTATCATCTCAGTTCTAAGGAAGGCCTAGAGGCATGCAGGGAGCTAAAGAGGGACCCAAACGTCAGTATAACGGTTGAAACTTGCCCTCAGTATCTTACCAGGACCATCGAGGACAAGCCACACGGAAACGGCCTGTTGCTAAAGGTAAACCCGCCGATAAGGACGAAGGAACATAATGAGGCTCTCTGGAGGGGGGTACAGGATGGCACGATCGATTGCATAGGCACGGATCACGTGGTTTCGAGCTTACACGAAAAGTTAGAGAAGGGAGATACCTCTGATCACAAGGGCGATCCCAAATCAAACGTCTGGGAAACTGGGTCTGGATTTGTTGGAGTTGAAACAGAGCTGCCAATAATGCTCAGCGAGGGGGTTAACAAGGGAAGGATAAGCTTCAAGAGGATGGTTGAAGTATGCTGTCGTAATACAGCCTATTCATCTGGTTTATATCCCAAGAAGGGAGCCATCCAAGTCGGTTCCGATGCTGATATGGTGATAGTTGACATGGATAAAAAGACGAAAGTTAGGGGAGATAAGCTGTTCTCGTACGCAGACTTTTCAATATTCGATGGTATGGAGCTCAAGGGATGGCCTATAAAGACAATTCTCAGGGGCGAGGTAATTTTCAATTGGGACGGTGACGACCTCGATGATAGGCAAGTAATTGGCAAGCACGGGTTAGGAAGATACGTCCCGAGAATATTTGGCCACCAGCTATATCCAATTTAGATGGGGAAGTTATCATAATTACAAGAGTGCAGATTTACCCAAACTGGGTTGTGTTATAAAAGTTAATCTAATTTTGAAATAGTAATATACATAAATGAAAACCAAAAAATATATAATCAATTCAATTAATAACCAATGATGTATGAAAATCGATTTACAGAACCATATCGCCCCGCTCGAATATGTTAAGGAATTCAAGAAGAGAAAAGTTTTGCCGTACGTCAAGTCAGATGGTTCTAAGAGTTTAATGATGTATGGTGAGGGATCTGGATATCCTATCATACAGGAGCTGTATGACGTCGAAAAGCGCATAAAGGATATGGATGCCGCAGGGGTGGACATGCACTGTTTGAGCTTGGGCGTGCCAGGCACAGATTGTGTTGAACCGGATTTGGGCGTCTCTCTTGCGAGAATAGTAAATGATGAAATTGCAAGTATCGTCGATAAGTACCCAGATAGATTTGTTGGACTGGCAACTCTGCCCTTACAAAACATCGATGGGGCCTTGGAAGAGTTGGAGCGGGCCATAAATGATTTGGGATTAAAGGGTGTGATGATTTACTCAAATGTTGCTGGTAAGCCATTGGATTCTCCCGAGCTTTGGCAATTCTATGAAAAAGCTGTTAAACTGAAAATCCCGATATTCATCCATCCTACTTTGCCCGTGATGGCGAACTCTCTGAAAGGCTATCAATTAATCCCCGTCGTAGGGTTTTTATTCGATACAACTCTGGCCATGCTGAGAATCATCTTTAATGGGGTTTTAGAAAAATATCCGTCCCTGACGTTTGTACTTCCACACTTGGGAAGTACAATCCCTTATCTTTTAGGTCGGATAGACTTTGAATCTGGAAAGCTCCCCGGTGGCAGGGGCAATATCCCAAAACCCCCCAGTTACTATTTCAAATCGGTATACATAGACACGGTTTCGCTCCATGTGCCCGCCTTCAAATGTGCTTACGAGACTTCAGGCATAGACAGATTTGTTTTCGCCAGCGATTACCCGTTTTGGGACATGCCGCGTGCGATTGAAAGCATTGAAAAATGGGACATCACAGAAGAAGAGAAGAATAAGATTTACTCTGAGAATGCGATAAAAATATTAGGGTTAGAACTTTGAGAGTCTTATAAGGTTAAAACATTTTCTATCCTTGTTAAGCTTTTGAAACTAGCATCCACTAGATTGCTGTGCCTGTACTAGTTTTAGATGGTAATTTTACTCCTTAACCCATTTCAGCTCCCAAACTTCCGGCTTTTTGAGCCAAGGCGCTGTTGGGATTATCTTTTCGCCAAATTTCTGAACTTTGTCGACTACCTTTTCCTCATCTGCAGTCTTCACGACTCCCTTTTCCATTATTATCTTACCATCTACTATTACTGTGTCCGCCGAGTCACCCTTTCCATTGTATACGAAGTTGTTGACGACATTTTGCTTGGTAACAGGTACCCAGTATACTTTCCTCAGATTCCACATCACGATGTCCGCCTTTTTGCCAACTTCTAAAGAGCCGATTTCCTTGTCCCACAACAAGGCCTTTGCACCGTTTAATGTTGCCATCTCTAGAGCTTTTGGACTTGGTTCCGCGGTCTTTAGCATAAATAGATCTGGGTCTGGGAATATCATCGGATGCCAGGCTTCGGAGTGGCCAACGGATGCTGTCCAAATATCTCTGACAAGATCGTGTGCAGTCCCAGTACTTGACTCATCATTACCAAGGGCAACATTTATGCCCATTTTTACCATGATGGGGAACTTGCCCCTCATCGAAACAGCAGAGTAGTTACCGTGCATACTTGAACCAGGCACATGCACAACGTTTGAGTTGGTCTCCTTTAACATCAAAAGCTCTCCACCATCTACCCATGCCATGTGGGCTGCCATGAAATCTGGACCTAGCACACCTTGGTCGTAAAGATATTCTATATCTCTCCTCCCAAATTGCTTGCGAGTCATCTCGACCATGTCATGTGAAACACCCGCATGTGTTAGAATTCCCACGCCGTATTTGTTCGCCAAGTCCCTCACTGCCTTACACAGTTCTGGAGATGAATTGCAAACCTGTTGTAGATCCATCCAAGTCTTTATCCTACCGTTTGCGGCGCCGTTATATTTCTTGATGAAATCCTCGCTTCTCTTCACGCACTGGTTGGTATCTTCCCTTAGCCTACCACATAGGTCGGTGAAGGCGTCGTATGATGCATATGAGGATTTAGTGGCGTCGTGGATGTCCATTAGATCCCTCCCAAAGACGGCCCTCATTCCTATCTCTGTTACAGCTCTGACTGGAGATTCTTCCATCGTCTGAATGGTGCCGCAGTCGCAGACCGTAGTAGTTCCAGTTTTTAGGCATTCAAGCAGGTTCTTCAAAACCGCATAGTAATAGTTCTCTTTCGTCAAATTCATGTAGCTCCAGGAAAAATACCTCTCACACCAAGGAACGACAGGCACATCGTCCATCATGCTCTTGTCATAAGCGGATTCTAGGTGAATATGCCCGTTTATTAGGCCAGGCGTCACGAAGAAGTCCTTTCCGTCTATCCTTCTGTCAGCTTTATATTTCTTTTTCAACGCCGCAGTGTCCCCAATATCAACTATCTTACCCTCATCTATCGCGATTGCGACCTTTTCGAGAAGTCTCCTTTTCGGATCCATCGTGAGGACAAGGCGTGCGTTTTCTATTAGTATGTCAACCATATCTATCGCTTCTCGTTATTTATTGAGAATTAAAAAGTTTTCGGTAATTGG
>CAYUMT010000028.1:0-16804 GCA_964446015.1 Hadarchaeota archaeon (SeqCode)
GCCCCTTAGTTTACGTGGACTCGCACTTAATAGAGTGCGGACCCCACCGGGCCCGCCATCTGAAATCCTTAGTCCCGCCTTAGTCTATCATATTTTAATGGTCGGATAATATTGTAAGGGGTTTAAACGGCGAAAATAAGCATAATCGGCGGCGGCGTCGTTGGGACCATCACCGGCAGGGGTTTCAAGAATCTGGGCAACGAGGTGATATTCTACGACGTCAGCGAGAAGAGGATAAAGGAACTCAGGAATTCTGGTCTTTCATCAACTCCGAATATAGCCGAAGCTGTCAAAAACTCCGACACCTCGTTCATTTGCGTCCCGACGCCAACGAAGGACGCGAAGATTGACTTGAGCTATGTGAAGGCAGCGGCCAAGGACATTGGCAAAAGCTTGAAGGATAAAAATAGCTATCATGTGGTTGTGGTCAAGAGCACGATTGTGCCGTCCACCACGGAAAAGTTCATCATCCCACTGCTTGAGAAAAGTTCCGGGAAAAAGGTTGGAAAGTCGATAGGAGTCTGCATGAACCCGGAGTTTCTAACCGAAATTCAGGAATCTTGGATTGACGACAAAAAATTCAAGAGGGATTTTTTCACGGAGGAAAGAGTCGTCATCGGCGAGCTTGACAAGAAATCCGGCGATGTTGTAGGGAAATTGTACGAGCCCCTGAAGCTCCCGATTTTTCGCGTCAACCTAAGAACTGCCGAGATGATAAAATACGCGAGCAACTGCGCTTTGGCAACCAGAATTTCCTACTGGAATGAGATTTTCTACATGTGTCAAGAAATTGGTGTAGATTCTGACTTCGTGGCGAAGATTGTTGGAATGGACAAGCGGATAGGCAAATACGGAACGATACATGGTAAAGCTTTTGGAGGAAAGTGCCTGCCAAAGGATTTAGACGCCTTCATAGCTTTTTCTAAAGAACATGGATACGAGCCAAAACTCCTTAAGGCTGTCGCCGACATAAACAAAAAGATTGGTAATGAACTGGGAATTAGGGAATAGGTGATTTCATGAAGGTAATCATCCCGGCAGCCGGTCGGGGAACGAGGCTTTTGCCGGCGACAAAGGAGCAGCCCAAGGAAATGTTGCCGCTGTTTGCCAACACGAACGGCGGCAAGCCATGTCTGAAACCGCTGCTCCAACTCGTTTTCGAGCAACTTTATGATATCGGGTTTAGAGAATTTTATTTTGTCATCGGGAAGGAGAAAAGGGCGATTGAGGACCACTTTACTCCTGAGCAGGGTTACGTCGATATGCTCAAGGGGATGGGTAAGCGCGATTTTGCCGAGGAGCTGAGGGAGTTCTATAAAAAAATCGAAAAATCGACGATAGCTTGGGTGAATCAACCCGCCCCCAAGGGATTCGGCGACGCGATTCTTAGAGTTGCGCCCTACGTTGGCGACGAACCTGTCCTCGTCCATGCAGGTGACACATACGTAATATCAGACGGCGACCGGCACCTCCAAAATTTAATCAAAACTCACAAAAAACTGAATGCGGACATGACATGTTTGCTCCGCGAGGTCGAGAACCCAAAGCAGTTCGGCGTTGCGGAGGCCGAAAAAGTCAAGGGCAATGTTTTCAGGCTAAAAAAAGTTGTTGAGAAACCGGAGAGACCTAAGACCAACCTAGCCCTAATGCCGATCTACATCTTTCGCCCCATGATCTTCAAGGCTCTAAAGGAGGTTCCCCCGGGGAAGGGCAACGAGATTCAACTGACAGATGGAATTCAGAAGCTAATAGATATAGGTTTAGGGGTATATGCCTTGAAGATGGGTTCCCGGGATATATGGCTGGATATAGGTACTATTGAAACATACTGGAACGCCCTGCAAATATCTTTCAATCGCTCAGTTGGGTGAGTAAATGTCAGGCGGGGACGTAACCGTAGTCACTGGCGGTGCGGGCTTCATCGGGTCCTGGGTTTGCGACAGGCTGGTCACTGATGGATACAAAGTCGTGTGCATAGACAACATCGGATCTGGGAACAAGCTAAACATCGCCCGTTTGTTCAAGGAGAAGAAATTCGAGTTTATACGCCAAGATGTAAGGGAACCCATTAAAATAAAGGGGCGGGTTGACTTTATTTTTGACCTCGCCTCGAGGGCTTCTCCTATTGATTTTAAGGAGTACGCTGTTGAAATCCTTATGACGAACTCTCTCGGCACACAAAATAGCTTGGAACTAGCGAAATCTAAGAAAGCTAGGTTCTTGTATTCATCTTCCTCTGAGGTCTATGGGGATCCGCTGGAGCATCCCCAAAGGGAAACTTACCGGGGAAACGTCAGCACAACTGGCCCGAGGTCGCCTTATGACGAGTCGAAGAGGTTTGCCGAGGCGCTGGCGTTCGCTTATCGCAGAAATTATGGCTTAGACATTAGAATTGCTCGCATCTTCAACACATATGGGCCCAGGATGAAAAAGGACGACGGCCGAGTCATTCCCAATTTCATTACCCAGGCTCTGAGAAACAAGCCCATAACCGTTTATGGGGACGGCACCCAGACCAGATCCTTCTGTTACGTTGAGGATTTGGTGGAAGGTATCATGAGGCTGATGTTCAAAGATAAAATAAGCGGGGAATTGGTCAACCTGGGAAACCCCATGGAGATTACCATCTTAAAATTAGCTAAGCTCGTGAAGGATGTGGCTGGTTCTAAATCCAAGTTGGTTTTCAAGCCTTTGCCAAAGGATGACCCAATCCGTCGTAGACCTGACATCACTAAAGCGAGGAAAATATTGGGATGGGAGCCAAGGGTGCCACTTGTGGAAGGATTGCCCAAAACTATTGACGCCTTCAGGCTAACTGGCTCATCAAAATCAGGGCGCTAAGCCAAATTTTTTCGACCCTTATAGATAATGGCCAACCCATTGTTGTTAAAGTACTTGTAGAGCCTAAGGCCAGGCCTTTTTTCCGCGTATTTTTTCGCCGCCTGTAAGACTCCCGGCCACGTGACTATATCGTGCAGGGTTACTATCCCCCCACGCCTGACGTACGGTTCATATTTTTTCAGTTCTTCGAGCGTGTGGTCAAACGTGTGGTAGGTATCGATGAAAAGATGATCTATCCGCCTGCGCCAATCTATTTTCAGACTGTCTCCTTGAATGAAAGTCCAATATTTGTCAAGCTTGTAGGCCTTGATTTTCACATGGGCTTCCTCACAAGGGTCAATATCTAGGCTGTACACCCTGCCCCCCGTACGTTTGACCGCTTCAAGCAAAGCCACGGTTGATTCACCTTTACCCGTGCCCAGCTCGAGCACAGTCTTCAGGCCGAGTTCAATCGTCAGCATGTTGAGCGTGGCCAGATGTTCATGTATGTCTGTTCTCTTGATCATGTGGGCCTCTAAATTATTCTCTGGCCTAACGCTTTGTTCCAAATTCTCGGCTTGTATTAAGTTGTATTTTTCTTCTCCATGCCACAGATAGGATATTGCCCTTCCAGGTCTGCGCAATCCCGCTTTTACCTTTGAAATTAGTGACATTGATTCCCACCGTAGAAAGTTTGTGTACACTCCCGTTTAGATTTAATGGTAAATATTGCTTTACCCGTTTGGGAGATTATACAAAAAGTTGGTCAAACTATATCTGATTTTTAAGTGATGATATCGCAAATGACGAGAGCGGGACAAAAAATCTTGATCAGGGCTCAGGCGTGCCGCTTGCTACCTTTCTCCAATAATCGAGAGTATCCTCAAGAGTTTTTTCGAAATTTACATTAGGCTGCCACCCACAATCGCGTTTTATTTTTGTATTGTCGCCCACCACAACGGGTTCATCTGTAGGTCGCAGTTTCTTCGGTTCGGATTCGATCTTTGCTTTTATCCCAGAAATTTCCAAAAGCTTCTTCAACATGTCACCTATCCTGATCGACTTAGAGGAACAGACGTTATAGAACTCACCCATTCTTCCCTTCTCCATCAAAGACCAAAATGCATCTAACGTGTCCCTTATATCCATGAGGTCACGCTTCACCTCAAGATTACCTACTCTTATTACCGGCTCTGCCTCCCCACGCTCTATCTTGACTATTTGCTTACAAAAGTCCGAACACGCGTCTCCGACCTTTTTAGGACCCGTAGCCCCAAATATTCTTGCAACGATGCTCCTCATTTTGAAATTTTTGAAGTACTGATGAGCGAGTAGTGTCTGTGCCACCTTGCTAACACCATATGGGCTGACCGGCAGCAGCGGATGGTCTTCTCTGATGGGCTTTTCATCACCTCCAATGAGTCCGTACTCGGCGCTTGAGCCAGCTACAAGTATCTTTGGGTCAAGTCCGAGTTCTCTGATCGACTCGTAAAGATAGACCGTGCCCATCACATTGGTTTCCATGGTCCCCGCTGGGTCCACCCAAGAGACGTCGGGGCGGCTCTGGGCGGCAAGATGAAAAATTAGGTCCGGTTTGGATTCCTTCAAAGCCTTTTTTACAATGGATCTGTTTCGGATATCGCATTTTATCAGGTTTATTTTGTCCTTCAGGTGCGAAATATTTCCGTAGTTTTCATCGTGAATGGTGCCGAAAACTTCAATACCTTTATCTAACATAAATTCGGTCAGATGGCTACCTATGAATCCGTTTATCCCCGTTATCAACGTCCTCATCATAGCCCACCTCAGCATCTTCGGTTCTACCTGTAGCTATTAAATTATGACTAAATTTGTGTTTATTTACCAAATACCTAAATACACGTCAGCGTCAGATTACTTTGGTCGCAAATGATAATAACGAGAAGTCCAGCTCGGATAACGTTTGGAGGCGGCGGGACGGATTTGCCCTCCTATTATTCGAAGTATGGAGGCTTCGTGATAGGGGCAGCCATCGACAAATACATTTACATAAACATTCACGACATTTTCATCGACAAGATCATCGCTCATTACTCGAAATCCGAAATGGTTGATAAAGTCGAACAGCTTAAGCACCCTATAATAAGGGAGGCCCTCAAGTTAACGAAACTTACTCAAAGGATAGAGGTCGGTAGCATGGCTGATATACCCGCTAGGGCTGGCCTCGGATCTTCCGGGAGCTTCACGGTTGGGTTGTTGAAGGGACTGCATTTTCACAAGAAAGAGTACTTGCCCCAACAGGACCTTGCCGAGGAAGCCTGCAAAATCGAGATAGGTATACTGAAGGAACCAATAGGCAAGCAGGACCAATATATTGCAGCTTTTGGCGGGATAATATCGCTCACGTTTAACGAGGATGGTAAAGTTTTAGTAGAACCCCTTCGCCTGACCCGTAGCACGATAGACGACTTGGAAAATAATCTGCTTTTGTTCTTCACCGGATTTTCTAGAAAATCCCATGCCGTGCTCAAGAAACAGGATGCCCTGACCAAGAGGGAGGATGATTCCATGATCAAGAGATTACATGAGATAAAGGAGATAGGCTGCCAGTGCCGGGATGCGTTAAACTCAGGGGATACCATGCGCTTCGGGGAGCTGATGCACATCCACTGGCTAAGCAAGAAAAAGAGGTCCAGCATGATGAGCAACCCGAATATAGACAGGTGGTACAACAAGGCCCTGAAGAACGGTGCTGTCGGTGGTAAACTAGTTGGAGGGGGAGGTGGAGGGTTCCTGATGTTGTACGCGAAGGATGGGGAAAAGCTTAGGAAAGCTATGGCCAAGGAGAATCTCCGCGAGGTAAAGTTCAATTTCGACTTTGAAGGCTCTAAGGTGATAGTGGGAATTTAAATTGATGGGTAAGATTGACTTGAAGATGGCTGTTTTTGGACTATGGCACTTGGGTTGCGTAACTGCAGCTGGCCTAGCCGAGCTCGGTTACAAGGTCGTTGGAACGGATTTTGATGGAGAAGTAGTCGAGAAATTATCCGAGGGAAAGCCGCCAATATTCGAGCCGGGGCTGGAGGAAATTCTCAAAAAACAAATTAGGAGAAAAAATTTGAGTTTTACGCCTAGTAAAGAAATTGCACTGAAAGCCGCCGATTTTATCTTTCTGACCATTGATACCAAGGTTGACGAAAAAGATCAGGTTGACCTAGGCGACATATTCAGAGCATCCAATGAAATAGCCAAATACATCAAAGCCGGGGCTACTATCATAGTGAGCAGCCAAGTCCCCGTTGGCACTTGTTCCAAATTAAAATCTGAAATTGCAAGGAAAAACAAGGCGAAATTTGATATATGTTACGTGCCTGAAAACCTTAGGCTGGGTGAGGCGCTAAACTCATTTCTCAATCCAGAGAGAATAGTTTTGGGCGCTAATAGCGAGACCACGCTCAAGAAGGTTAAAAAGCTATTCGAGCCCTTGAAATGCGAGAAAATCACGATGGGGGTCGAAAGTGCCGAGATGGCCAAGCATTCGCTAAATGCGTATTTGGCAACATGCATAAGTTTTATCAGCGAGATCTCAGACATTTGTGAACTCAGTGGTGCCTCGGCGGTTGATGTCGCCAAGGCTCTAAAGACGGACAAGAGGGTCAGTCCATATGCGCCGATAAACCCGGGCCTGGGGTTTTCAGGTGGCACCTTGGCCCGAGATGTCCAAGTTTTGAGGGGATATGGCGACGCGAAAAACTATGAGACAAAACTACTCAACGCAGTTATGGAGGTGAACGATAGGAGAAAGAATCTAGTTTTCAACAAACTTGAGAAGTTATTTCGCGGTGTAAAGTCCCTTCACGTCGGAATCCTGGGCCTAACTTATAAGCCTGGCACCGATACGTTGAGGCGCTCGTTATCTTTGGAAATAGCAAAGGATCTCATCTCCCGAGGTGCAACAGTGAAAGCTTACGATCCAAAAGTCGTGTCTACGGTGGCCTCCTTGCCCAAGCTCGTAATCTGTAGGTCTGTGGGGGAAGTCGCAAAGGGTAGCGATGCTCTCGTGTTGATTACCGAATGGAAGGATTTCAAGAAGTTGCCCCTCAAAAAAATTAAGGCCTTGATGAGGAAACCTATTTTTCTCGACACAAAGAACTTTTTAGACCCTGGGAAGTTTAAGAAACTAAAGTTCAGATACATAGGTGTTGGTTATGAGGCTTAAGGGCAAGGTTGCAATAGTCACTGGTGCAAGCAAGGGTATCGGTAAAGTTATAGCTGAAACTTTCGCGAGGGAAGGATGTAACCTCACGATAGTTTCCAGGAGCTTGGATGAGATAGGGAAGGCCGCGGAGGGTTTTAAGAAATACGGCGAAGTGCTCCCGCTGAGATGCGATGTATCCAACCCAACCGATGTCGAGGAGGTTGTCAAAAAGACCTTGAAAGAGTTTAAAAAAATTGACATTTTAGTGAATAATGCGGGAATCTATGGCCCCCTTGGAAACCTCGTGGACAATGACGTGGTGTTGTGGAGGAAGACAATCGATACTAACTTAATAGGTACGGTTCTATTCACAAAATTTGTGCTTCCCCACATGATAAGGGCAAAAAGGGGCAAGATCATCAATCTTTCAGGAGGGGGTTCGGGCGGCCCACCGACCCCGACCATCAGCGCCTATGCGACCTCCAAGGGCGCGGTGGTCAGGTTCACGGAGGTTATAGCGGAGGAGGTACGTGAACATAATATTCAGGTTAACTCGATCGCCCCGGGTGCGGTAAATACTAGGCTTTTGGACCAAGTTTTGGCAGTGAAGGATAAAATCGACAAAAAATTTTTGGAGAAGTCATTAAAACAGAAGGAGACTGGCGGGACACCTCCAGAAAAAGCCGCAAAACTAGCGCTATTTTTGGCATCGGAGGAGTCCAACGGCATAACTGGTAAATTGATCAGCGCCGTCTGGGATGACTATGAAAATTTTGCCAAAAGACTCGACGAAATCAACGGGACGCAGATATACACCATCAGGAGGATAGACAACGAACTCTACAAGGAGGCTAGGAAGTGAGGGTTGGGATAATTGGCGCCGGGCTCGTCGGGAATAAAAGGGCACGGGGCCTCGGCGATGCTCAACTCACCATGATCGCGGACGTTGTCGAGGAAAAAGCGAGAGATCTAGCTAAAAGGTGCGATTGTGATTACACCACTGATTGGAAAGAAGTCGTGTCAAATGATTCCGTGGATATAGTCATTGTTTCCACGACAAACGATTACCTTGCTCAGATAGCGATCGGGGCAATAAAGAGCGGCAAACACACGTTGATCGAGAAACCGTGCGCTAGAAACCCGAAGGAACTCTTGGGTATTATTAAGGTGTCAAAGCGGCATCCCGAAGTTAAGGTTAAGGCTGGTTTCAACCACCGTTTCCATCCGGCCATTATGAAAGCTAGGGAAATCCTCGACAGCGGAGAAATTGGGGAGCTGATGTACATTAGGGGCAGGTACGGCCACGGCGGAAGAGAGGGTTACGAGAAGGAATGGAGGGCAAAGCCAGAAATTGCTGGCGGCGGTGAAATGCTCGACCAGGGAATACACTTGATTGACCTTTCAAGATGGTTCGCGGGGGGCTTCGAGAAAGCTGTCGGGTACTGCAAAACCATGTTCTGGGATATGGAAGTTGAGGACAACGGCTTTGCCTTACTTAAGAACAAAAAGGGACAAATCGCGCTTCTACACACAAGCTGGACCGAGTGGAAGAACCTATTCTCTTTTGAAGTATTTTGTAAGCACGGAAAGCTCGAGGTAAATGGATTGGGCGGCAGCTACGGGGAAGAGACTTTGACACATTATAAGATGAAGCCTGCGATGGGCGTCCCCGACAAGTTCGTGTACAACTGGCCTGGCAAGGACGTTTCTTGGGAATTTGAGTTTAGAAATTTCGTCGACGCGATAGAGGGAAAATGTAAGTTATTGGGCACACTTCAGGACGCATACGCGGCCATTAAAACTATCTTTGACGTTTACAAGTGGAATGCAAAACACTAGAATTTTATTAATTTCAGCCATTCTTTTTATTTTTCAACTTTAGTGCAGTCAAAATTAAAGCAGCGGCTAAAACGCCAATGGTAACTGGAATCCAGCTGTCCGAAGGGATAAAATTCAGTTGAAAGCCCCATGTCCAGCTAAACGGGAAAAGCAGGACCATGCCGCCGCCGGCATGCAAAAGCAGCGCGTCTAACGCAAAATGCGTGGCAATACCGGCGATCATCAGGTAAAGAGCCCTCGAATTTTTTGAGAACATTAGAGATACAATTGCAGCAACAATCATGGACCCAACCGGTGTGTGAAATGGCAATAAGAATCCACTTGCGTTTATTCCTATCCAAGATGTTAGATAGTTCACGGCAACGATATCGGGAAGAACTGCCCCGACCATTACTAGGATTATTTGTTTGTCCGAAATCTTTTTGAACCGCATTTGGAAAAGTTTCGAACAGATCCATGCCACCAGTATATGGGCTATCCAATCGGGCATCTTTACCTCTCCACAAACTTGAATCTCCTCGCCTCGAACTTCCAGCCCTTAAGGAATACGAATGCGAGCAGCGCAGCGCCGACCAAGGAACGCACGAAAATTAAATAATAACTTGTTGGATTGTAAACCACCGTCTTTTCAGCAGATATCCGGTAGTCACTTTCAAGCATGCCCAGTACTTCAGCCTTGTCGCCGACTCTGGCAGTCATCGGTTTTACCGTGAAATTATACCCACCGGACGAAACAACTGACGTGTCCTCTGAACTACTCGTTACTGTGCCAAATATGAAGACCATTCCCACTTGTCCTTTCTGGTTAGATATTACGTCCACCCCGTTTGGATAGGGGAGATGGCGTTCATATTCAAGATGGCTATAAAGACAAAGGGAGAATAAGACGAGCAGCAGTAGGATGGCCGTTACCACTCTAGGGACTTTCATTCGTAGCATTTCACCAGCATTTTGAGGCCCTTCTTGAACGGAATTTGAGCTTTGAACCCAATCAGCTTCTCGGCCTTAGTTGTGTTCGCCTGGTGTTGATAGACATAGCCCGTTATAGGGTTTGGCGCATATTTTGGTTTTATCTTCGTCCCCAGGTATTTGTTAAGGAGAGAAGTGGCATCGTTTACTTTGATAGGTCTCCCTGTACCGACGTTGATTATCTCGCCCGATGCCCTTTTCTTGACGGCCGCCAACAAATTAGCTCGTACTACATCCGCAACGTGGATGAAATCTCGCGTCTGCTTCCCGTCTCCGTATATTATCGGCCTTTTCCCCTTTTTCATTCCCCAGAGAAACTGGGTTATCAGGTTCGCGTACTTGCCCTTGTGCCTCTCGCCCGGACCATAAACGCTGAAGTACCTAAGGCCCACCGTCTCAAGGCCCATTTCTGCCGTGAATGTCTTCGCCAGGTGTTCTGCTGCAAACTTCGTCACTGAGTAGAAGTTCCCGCACCTTTTGATGTAGTAGTCCTCCCTATGGGGGGTCGGAAGGCTACCGTAGATGGTAGATGTTGACGCATGCACCACCCGTTTAACACCATTTTCTCGCGCATAATGGAGCAGGTTTGAAAACCCCTGCACGTTCACGGAGATTCCAAGTCCGGGGTCCGGGACAAACATCTGTGAGGATGATATCGCCGCTTGATGGAAAATATAGTCAACATCCTTGGTCGCTACCTTGACAAACTTGCCGTCCCTAACGTCCCCCTTGATGAGTTGGATATCGCCTATAACGTCCTTCAAGTTCTCCGGCTTACCTAGAAAGAAATTATCTAGAACTCGAACCTCCCATCCTTTTTTGAGAGCTCCCCGCACTATGTTTGAGCCTATGAAACCCGCTCCGCCTGTGACCAGTATCTTCAGATGATCACCTTATACAAATACGACGCACTTGCATATTTAAACCCAAACTACTCCACTCTACCATCAAAAGTCGTCAGGTAAAGGTCATCTGTTTCAACCCCAAATGCTAACGATTTTAGACCCTAAGTATAAATCTGGCATGAGAATCGATATTTATTGAGGTCGGGGCGAGATAATGCAAGCGGTTATATTGGCGGGAGGGCTCGGAACCAGGCTCAAGTCGAAGACAGGAAACATCCCGAAGACAATGGTCTCAGTTCAAGGCAAGCCATTCTTGGAACATCAGCTTAGATTGCTCAAGCGGCATGGTATCTCAGACATAATACTTTGCATCGGATACATGGGTGAGAAAATTAAGGAGTATTTCGACGACGGTGAAAAATTCGGGGTAAAAATTAGGTACAGCCAAGATAAGGAGAAACTTTTGGGTACAGCAGGGGCGATTAAGAATGCCCAGAGTTTACTAGATGAGATATTCTTCGTTACATATGGAGATGCTTATCTTATTTTGGACTACAAGGACGTCATGAAACGCTTTAAACAGTACAATAAGCTTGGACTGATGGTCGTGTTCAAAAATTTTGACAAATATGACAAAAGCAACGTCGTAATCGAGGGGGGCTTAGTAAAGGTCTATAGCAAAAAGAAGAAATTTCCAAACATGGTCTACATCGATTTTGGGGTCTCCGTTCTGAGGAAGAAAGCGCTCGATTTGGTGCCCAGCGGCAAGGCTGTTGACTTGGAGGAATTAAACCAAGAGCTTATAAAAAGGAAGGAGCTTCTCGCTTTCGAGACCGGCCATAGGTTCTATGAGATAGGAAGTCCTGAAAGGCTGAGGGAATTCGAAGACTTGGTTTCTTCGGGTCAGATCAGGCTCTGAATTTACCACTTGCCGACTACTTTGAACCCTTTTCCGCTGCTTTGAATTCAACCCAGCATCGATCAAATTCCGCTATTGTCTCCTCGGTCTTTGGATGGTAGACCATCTGGAGAAGTATCTTGTAAGGTATTGTTATTACGTGCGCGCCTGCTGCGGCGGCCTCTGCCACGTCTTCAGGTTTTCGTATGCTGCCGACTATGATCTTTGTGTCCATCCCACCTTCTTCTATAATCTGTTTTGATTCGCGGATTACCTTAACGGGGTCGATGCCAGCGTCCCTAGCCCTGTTGAAGAAGATGCTCGCGTAAGTGGAGCCAGCCTTGGCCGCCAGTAGAATCTGATTAGTGTTGACGAGAACCGTCATGTTTGTCTTGATTTTCTCCTCCCTTAGTTTGCTCACGATCCACAAACCCATACCGTTGGGGTACATTGGCACCTTGATAACTACATTTTTGGGGTTCCAACTGGCGTATTCTTTGGCCTCCTCGATGAGCTCATCGAAAGCGCAATTAGTCTTGGTCAGTTCCACGCTAAGGGGACCATCCAATAGCGATAAAATACCTTGGACCCTTTCCTTGAAGTTGACGCCCTTTTCAGCCAAAAAAATCTTTTGATTAGTAGTGATACCGCTTATTATCCCCCAGGGAAGCACTTCCTCTATCTCCTTCAAGCTTGCCGTATCGAGAAAGATTTCCAATCCTAACTCACCTCTTTCTTGATGATTTTTGCCGCGTCGAGCAGGCTGTGCACGACGAAGTCCGGCCTAACTCCAGTTTCATCGATTACCTTTGATAGATAGCTCTTTAAATAACCTACCAGGATCGTTTTGCAGCCCGCAGCCCTTCCTGCCTTAATATCCGTGAGGCTGTCCCCCACGAGGTAACTTCTCGACAGATCTATATTGAGGTCCCTCGCGGCATTCGTGATAAGGCCGGGTTTAGGCTTCCTGCAACTACATCTTACCCTGTACTTTGCATATTTGGCGGCGGGATGGTGAAAGCAGTAGTATTCGGCGTCAACGTGAGCGCCACCTTTTACTAGTTCTCTTTTCATCTTTTGTCTCATCTTCTCAAAAAGTTCCATTGTAGTCTTACCCTTCGCTATTGCAGGCTGGTTGGATACTATGATGACTTTAAGGCCGAGCTTGTTCAGGACCCTGACAGCCCTCGCAGCGTCTGGCATTAGCTTGAACTGGCGCGGGTTGAGTGGTGAGTCCATTATACCTAGTTCGGGGAAGCAAACTATCTCGTTTATTACCCCATCCCTGTCCAGAAATACTGCCCTCAAGAAGGACTCTCCCCTAAGATTTGGCTATAAGTTCGCGTAACCTGGCACAAATTAGATGAGCTAATACAGAGTGGAAACCCTCAACCTGTGGAGTTGAGTTTATGGGTACAACTATGCACGCGTCGGCAACCTGCTTTAATAAACCGCCATCGAATCCTGCCAGCCCGATTACCTTCCCGCCGTTATCCTTCGCAAACTTTACGGCTTTCATGAGGTTTTGGGACCATGGCCCTGCTTTATCAGAGCCAGAGCCGCCGTGCACGCTAATAGCTATCAGGACATCTCCCTCTTTCATGAGGTTCTTTAGTTGCTCCACGTAAGCATTCTCCCATCCCAAGTCGTTTATGATAGCCGTAAGCAGGGGCACGTTTTCAGTCAGGGCTATGGCTCGGAATCTCCTTTTGTCCTCAACCGAGGTGAATTTGACCAAGTCGCCCGCGAAATGAGTCGCAGTGGCAGCCGAGCCACCGTTCCCGATTAAGAAAATTTGAAGTTCCCTTCTCCAAGCCTCGTACAATATCTTTATAGCTAGGTCTATGTCCTCCTTTGAGATTTTTTTAGTCACTAACTCAAGGTCTTGAAGGTATTTATCGATGAATTTATCGTCGCGCATTTAATCCCACTCTTCATCCAATTTAATGCTCATTCCCTTATTTTTCATGTTTCATTTTAACTCTTCCACCACATCTTAAAGCTCTTCCGAGATAAAGAACCCATTTATCCTAGGTAGGATTAATTTTTTGTAATAGTCCTGGCTACACAAATACAAGCCTTAAATATCGCTCATAGAAAAATGGTTCTGGACGACGTTTAATCACTTAAGTCATATTTCCTTCCGACGATAAATCTAATAGTTTAAATGATAAAGGTGACACCACAATTTGTTATAAGTCGGGGAAAATCATGGCAGAAACCAAAGGCGGCGGTAATGCCTATGCAAGGCGATTTGTCAGACAGAGTAGTGTCATCTTCGCTTCGTTAATTGCAGCCGCCTTTGTCGGTTTCTTATTTCGCATATTTCTTGCTAGGACCTTGGGTACGGCAGGATATGGACTCTTCTATTCTGTGCTTGCATTAGTTTTGATAGTTGGCACATTTCGTGATCTTAGCATCGGCTCGTCAGTCGTAAAGTATATTCCAGAATTTGTGGCCAAAAAGCAGAATGATAAGCTGAAGTCATCCATAGTTTTTTACGCGCTTGTTCAAGTAACTTATTCACTTTCAATGGGTCTGATTTTGGTTGCGCTTTCCGACACTATAGCAATCACTTTTTTTGGAGCGCCCGAGGCGTCCTTGGTAATCAAATTTTTAAGTGGATGGTTCCTATTCCACGCCATCTTCTACGTTTTCAAAATTTCATTTCAAGGGTTCAGTGAAATGACCCATTTGTCGCTGCTTGGTTTTTTTGAAACTTTATCCCCCTTCGTTTTTGCTGTATTTATATTCTGGATTTTGGGCCCCAGTGCTGCGAACGTGGGACTTGCGTACTTCATAGGTTTCGGAGTAACGGCTTTATTTGCGCTAGTCCTTTTTCTAAAAAAACATTCAAATCTCATAAGAACAAAAACCAGAATTTCAAAACCGCTAATTAAAGAATTGTTCGCGTTTGCTTTGCCAGTTTTAATTGGCGGAATAGCTGGCATGATGCTTGGTCAAGTGAATACCCTATTGCTCATGTGGATACGCTCACTCTCTGATGTCGGCCTTTATCAAGCCGCGTACCCAGCCGCAGATTTGTTATTGTATTTATCCATTGCTATAGGGATGGTTCTCTTCCCGATGACTTCTGAGCTTTGGATAAAAAGAAAACGGGAACTCATTGGGCAGGCGATGAGTTCCTTGATAAAGTTTTCTTTTGTCTTTACAATCCCGGCAGCGCTTATCGCATTCTCTTTCCCAAATCTCGTGATTTCTTTGCTCTTCGGGTCGGAGTACCTTGCTGCGACTGTTGTCCTCCAAATTCTAGTAATCAATGCCGTTGTAGTCGCTATACTGGTCGTGCCTGAAAGGGTGATTTTAGGAATAGGAAGACCAGGCATCAACACGATTATTTTGACCACTAGGGCTTGTCTAATTATCATTTTCAACCTAATTTTGATCCCCCTGTTTGGTGCGACAGGCTTAGCAGGTGCTACTTTGTTATCTTCGCTGGGTGGCTTTATCTTGGCAATCTACTTCGCACGAAAATTCGTAAAGTTCAATATTCCCCTTCAATCTATTCTTGGAACGCTTTCTGGCAGCCTGCTTACCGTGCTACTAGTTTCAATATTAAAGATGGTTATAGATCTACCACCTTTCGCCGAGCTTTTCGCCGTCATGGTGCCGAGCTTGCTCTTTTACGCTGTGTGGATATTGCTCACGCGCACGTTAGACATGAGCGATCTACTGTTGATAGAAAATACTCTGCCTTTCACGAAAAGGTTGATTAGAGTTGCTAAGAAGCTTCTTAGATAACGTTGGAGTGGAACCTACAGCATTCTTTGGTGCCACTTCCTCAGACGAGCTTTTGGCTATAAGATTTATTAAAAAAGCTATTGTGGTTTGAAAAAAGAATTAACTTGTGTAGCTAGCCTGTGGTCCGTTTTTCGTGAGAAGTCCTAATAAAGTTCCTAAAATCGGTAAGCTTTAGGCTTGTAAGAAATCTTTGTGCAGATGAACTCCAAACCACATACTTGCCGATAAGGATTTCGATTAAATTCGGGCTGCCAAAACTATCCCTGAGCCTTTGCCAATATTCGGCTTCGAAATCGTCGATATCCTTGGGCGATGGAGATTGACTGACCTTTTCGTATTTCTTTAAGACTTTTTCAGGTATTCTCATCCCTCGTGCCATCACGAGTTCAATAATGCGCTTTTCAAACACCTTTGTAATTTTTTTAGCTTCATATTCCCTCTTCACTTTCTTGTAACCAGCTAGCCCCATTTTTCTATACAACGCCCTGTTTGACGCCAAATAGGCAATAGCTTCGGCGAAGTCTTCAGAAGAATAAACAATGAAACCAGTTTTACCATTATCCACAACTTCTACCTGTGCGTTGTCAGCTAGCGGCGTGGAGCGGGCCACAACGGGCTTCTTGTAAGCCATCGCTTCGGCTATTGTGAGACCGAAAGATTCTCCACCGCTGGAGGTGGAAAGCGCGTAAATATCAATTAACTGGTAGAATCTCATTACTGCCTCGTCGGACGGATCTGTTTTTAAAAAAATAAAGTGTCTATCCAATTTTCTATGTCTAATCTCTTCCTTTAATGACTCAGGAACGCCCATAGCCAGAAACTTCACGTTCGGAACTCTTTTGATGAGGTATGGCATGATGTCGTGAAAATTGCCCCATTTTGAGACGTCCGGCCTACCTATCCCACCGATCACCAAATCTTTCGGCCCTATTCCAAGTTTTTTCTTTTCACGCAGGATTTCATCCCTAGACAACCGGAACCTTTCAATTTCGTCTAAATCAACTAGACAGTACAAGACGCGACAATTTTTATGAAAGTCTTCCTCATCAACTTTGTACAATTTTTTATACCGGATAGCTATCATCTTACTTATCATATGGCGATCGATTAATTTACTGATTTTAGGGTCGAATATCTTGCCTGTATTGTCCATCAGGATTATTGCCAGGACGCCAGCTTCATGTGCGGCCCTGATAAAGGTTTGGTAATGCTTTTCGCTGGCGTGGAAATGGACCACATGAATGTTTTTATCTTTAATCAATTTAGCAAAATTTTCAGGACTTCTAACGTGGTACACTTTAATCCCCATTTTCCTGAACGCTTTTTCTCTTTCCCCACCCGGTACGGAAACGCATGCCAAAACATTGAAAATACTTCTGTCCAAGTATTTTGCAATTAACTGCATGTTCTTTTCAGTCGCCCCCAAGCCGAGGCGACCGCGCACTTCGAGCACGTTTATCTTTTCCACCGTTTCCCTCGGGTAACTTTGGGTTC
>CAYUMT010000029.1:0-16416 GCA_964446015.1 Hadarchaeota archaeon (SeqCode)
ACATGGCGATGACCCCTGCACCAACTACTACACCCACAACGACGCCAACCACAACGCCTACTACCACCACAACGCCGGCTCCTGAGAAGCTAAAAGTAGCTGTTATCACTCCTACGGTCATGATGGGAGAACAGTGGAACCTTCAGTTGTACGACGCATTGGAAAGGGCAAAAACAAGATTAAATTTTGAGTGGGACTATTCAGACCAAGTAGCCCCACCTGATGCCGACCGAGTGGCGAGATCTTACATCGATCAGGGGTATAAATTGATACTTTTCCACAGCTGGTACCCAGACCAAGTTAAAATGGTCGGGGCCGAGTTTCCAAATGTAATCGCACTTGGTGCCGGGGGGGGAACAGAACTTACCTACCTTTATCCACCGCCCACACCAGTTCCACCAAACGTTGGACACTATGACACACTTATGCAGGAAACCGCATATCTGGCTGGCGTACTGAGCGCAAAGATGACGAAGACAAACAAGGTTGGCATGGTCTTGGCTTTCCCCGTGCAGAATACTAACAGATACGCTAATGGATACGTAGAGGGGATCAAATCTGTAAACCCGGATATCGAGATAAAAATACAGTATTTATTAACATGGTACGATCCACCTAGGGCTAAAGAAACGGCGAAGGCACTTCTTGAGTGGGGAGCTGATTTCATCTGCGCCGACAGGATTCCGGGTGCAGAAGCAGCTGTAGAAGAGGCCGGAAATGCTTACGTGATACACATACAAGGAAACAGGACGGACTTGGCACCAAAAACTATGATTGCTGGATTTACTTGGGAACTAGACCCAATTGTGGAAGAAGTAATAGACTCAGTAATAGCAGGGAAGTTCCAAGCAAGAGAATATATGTATGGGCTGGCTGACGGCGGAACCAAGTTTATAATAGACTTGTCAGATAAAATACCGCAGGACGTTTTAACATACGTTGCAGCGATAGAGAAGCTAATCATTGAAGGTAAACTTGTGGTTTCCCCAAACAACCTAGACGCGGTGCAGGTCTGGGGCCTCTAAAACACCACGATACAGCAAAACCTTTTTTTTATTTTTTTATATGGCGCGACTAGAGATAAATATTTCAAAAAATCCCCCTTAGGTCATCAACTTTGAACCAACGAACAAGTTCGATCATAACTAGCAAGATAAAGTCTTAAATTAAACAAAACAACACCAAAAGCATTATAAATCAACTTCACTTTTATCCTATGGAGTAAAATGAGAATCGGCATGATGAAGCGAGCTCGGGGAGAGGCTCTTCCTTATAAAATCTTCATTGCATTACTAGGAATCGCGACTTCCATTGCCTTTGGCGGACTTTTAATGTACGCCGGAGGAGCTGATATGTTCGAAGGATACACAGCTCTTTTTAAAGGCGCCTTTGGAAGCGTAGGTGCAATATCAGAGACATTGGTCAAAATGGTACCGCTTTTGATCATAAGCATGGGTTTGCTGATGGCATACCGGGCTGGAGTGTGGAACATAGGGGCGGAGGGACAATTTTATTCAGGCGCCTTGATGGCAACGGTTGTCGGGCTTTATTTCCAAGCGCCCTTTCCCATACCTCTAATTTTAATGCTGATAGGCGGTTTTTTGGGCGGCCTCATATGGGGGTTCATCCCTGGCTTTCTTAAGGCAAAATTCGGCATGAACGAAATTCTCACGACCCTTATGCTAAATTACGTCATTGCATATTTCATTTCATATCTCCTGTATAATCCATTAATGGACCCCGCATCGGTTGTGCCCCAAACAACGTATATCACTCAAGATTCATGGATGCCCAGATTGCTTGCGGGAACAAGACTTCACGTAGGCATTATAATTGCATTACTTTGGTCAGTTCTAACTTTCATATTGGTAAGAAAAACTACGCTCGGATATTCAATAAGTGTCACAAGAAATGTAAAATGTGCTAGATACTCCGGAATAAACGTCGCTAAGTACATAATTATCGCTATGGTCTTAAGCGGCGCATTTGCCGGTCTGGCTGGTGGGATTGAAGTTTCGGCAATTCATCACCGACTGAGGGGAGACATATCCCCGGGATATGGTTTTATTGGTGTTTTGATAGCTGTGATGGGAAATCTAAATGTGGTCTGGGTAACGCTCGTTGCCTTTATTTACTCAGGAATAATGGTGGGTAGCAGTGCGATGCAGATCGTAACCGGCGTTCACACTTCAATCTCGTTCATCATTCAAGGGATAATCCCTATAATATTTCTAGTCGTTAGGTTTTTGGGTACCTACAAGATTACTCTGAAAAGTGAGAAGATTTTGAAGGAGGACGGATAGGGATGGTAGTTCCAATAATAGAAGGTCTTCTTGCGGCAATGATAAGGATGGCCACTCCCATCTTAATCGCTGCAATTGGTGAAAACCTAAGCGAATCATCAGGTGTGTTAAACCTCGGGGTAGAAGGCAATATGCTTGTGGGGGCCTGCCTAGGTTTTATCATCGCTTACGATTCGGGTGATGCATGGCTGGGTGTGCTAACCGGTATAGTGAGCGGAGCATTAATCGGTTTGTTGATGGCATTTTTAAGCGTCACGGCAAAAATCGATCAAATCGTAAGTGGCATGGCAATAACTATATTTGGGGGAGCCCTATCGACCTTTGTATTTTACTCAAGATTTAAGCAGACAATTACACAAATGCCTAACGTGGAAGGACTTCAACCTATAAATTTACCTTTTTTAAGCGATATTCCATTTTTGGGACCAGTACTGTTTCAGCATCAAATTCTAGTATACGTAGGTATTTTAATTACAGCTGTCATCGCTATCGTGCTCTTCAAAACCACATTCGGCCTTAAAATCAGGGCGATAGGTGAAAACCCCAAGGCAGCGGATACCTTGGGGGTAAATATAACCAAGGTACGCTATATTTGCGTCATCTTTGGAGGAATGATGGCGGGTCTTGCTGGAACATTCTTATCGCTAGCGTACTACAACTCATTTGTACCCGATATGACTGCCGGCCGTGGATGGATGGCCGTCGCAATAGTGATTTTAGGAGGATGGAACCCATGGAGGGTATTCGCCGGCAGTCTTGTCTTTGGCGCGGCTGATGCGCTTCGACTTCGCCTTAGGCCGCTTGGGCTGGCGGTGCCCGAACAGTTCCTGATGATGATGCCTTATTTGCTCGTGGTAATTGCACTGTTTTTAATCGCGAGGAGAAAACGTGCACCGGCTGCACTGGCGATTCCGTACTACCGGGCCGAAAAATAAAACATGGTAATTTTAAAAAGTTTGCATTTAAGTCCATATTTTATTATTAAACGTCGTTAATGGTAAAATGATGAGAGTCCCTACACTAATAATTGCATCACCCTGGAGCTGCGCGGGGAAGACAACCATAGCCATAGGGCTGATGGGCGCGCTTAAAAAGCGTGGGTTAATGGTCCAACCATTCAAGGTTGGGCCGGATTTTATAGACCCAAGCTACCACACTGCAATCACTGGGTTTAGATCGAGAAACCTAGATACCTGGCTCACATCAAAACGGGCAGTTATCGAGATATTCCAAAATGCCACCAAAAATGCTGATATCGCTATAATAGAGGGGGTGATGGGTCTATTCGACGGCATGAACGGCAAGAGTGAATCTACGAGCACCGCGGAAATTGCGAAGATTTTGAGGGCCCCCGTTATCTTGGTTTTAGACGTGTTGAACTTGGCTCGAAGCGCAGCAGCATTGGTTATTGGTTGTAAGGTATTTGATAGGAGAGTTGAGATAGGTGGCGCAATAATAAACAGGGTGGCCAGTAAAAACCATGCTAACTGGGTGACTGAGGCTATGGTGGGCAAAGCTGAGGTACCTGTTTTGGGTGCAATACCTTACGATAACTCCCTAAAAATGCCCGAACGCCACCTAGGATTGGTGCCAACTTGGGAAAAGGGGGAACTAAGGGATTTCTTTGAAAACCTGATTAAGAAAGTGGAGTCCAGTGTTAACCTCGATGAAGTTTTGAAGATAGCAAAAAGCGCGCGCGAACTTCCAGCCATTAAGAAAGCACCTAAATGGCGAAAGGGGGAAAAAGTTAAAATCGGGGTGGCATTTGACGAGGCATTTAACTTTTATTATTGGGACAATTTCGAGCTACTTGAGGCCCACGGGGCTGAGATAAAATTTTTCAGCCCAATCCACGATAAAGGACTCCCCGAGGATATCGATGGGGCATACATAGGCGGTGGATTCCCAGAGGTCCTTGCGGGGGAAATTTCAAAGAATAATGGAATGAGAAGAAGCGTGAAGAGGGCGATTGAAGACGAGATGCCATTTTATGCCGAATGCGGTGGCCTCATGTACCTAATGAATTCCGTGGTTGACTTTGAGGGAAAAACGCGTGGGATGGTTGGCCTGTTTGGGGGAAAAGCCTGCATGGGGAGAAAACTCGAAGCCTTGAATTACACTCTTGCCAGGGTTATAGCTGACAATTCCATGAGCAGGAGAAGAATGGAGCTAAGAGGTCACGAATTTCATTTCTCACGCGTTGAGGATCTGCCAGATGACACGAAGTTCGCATATAAAATGTTGATAGGTAAGGGAATATTGCAAAAGAAGGACGGTTTGATCTCGCATAACTGTCTTGCGTCTTATATGCATTTGCACTTCGCCCAAAACCCTAATCTGGCGAGAAACTTTATCGGCGCCTGTGAGACCTATAAAGAGTCCTGAGGTGATGGGGACGAAATCAAGGGATAGGTTTAACATAGCGGCGAGAATGGGAATACCCGACCGCGTGCCGGTAGTTTATTATGCATTGGGTGCCAGCAAGTTCATTTTAGAAAACATTGGGTTGAACTGGAATGATATTTTTTGGGATGTGGGAAGATCCCTGAAAGCTATGCTGAAGGCTCATGAACTTGCACCCCATGACAATGTTTGTTCACTTTTATCCCCGGCTTGTGGGATAGACGCGTTGGGTGCCGAGGTAAAATTTTCCGAATTTGAGGGGGCTCATGTCGACTACAGCAAGCCCTTTTTGAGCTCTTGGGACGAACTCGAAAAGCTTGAAGTCCCGGACCCGAACAAGGACGGATCTATGCCATTGAGGATAAAGCTTGCTGAACTTCTCAGAGAAAGAGTTGGAAGTGAACTCGCATTGGTCGGGGGCTTCGGAGGAATAAGCACTTGGGCAATGGCCCTGCGGGGCGCGAGAAACTTTGTATTGGATGTGAAGAAGAACCCTGAGTTTCAAGATCGCTACATGGACTTTCTAACGGATTGTGCCATAGACTTCTGCGTCGAGCAGGTAAAAGCAGGATGTGACTGGATAATAAGTGCGGAGGATGCCTTCGCGGTCGAGGTGCTGGACCCGGAAAGAGCTTGGAGGATAAACGGCACGCGAGCTAAAAAGCTAGCAAACGCGGTACACAAAGCTGGTGCCGGGTATATTATACACTGCTGTGGAAACGCTAGCTTCTCTTTGGAAAAAATGGCCGATACCGAGGCCGATGTGTTGAGTCTAGACAAGGTGGACTTGGCAGAAGCCAAAGATAAAGTTGGAAGCAGGGTTGCATTAATGGGCAACATCAAGCTAAAAACCCTAGTTTACGACGAGCCAAGGAAAGTTGAACTGGAGTGTAGGGATGCGATAGCAAAGGCGGCAAAAAATGGTGGATATTTGCTATCAAGCGGCTACATTTACTCGGTAAAAACACCCTTGCAAAACGTCCGCGCTTTAATCGATTCAGCGAACACATATGGGAGATACTAGCAAAAATTATTTTATAAATTTTTATCTTTCTTTTTTCTCACCAATTCTTTCATCCTTTCAATAGTTTCAGCGGCATTTGGCGCCCAACCATCAGCGCCAATCTGATTCGCATATTTATCCGATGTTGCAACACCGCCAATCATCGTGACAAATTGATTTTTTAGATCTTTATCCTTTAATTTTTCCTCGATTTCCGCCTGACGTGGGATTGTAGTCGTCATGAAAGCCGACGACCCTATAACGTCAGCCTTTTCTTCAACGGCCTTTTCAATGAATTGATCAGGCCACACGTCAACACCCAAATCTTGAACTTCAAAACCAGATGCCGTAAGCATTGTTGCAACTACATTTTTCCCGATATCGTGAATATCTCCTTGTACCGTCCCCAGAATTACTTTGATGCCCTTAGTTCCCTCAGTTTTTAGATGCGGCTTCACAATTTCAAATGCTGCATTCATGGCATCCGAAGCGAGCAAAAGTTCTGGTAAGAAATATTCCTCTTTTTCCCATTTATCCCCGACTATCCTCATTCCTTTAGATAATCCGTCGTTAACTATATCAAAAGGTTTTATACCAGTAGTTAATGCCTCTTCCGTAACATTTTTTGCCTTATTTATATCTAATGACACAACCGCGTTTTTTAAATCCTCCAATATTTCTGTCTGAGGCCTCGGCAATAACATCACCTTTACCAAATTGCATTAATCTAATATATAACTAATCCGACAGCTCCGTGTGGAAAATCATATGACCTCAAACTTCAGTACCTTCAAGTGAATTTATTCTAAGTCCGGAAAATATTTTATATATCAATATACTGGATCTCAGAACCTGTTTTCCAAGCCTAAATCTTCAAGCTCTTTCCATACTTTTTCATACATTCCCTGCCACTCCGCGGTAGGTTTCAGCGTTTTTTGGTCGGTGCACTCTGTAAAGCTCTTGCCCTTGGGTGGATATTTCAGCTTATCCTCGTACTTTGGAACTAGAGCCTTTACTACCTCATTTGCGTCGCTCCTCCTCATGCCAGCGGCGGATTTTAGAACTTCCGCGCAGAACCTGTTCTCCAATCCACTACCATAGTTCGGGTATTTGCAACCGGTCGGCCTAGTACCCATTTCAAGAGCAACGCCAGAAACTGAGTCTGTAATTGATATCGCGGCAGTCTCGTGGAGGAGCATATCCGTGCAAGGTCCAGCCACCTGACTAGTGCAACCAAAGTGAAGATTACGGGTATTCCTGCTCTTTGCTTGCGACTTTATGCCCATTGCCCAAAGATTTTCCGCACCACAATTACCAGCATATCTAATATCCAGAACATCGCTGTGAATAACAGTGGGCAGAAGCCCCGCACATTGTAAAATATGTGCCGCTATCGCTCCAAGTGCAGAGCCCTCTGGCGAACCGAAGGAACCGCCTATCATGGTCCAATGTCCCGATTCTATGGGGGCTTCAAAGTTGAGGGAATGTGCAACCTTGTGCAGGCTTGCGTAATCTAGGACCAGTGGCGTCGGGAGAAGGATGATCGCTATTGACCATTCACGGTTATAACTATCTGGAGCGCCGTAACCACCTAGTTGCCCATACTCAGTGGCACTGCCTTCTACGCCCCAAACGCACATGCCAGGCCTACCTGCCCTTCTCAATGCCTCCTTGATTAGCAGGGCTTCGTATTTGCCCATGATTGTCTCATAGGGTGTCTTCGCCCTGACCGGCCTTCCGTGAACTTTCTCGAGGACCCCTCCGAGAAGCATGTCAACAACCCGATACTGCACTATCGACTGACAGATTGGTACGTACAAATCCTCCGAAATCATCATGCCCAAAGGAGACAAAGCTGTCAAAGGTGGGAGGGGATCTTCGGGATTTCTGGGTCTTATCGTGACCCTATCCTGCCCATAACCTAAGGATATTTGCGTGGGCCTGCTCTCCACCGCGTACTTAAGTTCATCCTCTGAGAATTTGATTAGCCTGTCAGTTGAAGGACATTGAAACCCAAGCTCAACCGCAAGCTCAAATCCTGCCTTCCAAAATTCATCGGCGAGACCGTCATCTGAATTAACTGGGTTTTGTGGTTGGCATGTCTTGTCAAGTCCGTGCTCTTTCAGCTTTTCCCGCACCAGGGGTGGGATTATCTTAGCTTCCCAATCTCTTCTCACGCAAACGGGACCTGAAATCGACTTATCCAACACGTTTAAAAAATCATCAACTACCATCCTAAACCCGATTATGTTTAGGACCTTGAAATAAAAGCTTTTTTTGCAATTATTTTAAAAACGGATTAAATTCATTGCTTCGATGTCTCAGACCACGATGGGATTTTTTCACATAAATTCTTTAAACTGGGGAACCTGCCGATATCTGAGTGTGGGAAGTGCATAGCCGAGATGAACTCTCTCTTGAATTCTGGCGCTATAGTCAATTCCAAATAATGAGTGTTTCTAGAGATAATGTCCGCGTCCCGCCTCTTTTCCTTAGTTATTAGGGCATGTTTCGCTCCCATGCCCGCTGCATTTCCCACAGATTTTACCCTGTCTAAAGGTATATCTGGGTAAAGACCGACGACCTTAGCGCTCCATTTATCGATGTATGTCCCGAATGCTCCAGCCAAGTATACCCTATCTACATCAGCCTCTTTGACGCCCCTTCTTTCCATCAATATCTTAGCGCCAGCATAAAATGCGGCCTTAGCGAGTTGGATTTCCCTAATGTCACGCTGAGTTATCACAATATCTCCAACCCCCTCCTCAGTCTCATCGGCCCAAGCTAAAACGAATTCTTGTTTTGTGTCGCTTTCCCTCAATCGAGAATTTTTAATCCTATTATTTAGATTTCCAGTCTTGAGCATTATCCCCGCCATGAACATCTGAGCCACGGCATCAACTATCCCTGAGCCACATACTCCCCTTGCCGGCGCATCATCTATGGTCCCGTATTCAACATCCAATGTATTCGGATCAATGCTAACGCTCTCTATTGCTCCCGGTTCACCGCGCATTCCATACTTCAAATGCGCCCCCTCGAATGCAGGTCCAGCCGCGGTGGAACACACCTCAATGCCGTCCTCGTTCCCGAACATCATCTCCCCGTTCGTCCCGATATCCGTCGCCAGCTTCATCTGCGGTTCTTTATAGAAGTTCGTTGAAAGGATAACTCCCACCGTGTCGGCCCCTACAAAACCGGCTATAACAGGCAAAACGTGAACATTGGCGCAAGGGTTTACCTTAAGCCCCAACTCTGAGGCCTTGATGTCAACGCTTCTCTTAACTACCGGCGCGAATGGCGAGAGAGCTAAAAATTTGGGATTTAGTTTCAAAAAGAGATGATGCATTGCGGTGTTTCCGACTATAGTTATTTCGTATATCTCTTCGGGTTTTACTTTTACCCCCGAACAGGCCTCATTTATTATATCGTTTAGACCTTCTGTGATAACCCTGTTCAGATTATGAAGCCCATCCGAGTTCTCTATGCTATGTGTTATCCTTGTCATGACGTCCTCCCCATAGGGAATCTGAGGGTTGAGTAAGGAACCGTGGCCAACCAGTTTGCCGTTATTCAAATCCGTCAAGTAACCAACAACCGTGGTCGTACCGATGTCCACAGCTAGACCGAATTTTCTCTCAACGGTGTTTCCCGGCTCAACCGAAATTATCTCATTATCGTCCCAGACCGCTACCGTGGTTTTCCAATCGCCGCTTCTAAGTGAAGCTGGAAGTTTTTCGAGTAAAAGATGGCTTACTTTAACTTCCTTAAGGCTGTGCTTCTTGCTCAGAGTCTTTACCAATCGCTCAAAATCTGAAGTCGGATCATCCAAAGTAGGTTTTGGAAGCTCAACGTAATACTTGTTGACTAGAGAGTTTGGCAGAACTTTGGTTTCAGTCCCTTCCACCAATATCTTTTGGGCTCCCAATCGAGTCTCCAAAGGTACTGTAACGATAACATTAGCTGAGATGGGAGGCATTCTAAAGGACTTTTCCAAACTCTTTATCTTGGTGGCACAGGCTATCCTGTAGCCTTTGTTTAGAAGCTCCTGAGATAATTTTCCAGTCTTGACTAATCTCATCTCAGCTTCTGTGACCTCATTTAAGTTTTCAGCGCCTCGGTTAACTATTATTTTACACTTTCCGCATGTGGTCTTCCCGCCGCATATCGATTCCAGCTTAATACCTGCGGCCTTGGCAACATCCAGAAGGCTCTTTCCGACCTCTACCTCGGTCCTTTTGCCGTCTGGCTGGAATATCACTATTCCCTTTTTCACTTTGTCCCCTGCAAAATCAATTAGATATTATTATTTAACATTTCCCGTATTTTGACCATTCCACAAAAATAATCTAATTCTGGTGAATTTCGCAAGTTACATCATAAGGTTTTACTATGTCTTTTTCCCATAAAGCTGGGTATAACGAGCCATTTCCTTTATATTCTCAATAGGGGTCTTGGGCGCTATACTACAACCAGGCGCAATTAGGTCCACTCCACCCTCAATCGCCGCTTTGACGTATTTTTCTATCTCCGAACCTCCCCCGAACAGAAGATCTTTGACCGGGTCAATGTTACCGATAACGGAGGCCTTGCCCTTTGCAGCGGCTACTGCGGGAGCTAGTTCTGTTTCCCTACCTATGCTTACCCCATCGGCACCGACATCGACAACATCCTCGGCCATTTTTGTTATATTTCCGCACACGTGGAGCACAACTATATTTTTCGTCTTGGAGACGAGTTTCTTCAACGCATCCTTAGCCACCGCTTTAAAGATGGCACTACCAAGCTGCGACGAAAACATATCCTCGATTACTATCATGTCGGCTCCCCTTCGGGTGAGTTCATTTGCGTAATCAACTAGCGGATCTGCTATTGTATCGATAATCTTGTGACTCTCCTCTTGTTTGGTTTTAGTCCATTTGATCATCGCACTTGGCTCGAAGACCTGAGTCGCAATCGAGAACGGACCGATTATCCCTCCCATAACTGGGAGAGTATCACCGAAATCCTTTGCAAGCCTCTCGACGGCGTCCAGAACGACGGGTACTCTACCGAGCTCCAGAAAGTTTTCCGGGATTTTCAATTCCGAGAAATCCTTTAGATGGCCAACGATGGCTGGGATTTCAGCCTTGATATCCATCTTTCCACCCAAAACTTCGGCCTCTACTGCCTGGTCGAATGGAACCCTCGCCGTCTCCAGCTCGGCAAGTTTATACGCCGCACTCGCCAGCGTTGCCATTTTCTCTGGATTTAGATGGGCTTCAGGCCAACTCGCTCCAATCTTCTGCATTTGATCGTGGGTGGCGGTCTGACAGACAGCAGTGGCAGGTATCCTGTCAACCCTTCCGCCCAAAATCGCGGAAATTACCCTCTTTTTTGGAGTATATTCCATCTCATCACCTCAAATTTCATGATTTTTGTGATTAATAAATACTCCCTAACTTCTTTTCCTGCACGATTTTATTTATTTCATTAGAGGGGCCAAAATAGATACATTTGGCCGGGCAAACTAACTTGCATATAGGCTCAAGGCCTTCATCGATCCTGTGGGCACATAGATCACAAAGCAAGACAACCCCTTCCTCCCTAATGAGTTGCGGCGCATTGACGGGACAAGCCTCGATACATAGTTGGCATCCTATACATTTCTCCTTGTCGATCACTACTATTCCGTCTTTCCGTTTGCCAATAGCATTTTCAGGGCAAGCCTTGATGCAAGGCGCGTCTTCGCAATGTTTGCAGAAAACCGGGACGAAATCCATTTTCAGCTTTTTACCGACTTTTCTGGGTCCAATCCTCACCACCCTTATCAACTGGGGGCCTACTGGCAGGTTGAATTCTTGTTTGCACGCAAGCTCACATGCGTGACATCCGATACAGCGTTTGGTATCCACCATTAGCTTATACTCTGCCATCTTAACCCTCCACTTTCTGGACTCTACATAACCCTCCCCTTATTAAGGGAGTTCCAAACATCTTGTCGTATGGAGGATCTTTAGTTACCACAACGTTAATGTTCGACTCAAAACACCCTCTGTTCGGGTCGTCCTTGCGTTCTGGGAACCACCAATGGGAATCTGCGTTGACCACTTTTGGGTGGACTCCCAAAGTTAACTTAGCCTTAAGTTTTACCCTTTCTCCCTTGGCATGAGGCATCTCAACCCAGACCCAATCTCCTTCTTTGATGCCGAGCTTATCGGCCGCCTCAGGGTTTATCTCAAGTTCCGGGTCAGGAACCAGTTCGCGTAACCAAGGGATCTGTCTGCCAAATCCGTGGAAGTAAACTACCCTTCTGCTCCCAGATACCATGATAAATGGATATTCCTTATACAACTCGGGCGTGCTTTCCGGACTTTCTGGCGGTTCCTCGTAATGCGGCAGTGGATCGAAACCGTACCTCTCCAGCTTTTTAGAATAAAGCTCGACCTTACCGCTCTCCGTACCGGGGAACTTTCTGAATTTCTTGTACTTTTGAGTTTCGTATGGGAAGGTAGTGAAGGTCCCGTACTTCTCGTAGAACTCCTTGAAGGTCACTCCCAATTTTTCCAGACGCCAATTGTTCCATTCCTCAACGCTGTTGAAAGGCATTGCCCTCTTAAGGCCCATCCTTTTAGCGAAATCTATGGATATTTCTCTCTCATCCCTGCACTCATCAACAGGTTCCACGACTTTAGGGGCAACCCCCACAAAGTACGGATAGTGAAGCTCGTGAACCAAATCCCTTTCTGGCCACGCGGCTGCCGGTAGGACTATATTCGCAAAAGTTGCGGTCGGAGTCATCCAGTGATCCACCACGACCATGAACTCCAGGCTTTCCAAGTCCTTGGCAATCTCCTTGCTTTTCTGAAGCCCCATGACGGGATCGTTTACTATAAACATCGCCTTTATCCCGCCCTTTCTGACGGAGTCCATAGCGTAGATTGGGTGTGAATCATTCCAAGAATTTTCAAGATCGTAACCAACTGGATATTCCTTTATACCGTACCTCTTATCGCGTACCTCCTTTGGCAGTCTTTCCGTGTACAATCTCGGGAATTCTATATAACTTGACTTAACCTTGCTGGTAGGAGATGGAAACGGTAGCATGTTCCCCCCCTTTATGTCGAGATTGCCAGTAACGCCAATCAACGCGTCTATGGCCCTAACGGTCTGGAGATTGTTGGTGTGCATCGTGACGCCCATTCGGTGGTGAAGAGAAGCAGGTTTGTTTTTAGCATACATCCGCGCTGCTTCAATGATGTCCTCCTCCGGCACCCACGTAATTTTCGAAACCTTATCAGGTGGATATTCCTGAACTCTTTCCTTCAGCTTATCGAACCCGACCGTCCACTCCGAAACAAATTGCTTGTCGTACAATTCTTCGTTAATAATCACGTTTAACATTCCCAACGCTAAAGCCGCGTCTGTGGCTGGTCTAACCTGCAGCCAAATATCAGCTTTGGACGCGAGATTGGTAAAACGAGGATCAACGACGATCAGCTTTGCACCTCGATCCAAACCCTGAAGAATTTCCTGGCCCTTCGACCCTAAATGTGTCTCCAGTGGATTTCCGCCCCAAATCAGGATACAGTTGCTGTTTTTGTAATCTGGCCATTTTTCCCAAGTGAGGGCTTGGCCAAACGTCAATGAATCTCCAATCCAGTTTGGCCTGATGCAATACTGCGCATCGGTTCCCAACAAATGCGGGCTTCCGATTCCGGTTAGCCAATCCACATTAAAGACAATATTATCCCTGTCCCCATCGCAAAAGACGAAAGCTACTGAAGTCGGCCCATTCTTTTCAACTATCTCCTTGAACTTCTTGGCGATCTTATCCATCGCCTCGTCCCAGGAGATCCTCTTCCATTCCCCATTTTCGCCACGTTCCATCGGGTATCTCAGCCTATCTGGATGATTCAGAAATTGTACGTAGGCTATACCTCTGGGACAGATTGCGCCCTCGTTCTGCGGAAAATCCGGGTCCCCGATTATCTTCGTGACTTTGCCATCCTTGATATGCACAAAGACTCCGCACTCGCAGTGGCATCCCATGCAAATGGTCCTTTTAACTTCCTCCCCCATTTTAAACAACTCCCAACACTAACCTTTGGATAGGAATTATTTTAGGCTTATTGATACGATGCTCATCCACTTCTTATTTGGTCGATGCCAAGTCGCCACGGGCCCCAGCAATAGTCCTCCATGCTAGTTATTTTCCTTTCGACCCCATCAATCTTGATGCACCCTGCAGTTTGGCGTGTATCCCGACCCCTAAGGGCAACTACTTGGCCATCTACCATGATCATTGTAGTTCCGGGAATATCGCCGATCTCTATTGCTTCCAAAGCATTTTTTCCCTGTGACCCGGCAGGGCGGTCAATTACTAGGATGTCTGCTTCCCGACCAACCTCTATTTTACCAACGTTAAGCCCAAACGCTTTAGCAGTGTTTCCAGTCGCTGCAGCTATCACTTCCGCGGCGGGGACTCTGTTTAAGGACGATATTTGTACTATCATCCTCAGAATCGCCACGGGGATCATGCCGTTACCCGTCGGAGTGTCTGAACCTATGACGAGCCTATGAAGTACATCCTTCTTACTCATGTAATCCACCATGTCGACTGTGGCCCTAGGATTTCCGTTGAAAACAGCTTCGAGGAAGAAATCTGCGTTATCTACCAGTTTCTTGACTTCGGCGAAGGGTACCGATGTGGACCCTCCATTGCAGTGTACAGCAACGTCTGGCTGAATCTCGATTATTTCATCAGCCATCAGCGGAGCGGAGAGAGGTATCGATACAGGGCCTAGGTGTGCAGAGACCTTGAATCCGTATTTTCGAGCCCATTTTACCATCGGAGCTACATCCTTAGGTTTGTAAAGACCGCAGCCACCAATCTCCGCTATCAGCCAAACACCGGCCTCCGCCATCTCCTTGAAATCCTTCTCGGTGAAGCCCTCTACCAGCATGACTGCTCCGCCGTGCACCTTTAGAGCACCTCCGGGTCTGTATTTCTTATAGCTCTTGGCAGCAAGAATTGCCAACGCCTTATTTCCAACCGGGTCCATCGGGAGGCCGCCGATGTTATTTTCTCCCTGGGATAACATCGTGGTAACGCCGCCAAGCAAGGCGCCTTCCATCCAGCCAATCGCTTTTTGTATGGGCGTCCAATCTCCGATGACCATGTGCGTGTGCGGATCTATGAATCCAGGTGTAACCACCATACCGTTAGCATCGATATTTTGGGTGGCCCCTCCAACGTCAATTTCATCCTTTTTGCCTATCTCAGCTATTTTTCCATCTTTGATGAGAATTGTATCTGCGTCTAAAATCGGCTTATTTATGTCTCCGGAAACTAATTTTCCGATATTATGTATTACAACTTCGCTCAAATTAATCACTCTTTCCATTAATTTGCCGAGCTATTTAAAATTATCCATAAACATTAACCAGCTTCAACATTATGTGGAAAAAAATAAAATGTAAATGTGAAAGGTCCTGCGAATTCGCCCCTATATTGTGGCTAATAAAAACTCGATAGTCCCAAGTCCCCTAGCTCCTTCCATACCCGATCGTATATTCCCTGCCACTCCTTTGTCGGTTTAAGCGTCTTAATATCGGTACATTCGGTGAAGCTCTTCCCTTTGTCAGCCCGCGGTAGGTCTTTCTCATACTTCGGCAATAGAACCTTTGCTATTTCATTTGCGTCCGAACGTTTCATGCCCGCCGAGGCCTTGACAACTTCGGCCGCAAATTTTTGCTCCAAGGAACTCATATGGTCGATGTATTTGCCGCCCGCTGATCTATTGCCGATATTAGCGCAGCATCCAGAAACGCTTTGCTCAATTGCTCCCGTTGCCATTTCATATAAAATCTTGTCCGTACATGGACCCGAAAGTTGGCTCGTTATTCCGCCAACAAGTATGTTTGTGTTTCGATTCTCCGCCTGCTCGACCACGCTGCTCGCCCAGACGGCCTCGCTTCCAACATTTCCAGCATATCTAAGGTCGAAGATTACGCCGCATGAAATCGTCAATCTATGAACAAGAACCTGCAAGAGCATGGCAGCTATTGCTGTAATTGCCGCACCTTCGGCTGGACCTACGTAACCACCGATGATGGACCAGTGGTTACCGTACAAACGGCCCTCGTGATTCAGGACATGGGCAACTTTATGCAACAGCTCATAGGAGGTCTTAAGCTCGCTTGCCGGTAGGACAACCGCCAAATCCTGCGCTGGGTTAAACCCATGCGGACCCCCGTAACCTCCCAATAACCCATGTTCGGTTGGGCTTGTTGAAACTGCAATGAAGGGCATTCCGGAGCGCCCTGCTCGCCTAGCTCCCTCTTTCGCAAGCGCAGCCTCGTGAGATCCGGCTAGGGTTTCATAAGGGGTACCGGATTTGAGGGGCCTTCCCAAGACCGTGGCCAAAGAGGGAGGAGCAATCATATCTATGACTTTATACTGTGCATGACTTTGAACGATTGGCGTTATCAGTTCCTCGGAAGCTGTGCCGAAACCCGACCTAAATTTTGGTAGTTCTCTGTCCTCTGGTCGCCTAGCTTTTATCGTGACCTTGTCCCCGCCGCTTCCCAGTGTTATCTCGCTGGTAGCGTTCTTTATTGCCTCCTTGATCTCGGACTCGGTGAACTTTATGATCCTCTTCGTCTCCAAGCAGAGCATTCCGAGTTCGACGGCAAGCTCAAACCCTGCCTTCCAAAACTCATCGG
>CAYUMT010000030.1:0-16048 GCA_964446015.1 Hadarchaeota archaeon (SeqCode)
CCGCGGGCGTCCAGCCGCGTGTCCAAGTTTGCCTTGACTCTTCCAGTTGGGTCGAGCGGCAAAGGTGCAGCTGCTAAGTTAAGGATCCTGACCTCGAATGGTACCACCTCCACGCCGCGAGGGGCTTGTTTAGCTTTCACGACCTTGCCTTTCACCGCTACGGACGATTCTTGCGTTAGGCTGTCGATTTTGGATAGAGTTTTGCCGCCGATTTTAGCCTTTGGAGCGGTAATCTGGATCGAGCCCTCAATTCCGGATAGAATGAAGAACTTTATCCCTCCAAGGTCGCGGATATCCACAACCCTACCCATCACCACCACCTCCTGCCCGTCCAATTTTTCGGTTATATCGTTGAGGTGGTGCGTTCGACGCCATTCGCCCATGTCGTCGGTCTTCATTAAATCACTACTCGAATACTATTGTAAAGTTCTTATCGGTTAGCATGCTTAACGTGGACTTAATTTTCTCCTCGTTTTTCGATAAGAGCCTCATATAGCGACGCGGCACGACGACCCTAAACTCTTTGCCAGATTTTGCATAGAGAACGTTAATTCCAAGGACCTCCGCAGGTGCAAGAATATCTTGGGCTAGCTTCTTAGGGGTGGCTCCTTCCTCTACCGCCCTGACCTTTGCTTTCAAGAGGCGTTGTATTTCCTTAACTATACTCCCTCCCCTACCGATGATTAGTGGGATCTGCCCGCGCCCAACTACCAAAATAATTAGATCACCTACGCTCACGGTTTTTTTTAGGTTTAGATGCTCCAACCCGCGGTGGTTTTTGGAAAGTTCAAATAGTATGCGCGATATCTTAACTTCAAGCTCAGATATCTTTCCCTCCTTTAGCTTGCTGTCGCAGCCCTGGCATAGGAATCCGCTTTTAAGGCATATATTACAGATGGAAGTCTGCAAATTGACCCATTTCAATTAGTCGGTGGTATTTTTAGGGATTTGTATGTCGTGAAATTAAGTCAAAATGGCATTTTCTGGCCATCATGATGGTTTTAAAGGGCGCATTGGCGGGTGTCGCACCGTTTTAAGCCTCATCATTTCTGTTGATTAAGTAAAGCAAGATGTTTAAAAAATAAAAAGGCACGGAAAGAGATTTACTGACCCTTTCCGAGCACTATTTCGATTGTCGATACGTTTGTCGATCCGCCGCCTTCTCCTTGAATAGCTTCGGTCCCTATTGAAATGTTCTTCACGGTCATGCCCTGCAAGAAGCGATTCCTTGTAATCTCTGCAACATCGACGGCCCTGCTGATGGCTTTACCGCGCGCTTTGAGGGTGACGTCGCCCACACCCTGGTTGAATTGCGTTATCACTGCCAAGACATAGTTCATCACTGGTTTTATACCAATAAAGACCACATTCTCAGATGCTCTTTCTGCCATAGTTTTTTGCCTCCTTCATTGTTTAGTTTCACCTCAAACTGGGGGCAATAAATACCTTTCTATAAGAAGTTCATAGTAAGTCATAGGATTCGAGGTTTGTTGCTTTACATTTCTATAATTAAGGTTCGAACGAGCAGCAACCTTTTAAAATTTTACATATGTAAATACTTAGGATGGTGGGAGGTTGAAAAAGGTTGAACTTACCGGACGCCAGCTTTCAATTTTACGCAAGCTTTTCGATGAGGGGACGCAAATGCGGGTGCGTAGAGTGGAAAAGACGCAGTTCGCGTTAGCTTTAGAACTTGGAATAACCCGTCAGGCGCTTAGCAACCATCTTCGTAAATTCAGAGAGCTGGGTATGTTAAGCTCCGGAAGGGGATTTATAGATATATCGGAAAAAGCTGAATTATTTTTGACTAATCGCGATGCCAGTCGTCGACCTTCGCGAATTTTGGATGAAAGAACGGACTAGATAGTAGCTGTTATAGCCAGATAAAGTTGAGAATTATGGGCGCTGGTGTATGTAATCTTGCTAAGGGGCACAATTATCCCAGATATTTTGCAAATGCTGCAGTTTTTCTAGCTAGCGCAGCGGTAATCCTCTTGCAAGCTGTACCATCCTCCGCTCAATTCTATCTCTTAGCTCGTCTACGTTTTCTGTGCCCTTCGCCAGTTCATTGTAATCGATCAAATCGTCAATCAGGATTTCTGCGGTTTCTTTTTCTAAAACGCCGGAGTATATAGCCAGTTCAATCGTATAAAATGATTGCATAATTGCATCGCGTCCCTTTTTCCAGCGTTTCCAAGCCCCTGGCCTTTGTATTCGCAGCCTTTTTCCTATGTCGCCAAAGGTGATATCCTCGTTCCAGTAGTACAGTAGCATCGCCCTGAGAGTTTTTTCGTCCAAATGGGACCTATCCAGCAGCGCTCGTACGAGCAGATTTCCGCGGAGCCAGTTTTCGGCCTTTAGATATTTCTTGCTCTTCACACGCGTCATCTCCGTGTTTCCTATTTTAGGAAACAAATAAAAGCCTATTGGAGGCGAGGGGCTACCTGAGGAATCCAAAGACGCGTTTCAACATCGAGCGCCGGTTAGATTTCTTCACCACGTGTGAATCCATCGGTACGTCCATCGTCGCTGCAAGGCCCAGAGCATTGCTGGCGGCCTTGAGGGCAAGCCTGGGCACCCCTCTGCTAATTTTATAAATCTCCTCAAATCCATCCGGAGTTATAAGACCGTCGTAATTCATGCATCCGGCGCTTTTTAGACGCAATTTTAAGAGGTTTTTCGTGTTTTCGATGCTCATGGGCTTCAGTTTTATGGTTTTCTGGACTCGGTCATGCAACGCCGGCACTTTATTTAGAAAACGCTGCATTTTTTGTTCTTGGCCATTTAGTAAAAGTGAGATATTTGGCACGTCAGCAATTACCCGCAGAAATTCACCTATTTCGACCAAATTTGCCCCTGTTTCGGGTACATCGTCAATTATGATGACTAATCTTTCCTGATGGTCCTGTGGCCATCTTCGCAGGATGTCAAAAAGACTTGCGTGACCCCGATCGACTGGCATTTCTAGCCCGAGAATTATTGCGCGGAGTATCTCCCCCACGGATTTGTACGCAGCACCATGTACAAGTATGGGTATTATTTGTTTTGATGGTTCGGTTATAACGAGGCTTTCATCCCTCATTGCTGATACTAAGAATTCACATACAGTTGTTTTGCCCATACCTAGATCGCCAGTTAAGACACCTAATTTACCTTCTGAGAGTATTCTTTTGATTTTAAGGAGTTCTTCTCGCTGCGATGGTTCAAAGGAGTCTAAAGAAGGCATTTCAAAGGTAAAAGGGTTTTTTTGTAGCCCCCATCTCTGAATAAAGTCACTAAATCGCTGATCTTTTCCAACTTTTTCCTCGAAGATGGTCATCTCAATACCTCAACCTGCATCTCAAAGAAGCCGTTTTTGCTTGCGAGATACCCCAACGCTATCATTTTTTCACAAAATAGCTTCGAAATAGTTTCTGGGCATCGCGCACGCATAATTAAATCCTTTTCTGAAAACCTTTTTAGGACGGCGGCAGCTGATAATAGATCCCCAAAGGCCGTCCGGAGTGCCAATCCAGGGGGTTCTAGGGCATCAATTATAACTCTACGGGGAACCTCTGCAGGTAAGCTGGGTTTTTTGGGCTTCTTAGGCTTGGGAATCTCTGGTTTTTCTTTCTTTTCTTCGACTTTTTGGGGCTTTATAGGCTCCATCTCGGGTTTTTCAGGTGTTTTTGGGTATATTCCACTTAAAATCCTTAAAATTTCACTCTCCGGTATAAGGCGCCTGTTTCCTGGAGTCCTCACACATTTGATCTTACCTTGTTTGTCCCATCTTTGTATGGTTTTGTTACACACTCTCAAAATATCCCTGGCTTCCTTCAAAGTAAGCAATTTTTCCATGTGTCCACATATGTTCATATATGTCGTTAGCTTATAAATTTTTCTACTTATGTCATATTTTGTCCACTAATATACTCGTTTAAGGGTATTAACAGTCCAAGCAAGTTGCCAAATTAAAAGGGTTTTACCATTAAAATAGCCGATCTGCATGGTTTTTGAGCATTAAAAGCCAGTTTAAGGTACTTTCGCGTTTAAATTTAGTTATAATCGATACTAGCCATTAATATTGGGCACTCAAAATGTCTTGATTTACCTCTTTTGGTGTCTAATTTCCCACTTTGTCATATTTTGTCCACTTATGTCGACTAGCAAATCCTCGGTGCAGGGTCCCCAATTGGTGACTCTAGTAGGTGTTTTCCCCCTATGGCCGTTTCTAGGAGAACATCTCCTCGATGGTTATCAACCGCGTCTCCTATTACGGTGGCTCCGCGGCCATACTTGGTTTTTCTGATCGCGTCCAACAGGTCTTCACACTTATTCGGGTTAGCCGCGATAACAGCTTTACCCTCATTTGTTATTTGTAGAGGGTCGATACCAAGCATTTCACCACCTGACCTGACAGCGTCCAAAATCGGTATGTCCTTCTCCCTAACAATTATCCCAACATGAGATTTCGATGCCATTTCGTTGAGGGCTGATGCAAGCCCACCCCTGGTCGGGTCCTTCATAGCCGTTATCCCCCCTATTTTTAGGGCGGCTTCTATCGTTTTCCATAGTGGGGCCACGTCAGAAACCAAATCTATATCCATCTCGATGCCCTTTCGGTGGGCGAGTATAGTGATGCCGTGGTCGCCCATAGTGCCCGTAACTATAATTTTGTCCCCTGGCCTTATTCCGCGGTCCGTAATTAGTGTATCCGATAACCCCACGCCTGTGGTTGTTATGACCGTGCCGTCGATGGCACCCCTTTCCATCACTTTAAAGTCCCCGGTTATTAGTGGACACCCCACCTCCCTCATCGTTTCATCCATAGACCGTGTTATCCTCTCCAAGTCCGATGTCAGGAAGCCCTCTTCAACCACAATTGCACCAGCTATAGCGAGCGGGCGGGCACCCATAACCGCCAGATCATTGATCGTGCCCGCAACTGAGAGCCTTCCTATGTCCCCGCCGGGGAAAAAGAGCGGCTTCACGGCATGAGAGTCTGTCGTAAGCACCAAAGTCTTGTCGCCAAGCGAAATGGTGGCTCCATCGTCTAATGCCTCGAGGCCAACCTCGCCAGCGCTTTTGAGTCTAAATTCCTTAAGAAATATGTCCTTTATTAGCTTCATCATCTCTTCTCCCCCCGCGCCATGCGAAAGCGTTATCCTTTCCTCGGACATTTCAGCGCCTCGAATCAAGTTTTAAACTTACTATTTCAAGCTCCTGTCCGGACGTTATAGAGAGGTCCTGTTCATGGCATTTGGGGCATGAAATCCCAAGTTTTGGGTCGGGCAAATGGACGTCAATAGATTTCGCTGTTCCACTATATCCGCAGTTTTTGCATGATATAGATATTGGAATCTTGGAAATTTTAAATTTAGTGGATTTAAAATCCTTACCACCTAGCTTCTTTAGCCAGAACTTCAGGTTGCTAGGCTCGTTTATCTCGCCAATTTTCAGGTTTGCCTCGAGCACATTCGATTTCCTTTCTTCCGATATCTGACGTAGGGCGTTGAGTATTCGGTTTGCTAACTCCACTTCATGCATGTATACGCCTTAGAAATACCATATCTCGACCGTTGTAATTAAGCTTTTCAAAGTTTAACGTGTTATTTTAATGTATGCAAATTAAATTCGACTTCCACACGCACACACGCTATTCGGATGGCAAGTGCGGACACATTGAGATAGTTGAGGCGGCGGAAGCTAGCGGGCTGAAGGCCATAGCCTTTACCGATCACGGCCCAGGACTTCCAATAGGGATTGCTGAAGAAAAACTTCCTCAAATGCTGAGGGATATAGACATCGCCCGCGAGGATGCAGGTATTCCCGTGCTTGCAGGCATCGAGGCTAACGTCGTGGATGGGGGCGGGTCAATAGATGTAGATGAAAAATTCATAAGGAAACTAGACCTTCTCGCCGTTGGTATTCATCACCTCGGAGCATCTGATCCCATTGAAATGGCTCAGGAATACTTGGCCCGGGCCATAAGGGCAGTTGAGAGACATGAGATCGCAGTTTTTTGCCATCCATTCTACTTTGATGTTGACCTATTACAGAATCTGACATCGGAGGAGATCGAGGGTTTCCTAAGGCTGGCGGCAGACAACAATGTAGCCATGGAGTTGAATAATAAGTATAAGGTACCGAATGATAATTTCCTAAGGCTATGCCTGCGGGAGGGGGTTAAGTTGAGTTTAGGGTCCGACGCTCACAGACTGTCCGAAGTTGGCAATATAAGCTGGTCTCTATCGGCTTTGAAACGCGTGGGAGCAAAGCGCGAGGACTTGGTATTGGACAGCTTTCTAAGGTGAGTTCTTGCCGATTGATTTATCTTCGTTTCTAACGGATGCAAAGCGTGTGGTCGTCGTTGGCGTTGGGAGTGAAATGAGGGGTGACGATGCAGCTGGCATCGAGATCGTTAGAGGACTTCGGAGAGGGTTGAGATCACGAAATGTACTTTTAATCGAGGGTGGCGTGGCACCAGAGAATTTTACATCACGTATTAGGCGCTTCAAGCCATCCCACATTCTTTTTGTAGATGCAACGGATTTCAAGGCCAAGCCGGGCGAAATAATCTTGGTTGAACCAGAGGCTATCACTGGACAGTCTATATCGACCCACATAATGCCGCTATCCATCTTGGCTGACTACCTAAAGGAGCAAACAGGGGCAAAAATAGCGCTTATGGGAATTCAACCCAAGCGAGCAAGCATTGGTTCGAGAATGAGCAATCCTGTGAAAGTTGCGCTTGCTAAAGTTGTAGAAATTCTGCTAGAAAAACTCAATTCTATTTAGCTTGAAATGGGGACACTTTTTTTAGACCAATACTAAATATGATGCATCAGCGCGTAAAAGGGATGAATCTATCCAAAAAACGCTTTACTTTTCGTATTCATCCAAAAACTCAAAATTTTTGGTCATGATTATCGTTTTGGTTGGGCACGCCTCGGCGCACTCCCCGCAGTAGGTACATCGTCCCAGCCATATAACCGGCGTCTTTGTCTCCTTATCCACGCTGATTGCTCGGTCTGGGCATGCCTTGATGCATAGCCAGCAGCGGATGCATTTCTCCTTTGTTATGGATGGCCTCCCGCGGTAACCGTCCGGTAGCTCGACTTTAACATATGGGTACTTTACGGTGAAAGGCTTGCGGAATAAATTATGCAAAATCTTAGGTATTATTCGCACCATTAGCGCACCACCAGCACTAGCACGAGGCTTATTATTGCGAGGATTGAGACAAACTTCCAATAGAATCCAAGGGCTTGGTCGATGCGCAAACGGGCCATGGAGTTCCGGAGAGCGGTTGTGAGCAGCACGATGGCGAAAGTCTTTATGAGGAAATCTATTACACCCGGAATCTGTACTCCGCCGATTGTGTATGCGACTGGCCCACCCAAGAAGAGAGCTGCAACGAATCCAGCGACCACGATTGTCTCGATGTCATACACCAAGCGCCAGATGGCGAGCTTTGGACCGGAGTACTCGGTAAGAGGCCCAGCCACGATTTCAGTTTCAGCTTCAGGTATATCAAAGGGGACGCGCATAAGTTTTGCCTGTACGCCGATAAGTGTGGCAACCGCCGCGGGTATGAGTCGCCAGTCTAGAATGAGCCAACCATGTTGAGCCTGATGAGCCACAACTGTTGTTAGGTTTAGAGACCCGACTCTGGCAACAACGGCGATGATCGCAAGTATGAATACAAACTCATATGCAAAGAGCTGTACTATATAGCGAGCAGCTCCAGTCGAACCAAACGGGGACCCCGATGAGTAGCCGCCAAGCATCATGGATATGGCCGGGATGTTAAGTAGGTAAATGATTACGATGATATCCCCAACCGTCTTCAAAGCTGGCTGGGCAGAGTTGACGGGTAGTAGTAGCATCACCGTGACAACCGCACCGAGCGCGATGAGGGGAACGTTGTTGAAGACGAGCGATTGAGCAGCGCTCGGCGTTATATCTTCTTTCCCCATGAGTTTGCCGAAGTCGAAAAATTCCTGCAAGATGGGGGGTCCTATACGATGTTGCATGTGCCCAGAGATCTTTCTATCAATCCCAATGTAGAGCAATCCGATCACCGAGGCAAAGAGAAGCCCGGGAAAGACGAGAGTGCTAAACACAAAATCGAGGACTTCGATCATCGGCGCCACCTTTTAAGTTCTTCAAGGGTCTTTGTGTACTCTTTACCGGTGCGTGAGTCAACCAACGTGATGCGGTCGCAGCAGGCGAAGCAAGGGTCAACGCTTCCCATCACTATTGGAATCTCGGCAATCGTACCGCCAATGTACATAGTCTTAAAGGAGAGGTAGTTTGCATAGCTTGGGGTCCGCACCCGCACCCGCTCTGGGATGTCGGTGCCGTTCGAACGGATATAATAAAGGAGTTCGCCTCGCGGAGCTTCGCAGTGCTTAACGGTTTCGTTTGGCGGGATCTTCAAATCGACATCTGTCCGAATCGGTCCCTTTGGTAGCTTTTCAACGGCTTGGCGAGTGATTCGAATAGATTCCAAAGTTTCTCGTAATCTAACCACTACCCTAGCGAAGACATCGCAACCTTTCTCGACTGCCACCTCGAAGGAAAGGTCCTCATAAGCGGCGTACGGGTCGTCCCTCCGAAGATCGACATCCACGCCGGATGCGCGCGCAGTGGGTCCAACTGCACATAACTTCAATGCGTCATCCCTACTGAGCACACCCACGTCTACGCAACGGGCACGGATCGTGCGGTCCGATGTGCAGAGATCAACATAATATTTGGTTGCCTTTTCGAGTTTATCAAGCCCGCGCAGAATCTTAGGTATGTGTTCGGGTCTTACGTCCCGCCTAACCCCTCCGATGGCATTTGTGGCCGAGTGAACCCTGGAGCCAGAAACGAGATCTTTCAGGTCCAAAGAATATTCACGATCCCTCCAAGCCAGCATCCATAATGTGTTAAAGCCGATAAGATGGGCCGCGACACCGACCCAAAGCAGGTGGCTATGGATACGCTCGAGCTCCAGTATAATGGTCCTTATGTATTTTGCTCGTTCGGGTGGTTCGATGCCCGCCAGTTGCTCCACCGTTTGAGTATACGTTGTCGAGTGTACCACATTACAGATGCCGCAAATCCGCTCGGAGAGGTAAATGTTATGTTTGTAGTTCCGCCGCGAAAAGGCCTCCTCAATCCCTTTGTGGTTATAGCCTAGACGGACGTCGACGTCTGTGATTTCTTCGCCTTTGACCTCGAATCTGAAGTACGCTGGTTCCTTGAGCGCCGGATGCTGCGGACCAATTGGGACTATGAGTGTCATTTTGATTTCTCCCTAAACTCCTTTCTCAGAGGATACTTACCATCGGGCCAATCGTCGGGCAAGAAGAGTCTCCTCGGATCCGGATGTCCCTCGACCTTTACCCCGAGCATTTCCATTAGATCGCGCTCGTACCAGTTTGCTCCAGGAAATATGTCTGTTATCGTCGGTACACTTAAGTCTTTTTTTGGCAGGGGAATTTTCAGACTCAACTCAGCCGGCCGGCAGTCGAAATGATAGATGACCTCCACGACGTTGCCCGCGTCCACGCCAGTGATTGTTGAAATATGTGTAACTCCCTTTTCGCTCAACAAACGGAGGATATTCCCAACCCGCTTCTTATCACTCGTGGCGAAGAGGTTTCGATCGCCCAGAATTCTGACATCATCGACATGTTCTTTGATGAGGGCGGCTACTTCTTTGGAATTCATTTTTCATATCCTCCCTAAGGTTTTAGCAAGCGCAAAAATAATGGTCTCAGGCCTCGGTGGGCAGCCCCGAACATGAGCAGCCACAGGTATTATCTTGTTGAGAGGGCCGACGGAGCCATAGCAGTCATGAAATACGCAGCCCGAGGCAGTGCAAGAACCGACCCCCACAACCACCTTTGGCTCCGGCATCTGCTCGTAAATTCTGATGAGCCTGTCTTTACTCTGCTTTGTTACGGGGCCGGTAACTACTAGAATATCGGCATGTCTAGGGGAAGCCTTTAGCTGTACTCCAAAGCGTTCGGCATCGTTACGCGGCATCAACGCTGCGAGCACCTCGATGTCACAGCCATTACAGGATCCTGTGTTATAGTGCAGCAGCCAAGGCGACTTTTTCCTGCAGTAGTTAAGCAGACCCATCAACCCACCCCCATCACTAGCACTATTATCGCGAAAATTATGATAAAGCCTAAGACAGTCCAAAAGAGATACATGTGGAGGTCGCCGCCGTGCCCAGGACGGATGCGCCGATAGAATGGTCCGAAGACGCGGCGGATTGGTGAGAAAAATTGTTCGCTGTCAGTGTGGATTTCCTCCGGCGTTAGCTCCTCGCCGCATGCGTAGGTTGTGTATTTCTCAGGGCTTGGCTTCGTCACGGAAAGCTGCCGCCCACCTCTTACTATCAGCCACCCAACGGCAGCAACGAGTAGCATCGAAGCGGTGGCAATGATGGGTCCCCAGAACCCGGGCCCGAACCCAATAACTTCAATCGCCATCAGCCACCACCTAAAACTGCTCTTATATAGCCGCTCGAGTTCATAATAGCTTCCTGTGCCGGGCGCACGATTTCTATGCCGAGCTGCGGGAGCACCCCGAACACCACGCAAAGCGCTGCTAGAATGACGATTGGGATCATCATGGAGAGCGGGATCTCCTTCACATCACTCATGTGCTTCGGCCGCGGCCCGAGAAAGATCGAGTTTATGGCCTTCAGGAAATAGGCTAAAGTCAGGGCACTCATGATCAGGGCAACGATGGTGAACAGGTATCCGGGCCAGTAGCCCAGCTCCCCTAATTCGACCCCGGCCATGTAAATAGTCCATTTGCTGGCGAACCCGTTGAAGGGCGGAACCCCTGATATCGCCAAGCCACCGATGGTAAAGAGGATTGCGGTCTTAGGCATGTTCTTCCAGAGCCCACCGAGCTCGTCCATGTTTGATGTTCCAACGCGGTAGACGACGGCACCCGCGACGAGGAACAACAGGGTCTTGTAGATCGCATTGTTGAATAGGTGGAAGAGTGCCCCCTGGATTCCAAGAACTGTCCCGAGGCCTAGCCCGAGTAGGGTGTAACCCATTTGAGAGATCCCGGAGTATGCCAACAGGCGTTTGAGGTCAATCTGTACGAGTGCCATCAGCCCCCCTAGTACCATAGATACTAGGCCCAGCACGATGAATAGTATTCCCACGCCAAAGGCGCCGTATAACATATAGACCACTCTCGTCATGGCGTAGACCCCGACGGCCCCGGTGGCACCGGATAACAGGGCGGACACGGCGCTGGGCGCGGCCTGATAGGCGTCGGGCATCCACATGTGGAGCGGCACCATCGCGATCTTTATGCCGAACCCGGTCACGAAGAGCGCAAGTGGCACAAAAAGGTTCGAAACTTGCTCGAGGGGAAGTTTTTGCATTAGGTCGGCTATCGTTAGGGTTCCAAACATGCTGTACAACAGCGCAATTCCAATGAGAATTAAGGAGGTGCCGAAGGAGCTGACGATCATGTACTTAATGCTGCCCTCGATAGACTGCCATTTCCGCCTGAATGCCACAAGCGCATACGAGGCGATCGCCATTATCTCGAAGAAGACGTAAAGGTTGAATATGTCCCCGGTTAGTGTAATTCCCATCATCCCAGCTAGGACTAGGAAAAGCAGCGTGTAATATTGGTCCAGCCCCGTGTCGCGTTCCATGTAGGCAAATGAATAAATCACTATGAGGGCGCTGAGGCCGGCCACGATCATCGCCACCAGCAGGTTGAACCCGTCTATTGCAAGCACTATCCCCATCGGTGGAACCCAATTGCCCAGCCGATATGTGATGATCTGCCCAGCTTGTATCGTTGGAAACATGCTGGCGACTACCCCCAGCTCCACCAGCACGACTGCGATTGCGAACCACTCCTTGGCGTGCTTGATGCCTCGACGACTGGCCAACAGCCCGATCAAGGGCATTAGGAAGGCAGCGAAAAGCGGGATGAAGATAGCTAAAATAGGGGCGTGCGGGATGATCATTCTTTCAGCCTCCTGAGCTTGGACGTGTCGAGCGTGCCGTAGTGGCGGTAAGCGTAGATTGATAATGAGAGGGCAAGTGCCGTTATGCATATGTTAATCACGATGGATGTGAGAACGAGGGCTTGGGGCAGCGGATCGACGGCTGTAGCGGCAAATCTGGATAGGTCGCCGAAGAGATTGGGGGTGACAATTGGGGCGGTTACATCTAGAATTCCACGATACCCCATGCTTATCAGAAACAGGTGGATTCCATCGGTCATCACTGATAAGCCTATTATGAGTTTTATCAAGTTCCGCTTGAAGAGTAGGCAGTATATTCCAAGTGTAATCATCAACATCGCGAATATGTAATGAAGACTCATTTCTTTTCACCCCAGAATGCAAAGAGCATCGCGTAGAATATCAGCAGGATGCCGGCAGTGACCTTTATCCCCACGCCAATGTAGAGCAGCGAAAGATTGCCGGCGCTGAAGAGCTGTCCGAGCCCTCCAAGCGGAAAGACGTTCTGGAGGAAAGCCGCTCCAACAAGAAGGCCCATCACCCCTATGACTGCCACTGCCACGCCGCCGACGCTGTCCAGCATCTCAGCTTGGAGCAAGCTGACTCGCTGCTGGGCTCGTTCAATGCCGTGAGCTAGGATGAGCATCACCACGGAGGCAGCGATGATAACTCCCCCTGGAAATCCACCCCCAGGGGTGAGGTGACCGTGTATTACTATGTAGGCCCCAAACAGAAACATAAACGGGAACAAGAGCCTTGAGATAGTTTTAACAATTACAGTCATGCCGACCATTTACTCTTCCCTCCCCAATGCTCTGAACACCATCATTACCCCAACCACAGCCGTGAATAATACTGTGGTCTCACCTAAGGTGTCGTAACCTCGGTAACCCCAGACGATGCTTGTCACAACGTTGGTGGCGCCAGTCTGCTGGGGGGCATCCTCTAAGAAACTTTGCCCCACGCTGGGTTCTACGTTGCTTCCGATCTGGCGCTGTGGGAAGGTGCCAAATGGCAGCACGGTGAGGGTCACGGCCGATATCAAGATCACCCCTACCGCCACGACCAATGCTATTGATGCCATTTGCTTGACTTGGGCCATTATTCCTGCCTCCTCGTGCGGCTCACCGCTATGATGAAAAGCACAGTTGAAACGCCAGCCCCAACAGCCGCCTGCGTTATGGCTATATCCGGAGCCTGGAGCATGTAGAAGATAACGGCTAGGGTTATGCTTGCCGCACCCAGCACTATGACCGAGTAGAGAAGGTCTTTGAGCTCAACCGCTATCACGAACAGCACGAAAAGGAAAATGATCAGGATGGTTTGGATCAGGATTTCGACCACGGTCTCTCCTCCTCCAGCTTGTCGGCTACGCTTTTCTTCCATAGCTTGACTCCAGACTTGTGGGCGGCCCTGGCAATGGCGTGGGAGCTTACAGGGTTTGTTAAGAAAACGAAGATGGCGATTACAATGACCTTGATGGTAAAGATGCTGAGCCCCCCGAGTATTCCTGCGCCGATCAGGAGCAGAATTGACCCTCCGACCACCACCACGGTGTTCGCGTGGATCCTGTTGTATACGTCCGGGAAGCGAACTATCCCTATCGCGCCTATCACGGCGCAGGCAGAGCCGATTGCAAGCAGGGCATATGCCAAAAGTTCGATCATGTTTCTAGCCCCCTTCCCTCCAGATACTTGGCGATGGCGAGTGTCCCCAGGAATGCGAGGAAGGCATAGACGAGGGCGACATCAAGGTAAATTGAAGCTCGGTAGTAAACGCCGAGTATAACCAAAAACGCGATCATCAATGCCGTTATCCCATCTATGGCCACGACTCTGTCAGGGGCTGTGGGACCGAGGATCGCACGTATCGCGCATATAAGGATGGCGCCCAGGACAATTATTGAGATTACAATCAATATCATCCGAATATCCCCCTCAGAAAGCGCTCGAACGGCTTGGCGATTTCCGCGCTTGTTTTTTCGGGCTCGGTCGACTCCACGTCGATCCAGTGAACATACAGCGACGGCTCCTCCTCATTGACCTCCACGCTGAGGGTTCCAGGTGTCATGGTTATTGCATTAGCCAGGCCAGTTATCCCAAAGTCCGTCTTGAGTTTAGTGGGAACGCGGACGATGCCCGGCTTTATGGGCATTTTGGGGTGCAGAATTAGATACATGACAACGGCGTGTGCCTTGATCTCAGCCCAGATGTAGGCAGGCACGTAGGCGATGGCGTAGGCCAATCTCCTAGGGTGTAGTTTTTCAGCGATCCCCCTGTAAAATAGGAGCTTGTACGAGAGAACGGCAACGAAGGCCGAAACCACGGCGCCCACTATTAACTCTTGGAGACCAAGCGAGGTCGTCAGGACGATCCACATGGCCCAAAGGCACACGAACGTTGCAGGTAATCTAGCGCTGACCATCACAATCGCCTTATTTGGCAATGAATTGACTACGATGTGGGGTTTTTTAATCTTTCCCCTAAGGGTTGTGAAGCGGTTTTAGGTTGAAATTTTTTAACATGGAGCACTTTAGGCTCCCGATCAGGACTGGGACAAACGATTGATTCAAAAATCTCTGGCGACGTAAAATGACTTCGTCAATCCCTTGGCTTTAGGCCGAGCTGGCATAAAATTCTCTTCAACCTGTTTCTCATGAATTTTGCGAAGTTTAAGGCTGGAGGAGATGGTCGCCTCGCTCGAGTTTCTTCACACCCCTCACCGAACATATCTTCAGGCTATCTGCGAGCGGTAGCGTTTGATGCGGTTGTTGCTGAGAAGCATGGAGCCGCCGTCGTATGGGATTAGCCTTCCCTTGGATGGGAACAGCCAATTTCGTGCATCTAAAGGAGGCATTGACTCCTCTATCATATCTTGGGGTATTTTTGCGTATAGAAGCGCGGTTAAAAAGACACTACCTTAGGTGCCAGAGTTGTGCTCTGACCTGTTCGTTGAACTTACTGCAGGATTCATGCTTGTAAAACATGGTGGCCGCTTCGGCTGAAACCGACCTTCCAAAGCCTGTTCCGCAATCCGAGCATTGGGTCCATCTTGGATTCGATGCTCATTCATATCACCCCCTGGGGTTTTATCAACCCACCAGCTCTAGCTCGCCATAAAATGCCAGATAATTAATGGAGCTACAATAGAACCAGCGCACAACCCTCTTGTGCTTTGTGCGTCTGGCTCAGTTTTTCCGCATGTTTTAGCGTCTTTAGCCAAAAATATGCCCTGAAATCCCTTTTTACGTTAAAATAAGTATTTAATGTCCTATTTATTCTAAAATGAGTTTTTTAGGAATGTATAGTGCGTAATTAAGCGAAATAAAGGTTTTTTGGTCTTAAGTGGGCCATCAGTTCTGTTTTGGCTTGCTTGTATGTATATTGTATATATTTATTTTTATAATATATAAGTTAATTTTCGAGGGGATGGGTAAACAATGAGGATTTGAGATTTCCTCCTTCTACTTTCGTGTACGAACCACTTTCAGTGGTAGCCATCTTCGCCTGCCACCTTTGCTTTTTTTGCGCACGTATTCCTTAATAAGGTCTTCAATGACGTCGTTCTTCTTACGGTGCCCTTTGTCCTCTATTACAAGTATGCTAAAATTTTTCCAAAGCCTTTCGTCGATGCTTATCGTGGTTTTGACGGTGCCCATATACCCACCGAGTTAAAATAAAGCGTTTTACCTTATAAACTTATCCCCTTCTAAGTGGTGAAAATCATCATATAAGTGTATTTACTTATAACCTTCTTTAAGGCAATAAAGCAGAGGTCATCGTGATTCACCTGCAAATTCCAATAACAACTCGATCTTTGTTTTTACGTCAATTGTCGATAGGGCAGTTGGCGTTCAACGTAGTTAGAGGGGCTATTTAAGCTTTTTTATCAAAGTTTAAGGATTATTTCGGCTCGAAACGCTTAAATAGCGGCCGAATCAAGTTAAACTCGTAAAAATAAAGGAGATGAATAAGTGAAAGAGAAACTAGCAATAGTGATTGCAGCCTTAATGATAGCTTCTATGGCAACAGCAATATCGGCAAACACCGTTGTATC
>CAYUMT010000031.1:0-15688 GCA_964446015.1 Hadarchaeota archaeon (SeqCode)
TTAATAACAATAAGTTCTAATAACTAACGGTGATTTTGTGCCGGACGTTGAGTTGACTAAAGTTGAGTTTATACCAAGACGTGATTTGGATTCATTGGAGAAGAAAATCGTCGAACTACTAAAGGATTTCGAGAAGAAGCATAAGGAAACGCTAGCCTACGCAGAGATAATAATTAGAAAAAAATAAGGAATACTTCGTCCTATTAAATCCAATAAAGGTAAGACTTACGCCGGAAAGGGGATCTTCGCTATCAGATTTAGGAATTTAATCTGTTTATTATAGCTGCGTCATAATAATAAAAACTATGGACAAACGTTGCACGGTTTTCTTATCCAATTTTAGCCCCTTCATTTAGTGCTCTCCTAACGAGAATTTTGCCCTGATCTAAAATCTCCTTTAACTTCTTTTTGTTTGTTGATTCACCATAAATTCTGAGTACTGGTTCTGTTCCCGAAGGTCTGATGAGCAGCCAATCCCCGTCCTTTAAAATTAACTTTATCCCGTCCATCCTGTTTACTGTCAATATCTCGAAGCCGTTGATTTGGGCAGGAACTTCTAAAGATAATTTTTTCATAACAACTTGTTTTTGTTCATCTTTACAGGGAATCTCATCTCGCCCGTTTATACATGGTCCATATTTAGATTGTATCTCGTCGAGCAACTGCGGGAGGGATTTTTTGGCTTTGGCTATCATTTCGGCTATTTTGACGCTTGTGAAGATCCCATCCTTTTCGGGTATATGTTCCTTAAAACCGATGCCACCACTTTCTTCCCCCCCTATGACGACGTTTTTTTCGCGTAGGTATTGACCCACATATTTGAATCCAACAGGCACTTCATAAGCAGAAAGCCCGTACCTCTCCGCTATACGGTCCACGAGGTGAGTTGTAGCCACGGTGCGAACAACTCCTCCCCACCTGCCGCTCTCAACCAAATAATTAAAGAGCATGGGAAATAGCTGGTTAGCTGCCATGTAGGTTCCATTATTATCATAGACGGCCAGACGGTCAGCGTCACCGTCAGTCGCCAAGCCCAGATCCGCATTAAGACCAGTAACTTCGGCTTTTAGGTCTGAGAGAAGTTCCGGCAGGGGTTCTGGACGCGATCCCCCGAATTCAGGATCAATTTTGTCATGGATAACCTTGACCTCGCAGCCAGCATCGCGCAAGATTTGATCTAGATACCCTCTGGATGTTCCATACATAGGGTCGCAAATTACCTTAAGCCTTGCTTTCTTTATAGCTTCCATATCTATTTGGCTTTCAACAAATTCAATATATGATGGTCTAGGATCAATCACTTGAAGTAGACGGTTTTGCAACCCATTCCGAATGCTGGACTCCCTCACCGTCTCGGTTTGAAAGACCCGGCCAATGTTTTGTGTGATTTCTTCGGTGGTTTCAGGCAACGCTGGGCCCGCATATTCAGGGATGTATTTTATACCGTTCCAATTTGGTGGATTGTGCGATGCCGTGATCATTACCGCCCCGCCAGCTTTCTTTTTGAGCACTTCGAAGGCCGTGACGGGAGTGGGCACATCCCTTCCCGTGATGTAAGTGGGAACACCGTTCCCTAGCATTACTTCACTTACTCCATCTGCGAAACGCCGCGACCATTTCCGGGTGTCGTATCCCACGATAATGCCCCTACCCGCCAAATCGTGGTCCTTCAAGTAGTGCGCTATAGCCTGAGAGACTACCTTAACGTTGCTTAGCGTGAATTCATTTTCCATAATGGCACGCCAACCATCTGTTCCAAAAACGATTTTGGTCATAGAATGTCAGTTGTTAAATCAACCTATGTAAATTTAATTGTTTACAAAATCAATTATCTAAAATTTTGATTACCTGGTCCCTTGTCAGCGTGGCCAAAAATGTGAAATAAATCAGAAGAAGGGTATTCACGGTTCCTAATTTTTGGTAGGTTTGTATTTGAAATATATCATGCTGGATATTTTTTTGAAAATATGTGAATCAGTTATATGGATTTTATCTTTTTCGCGCTTGCGAGGATAAATTATGTTTCAAAACGGATTTATAAGTATGGAGGAGGTCGTTTGTGGAGTTGGTCCAACTAAATCTTTTTACCTTATGCTTTCCGCACTCTGAAAGTTTTCTAAAAGCGCCCGGAGTGTTGAAAATATAGTTTATTCCCCAAGCTATGGATTCTGGGTTTTGGTAAACTTTTACTCCGTCCTCAAAGTTGTTGATGTTTTCGTTTAGTCCACCAACTTCCGTGGCCACAACTGGCTTTCCGGCTGCCCAAGATTCCAAAAGCACCAATCCGAATGGTTCGTTTCTGCTTGGTATGCATGTGATGTCGCATGATTTTAGCAAATCTATGTGGGTCCAATATGATACAAAGCCCAAGAATCTTGTCGCATGGTCGACTCCAAGCTCTTTTGCGCGATTCTCGGTGTAGGTTCGCATTGAGCCTTCGCCAGCGAAGATGAACTCCACATCCTGTCGGTTGCTTAATACCTTTGGTACGGCCTCTACCAAAAGATCGGGCCCCTTTTGATATTCCATCCTACCTGTAAACAAAACCACCGGCGCAAGCGGATGGATGCCGTAGTCCTTCTTGACCTTCCCAGGGTCTATGCTTAGTTCATATTTTTTCGCGTCAATCGCGTTAGGTATAACGTCTATTTTGTCTGGCGGTATTTTGTATAAGAGCATAAGTTCATCCTTCATGAAATGAGAAACAGCGGTGACTCTATCAGCGATGTAGCCGCCATACCATTCCTTGTTGGAGATTTCCTTGAACTCCCACCAGTCGCCGAACCTGTTTCCGTTGCGGCCGTATTCCGTTGAATGATAAGTCAAAACTGTCTTGAGTCCCTCGTTTTTCAAATCGTTTAGAGCATCAACGACGTGCCAGTCGTGGCCATGAACTATGTCGAACTCACCGTGGTATTTTTCAACCTCGTGCAGTCTTGCCACCATGGCTCCCGACATGTTGTGTGCAAATTGCAAGCTGTTTTGCCCAGGGTCAAACTTGAGTCTGTGATAGTGCACGCCCTCTATACGCTCATAGTCAGTTTGATCAGTGGCCATCGTGAATAAGTGAACATCGTGGCCGCGCTTAAACAGCTCCTCGCAAAGTCCAGTTACCACAACCCCGAGCCCACCTACACGAGCAGAATGTAGAGATTCCCAGGCGAGGCATGCAATTCTCATAATTAAAACACCCAGCCTACATTTATTTTTCTCTCACATTGATTTAAGCTTTCATCGTACCTCAAAATTTCCAACTTTTTAGATTTTCGCTGGGCGTCTTTAATGGAAAGATAGTTTTTTAATTTTTGGAAGCACTTGTTTAAACATAAAAGTCAGTTCAAAACAGTCGAGCAAGAGATAGATGGAAATCCCGGTATGCAACAAAGAAAAGGATCATTGTGTTAACTGTAGCAGCCATTTTGCTGCGTTAAGGCCAAGTGTCAGGGAGGTAATAATAACAAAACATTTTGAGAAAGATTTGAAGAACAAAGAGGAAAGAGATGATATCATCGATAAAATTATTGATTGTGGTACCGAAAATTTCCATGAAATGCATAAGTTTGAATTTAGCATTAAGGGCAATCATATTTTCAGGGCAAAAAAAGGGAACATGCATGTACTTTACTGTATTTTGGGGCACAAATTAATTTTTTTGAGAGTAATTAAAAACTACAAGGAATATCGGAAGTTCCTTAGTTCTGAGGTAGGTAAGCTTTTTTAATTTTTCTAAATGAAAATATCTTGTAGTCACTTCTTCCAACCAGACTAACTACTATGCCATCTCCGTTACCTTTAGTTGGATTATTCCCATTTCAGAAATTCACAACATTAGGTTACTGAGGCTGTGTGAACCAACTGCATCTGTTTGTGTCCACCGATTTGGGATTAAATATTGGCAATATCTATCCTAATTTATTTTGTTTGCATCGACAAGCCGAATTTAGTCATAGGTGTCACAACCTTGGTTTTAAGTTTAAATCACTTATTAACCCGATTGCTCAGGTGATAAAGGAAAACGTGTATATTGGATCTATGCTTTTTTTAATGCACTTGCATAAAACTTCGTGATATATTCCTTGACCATCCGCCTTGCGGAGAACTTTGGAGCATTGCTTTTTATCGACTCCTTCATGATTTTTACCCAGTCATGAGGTATGCCATCATCCGAGACCTTGTAGTAAAGAGGGATGACCTCCTTTTCCAAAATCTGATATATGGCTTGGGCATCTGCCTGATCCATATTTTCAACGACTTCTTTCCCGCCAAATGACCAGCCGTTTTTGCCGTTGAATCCTTCCACCCACCAACCATCCATAATACTTAGGTGAGGAACACCGTTCAGAGATGCCTTCATCCCGCTGGTACCACTGGCTTCTAGGAGTGGTGTGGGATTGTTGAGCCAGAGGTCTACTCCGTGGACCATGTATTGTGCCAGTTGTTCATCATAGTTTTCGACAAATGCGATCCTGCCCCCTAATTCAGGATCATGGGCGAAGTTAAACACCCGCTGGAGAATCCTTTTCCCTGGGTCATCGGCTGGATGGGCTTTGCCGGCAAATATGATTTGTAATGACCTCCATTTATTATTCAGAATTTTTTTCAACCTTTCAAGATCTTGAAATATTAGGTATGCCCTCTTGTATACGGCAAAACGACGGGCAAAGCCGATGGTAAGGGTCGATGGGTCCAAGAATGTCCCCCCTGACACGACATTGATGGGGCTAACCCGGTCTTCTACCCATCGTCGACGCGCTTGTTCTCGGACGAAGTTGATCAGTTTAATTTTCAACCAGTAGTGCACCTGCCACAATTCCTGATCGGGTATTTTGTCTATTGATTTCCATATCGCGGGATTGTCATGGTCTTCCAGCCAGTTAGGCGGGAGGTATTTATCGAAAAGAAGACCCATCTTGGGTTCGGTCCATGTGGGGACGTGGATACCATTGGTGATGTAATTAATCGGGATATCTTCATCTTTCAGCCCTGGCCAGATCGTTTGCCACATCTTGCGTGCAACCTCGCCGTGTTTCTTGCTAACACCGTTTCGATAAGCAGACATCCTTAGCGCAAAAGCTGTCATATTAAACCCTGCAGTGGGTTCCTTTGGGTTGATCCCCAGTTTGAAAAATTCATCACGACTAAGACCTAGAAGCGGATAGTAGTGGCTGAAATATTTATCCATTAGACGAAACGGGAAGACATCATGTCCTGCGGGAACAGGTGTGTGGGTCGTAAAAACAGTGGTGGCCCGAACCTGCTGAGCAGCTTCCTCGTAACTCATCTTTTCCTCCACCCTCTCCCTTATCCTCTCCAAAATGGCAAAGGCCGGATGTCCTTCATTAAGGTGAAGCACGGAGTGTCTGATTCCCAGAGTTTTTAAAACCTCACTGCCACCTATGCCAAGGACGATTTCCTGACGTAATCTCTGCTCAATATCACCGATGTAGAGATGGGCGCATATCGACCGGTTCCAGGGATCATTTGCCTCTACATCAGTATCTATCAGGTAGAGGGGTATATGACCCACCACCACCCTCCATACGGCAACATGAATCGGGGGATCGATGAAGGGTACCCTGACCGTTAGTTGTTCTCCTTTTTCGTTTAGAACTCTTGCTATCGGAGCAGCGTCCCTATCGAAGACCTCGCTGGTGTTTTCCTGCCAGCCATCTGCACGAATCTTCTGACGTAAATACTCCTCAGAATACATGAAGCCAACAGCCACTAAAGGCACCTCTAGGTCGCTGCATTCTTTGACATGATCACCTGCTAAGAACCCCAATCCGCCAGCGAAAAAGGGAAGGGAATGGTGTAATCCATACTCTGCAGAAAAATAAGCAATGGGCTGGCATTCAGGGCCAGCGATGTTTTTAGGGAACCAACCATCTTTTTTTGCCATCTCCTCATGAAACTTTGCTAAAACCTTATCATAGTAGTTTAGGTAATCTTGGTAATTTGCAGATGAATTTAGGATTTCCTGGGGAAGCTCTTTTAACATCTTTACTGGATTGTGGCGACTCTCCTTCCATATTTGACGGTCCAGCATTTTGAAGAGCATTCTGGCTTCAGGGTGCCAGCTCCACCAGAGGTTGTAAGCTAATTCTCCGAGCCCAATCAGGCCCTGTGGGAGATTGGAAAGTAAATCCTGTTTGGCTTCCATATTAGGCATTTCATGCTCCTCTTTAATTTTTAACCTACGATATCTGCCCGGCTATAGATTCCGTAGCCCCTTCAATAGTTTCTTTATCCCCTAAGTAATAATGGCTTTTCACCTGCAACTTATCATCGAATTCATAAACTAGTGGAACGCCTGTGGGAACATTTAAGTTAGGGATATCTGCGTCGGATATGTCGTCAAGATATTTGACTAAAGATCGAAGGCTGTTTCCATGCGCTGAGATTATAACTCTCTTTCCCTGCATCAAGCTCGGCAGGATCTCCTCATGCCAGTATGGGAGAACGCGTTTTAGGGTATCCTTAAGACTCTCCGTGCTGGGCAGTTCTTCCTCCTTCAGTCGAGCATAACGCGGGTCAAACCTTGGATGCTTGTGGTCTTTTTTGGACAGCGCGGGGGGAGGTATATCGTAACTGCGCCGCCATATTTGAACCTGTTTAACACCATATTTTTTAGCGGTAGTTTTCTTGTTGAGGCCCTGAAGCGCACCGTAATGCCTTTCGTTTAATCTCCACGAGCGATGAACCGGGATCCACATCAGGTCAAGCTCATCGAGAACGATCCATAGCGTTCTGATTGCACGCTTGAGTAAAGAAGTGTAGGCCACATCGAACTCGTATCCTTCGGACTTTAACAGCATTCCCGCCTGATGCGCCTCCCCAATACCCTGCTTTGAAAGGTCTACATCGGTCCAGCCGGTAAATTTGTTCTCCAAGTTCCATAAACTCTGTCCATGACGTAACAAGACCAGTTTTCTCGTGGACATACCTCATTATTTTGAATAATAAATTTTTAAAGCTTCTTGCAAACTACTCCCTTCCACAGTAATAGCATAAATAGAATTGCACATTCGGATAGCTTCCCTCAATGATTTTTGATGTATATTTCTACCTGTCGCATTTCCCGCAGCTCCGCTGATATGGATTTGGTCATGGAGGTCTTTTAGAAACAGCTCCACATCTTCGCTTGGTCCCCCCGCACAAATAACCTTGGTACGGCCGGCGGCTAGAATTGCCTCTTTGAGTATGTCCTTTGATTTATATCCTTTCTTTTCAGGATAGTTCACCTTGGCAAAATCGGCGCCTAGGCACGCTGCCAAGCCAGCGGCGCCAGCGATCAGGTGGGGATCTTTCTCGTCCTTTACAGCCTTACCACGGGGATACATCCATAATACTGTTATCAGACCGTTACGGTGTGCATCGTAGGCGGTTTGTGCCGCTTGGCGTAAAATCTCCGCCTCGTGTTCACTTCCAGGATAGACGGTGTAGCCCACCGCTAATACATTTAGTCCGCTTTTATCGCGAAAATCCACTACCTGTTGGACATCGAACCATTGCTGACTGAATGGATCGGCTTGGGAGGTCTTAACAAGATTTGTCTTGGAATTCAGTTTCACGAGATAGGGTACATTAGGATAATTCATGCCGTATCTGGCAATCAGCCCAAGCTGAGTGGCGAAAACACCTATTCTCGCCCGGCTTGCGATTCTGAAAAGGTGTTCTGGTTCATTATCATCTTGATGTATTCCATCCCCATAAAAATCGTCATTTAAGTGCTCTACCTTTTGATCCCCTGCAAAGAGCATCAATCGTCCGCTTTTTCTGGTGATATTCAAGTAATTCTCGATATATCTTTTCCGCATCTGCTCGGGCACGTCTAGCGGCACGATTACATCCTTTTCCCCGGTCATTGTTCTCCCTTTGAACTCTATTTTGTTTGTAATCATTTTATAACTATTGGAGCTAGGTTGTTTTAGTGAAAGATTTGATACCCAAGAAATCCTATTTACCAAGTCTTGTAATAATGAGATCTCATCTTTCCTAAAATTTCGATCATCTTCTCTAGACTGTTTAGTCAGCTCAGAATAAAGGATCCAAATGAGTGAGGTAAAGTATTCAAAGAGCCACGAACAAGATAATTCTGAGATGATTTGGATGGAAAATATAAAATTTTCTTTTGAAAACGTGATGATTCCCCAAAAGAGCATTCTGGAAACGGCTGAAAAGTTAAAACCCTTTATCAAAAACATGAGGAGCCATACCTCAAAAGGCTATGATGATGCAAAAGCTCCCATTAAACTGCTTGACGACGAAAATATGTTAAATAAAGTTAAGCAAAGCATTGAGGATAAGCAACGATTAAAGCCGGAATGCCTCATCGTCGTCGGTATCGGCGGCAGCAATTTAGGGACGATAGCGGTTCAGGAAGCCGTTCTGGGCCGGCAGTACAACCAATTAAATCCATCAACCAAGGTGTTGTATGCAGATACGGTTGATCCAGACCTTCTCAAAACTATAATTACATTAATCGAGCCCATACTCAAAAAACGAGGGAATGTAGTATTAAATGTAATAAGCAAGTCCGGGACTACAACAGAGACCATAGTCAATTTCCAAGTACTCATCGACCGATTGCGGCAGTATAAAAATGATTATAAAAATCACGTTGTTGTCACCTCCGATAAGGACTCAAAACTTTGGAACCTAGCCATTAAAGAAGGGTTCAACGTTCTGGAAATACCGGAGAAGGTCGTTGGAAGGTACTCTGTATTTTCACCCGTAGGTCTGTTTCCACTTGGACTTTTAGGGATAAAGATTGAACACCTATTGAACGGAGCAAAATCAATTAGGGAAACTTGTATTGATGGTGATTTAGAAAAGAACCCTGCAGCGATAAGTGCGTCCGTCCAGTACCTCCACTATAGGAGCGGAAAGAACATATCAGATCTGTTTCTATTCTCGAAAGATTTGGAGTCTATAGGTAAGTGGTGCAGACAATTGTTGGCTGAAAGTATAGGCAAGGAGTTCAACAAAAAAGGACTAAGGGTAAACACCGGTATAACTCCTACCGTTTCAATAGGCTCTACGGATTTGCATTCCGTAGTGCAACTTTATCTAGGAGGCCCGTACGACAAGCTTACAACTTTCGTAAGCGTTGAAAATAGCAATTCACAAATAAATGTGCCAATGGCGGAAGGATACCCTGAACTCGTTCATGGGATACAGGGTAAGAGTTTGGCTGACGTAATGAGTGCGATACTGGAAGGTACAAAGTCAGCCTTTAAAAAGGATGGGAGACCTTTCATGGAGATAAGGTTACCAGACAAATCGGAGTATTCAGTAGGCCAGTTCTTACAGTTCAAGATGATGGAGACCATTTACTTGGGATATCTATTTGACGTAAATCCTTTCGACCAGCCAAATGTCGAGGGCTACAAAGAGGAGACCCGAAAGATACTAGCCAGGCAAAAATGAGTCGTTGACCCAAGGAACACAAGATATGGGAGAAAACTCTGAAATAAGTCTAGCCTATCAAGGATTCTTTCAAATTACTCGCCACAACTTCCCGTCCTTATAAACTAGCTCAGTTTCATACTCACGTGTCCTTTCAAACATACCAATGAGTAAGAAGTAGATAGATATTTTTATCCTGCTAAATTTGGATCAGGTTATCTCAGTTGTGGGTTTAAAATATCGGTCTATAAAACGGTTGTTTTCAAGATGCATGATTATTAGCAAAATTTAGTAAAAAAATTAATAGGGATATTAGAATCTCGCAATGACACTTTTGATACACGTTGATTAATTTTGCCATTAAACTAACGGGTTAGGAACTCGTAACCTTTTGGCTTAACTAAAACCATATCTTCCCAGCGTGTCCCTCCTATCTTCGGCACATATATGCCCGGTTCCACGGTTAGAACCATACCCGAACTCAGGACGTCCTCCGAAATGGGCGCCAGACTGGGGGCCTCGTGGATTTCCAGTCCCACGCCGTGACCACTCCCGTGGGTAAAGAACTTGGCATAGCCAGCTCCCGCGATTGCCCTTCGAGCCGCCTCGTCCACGTCCTTAGCTTTCGCGCCATCCCTGATTTTTTTCAGCGCTTTTAGTTGTGCACGTTTGACGATCTCAAGCAACTTTGATTGTGTCTTGGTCGGCTCGATGGCGAACGTGCGCGTCATGTCGGAGGCGTAACCGTCGAAAGTTGCACCTAGGTCAACCACAACCAACTCTCCTTTTCCGAGTTTCTTCTTTGTCGCGGAAGCGTGCGGCAGCCATGAGTTCCTGCCAGACGCAACAATCGTCTGAAAGGGAATTCCGTCTGACCCCGCCCTGCGCATCACGTACTCAGCTTTCGCTGCTATCTCAAGCTCCGTCCTGCCGGGTTCGATTAATTCCGCAACGCGGTTCATCCCCTCGACGGCGATGCTGGCGGACATTCGTAAAATTTTCAGCTCCTCCTTCGATTTTATCATCCTCAGGTTTTGCAATATCCCTAGCTTTTCCTCGTAACTTGCCGCGTGGACATTCCTTAACTTCCTTATCAATCCCCTACTCGCCTTATCATAACCGACGGCATGAGCGCCAAGCTCCCTGAGGCACTCGGCGATCGTTTGCCAGGGTTCAAGGAATAAAACCCGCTCCCCCCTCTGCAGTGGGGCCTTCCAGCTCGAATAGGCTCTGATATCGCGTACCATGCTGTCCATGATAGCTTGGCTTTGCTCGAGCCTGCTGCATATCAGGATCGGGTCGCCCTCAAACGGGACGATTACGGCCTTCCCAGCCGTGGTTCCAGTGAAGTACCTAGTATTTTGTAATGATAGAAATGTATCTAGTCCTTGCCTACCCAGTTCCTTCTTCAACATCTCGATTTTTTTCAATTAAGACCCATCCAAGCTTTGGCTGTATGGTAAAAATATGCGATGGTCATTGAATTCCAAAAAATTTGTCGTTTGAAATGCCAAGGAGATATCTCGTTTGAGTGTGTTTACACCTTGATTTTAAACCATCGAAATTATCATTAATAGGGATAGATTTGAAGACTGCCATCGTAGTCATTGACATGATTAAGGATTTCGTGACCGGCAAGCTCGGATTTAAGGGAGCTGTGGATGTGGTGCCGAACATACGAAATCTTATCGCCGCGGCCCGGGTAAAGAGCATCCCGGTAATCTACGTGTGTGATGCCCATTCACCTGAAGATCCTGAAATGAAAGTATGGGGGGAGCACGCGATAGCTGGTTCTGAGGGAGCCCAAATGGTTCCAGAACTAAGGCCTGAGGAGGGCGAGCCCGTCTTTCCAAAGCACACATACACCATCTTTTACAGCGATGAGCCCGATGGGCACCTCAGGAAATTGGGAGTCGAGGAACTCGTCCTCGTTGGCGTGGTCACCGACATCTGCATACAGAACTCCGTCGCAGGGGCCTTCTTCCATGGGTACAGGGTGGTCGTGCCTAGGGACTGCACAGCATCTCCGGAAAAGAAGGATTACGAGCATGCGTTGGACTACATGAAAAGGATTTACGGCGCCGAGATTACAACATCTAATGAAATAATTGAGGGTTGGGAAAAATGAGAACCTTCAACGTCTCGTCAGATGAGGAGATAAAGCGCGGGGGAACCACCGACATCTACTTCGTCAGGACAAATGAGGTCCTAAAGGCCAAGGGCTTGAACAGGACCGGAGTTGTCGCCGAGGTGACGGTCGGCGGCCTCCCGGAGGGATGGCCATGGGGAGTTATCTGTGGGACCGACGAACTTGCAAAACTCTTCGAGGGCGTTCCAGTCGATGTTTACGCCATGCCCGAGGGCACCGTCTTTCGCCCATACGATTACAATGGCTTCAGGGTTCCAGTGGCATTCATCGATGGTCCGTACGGAAATTTTTGCGAATTGGAAACGCCGCTTTTGGGGCTTCTCTGTCATGCGTCCGGGATAGCCACCATGGCGGCTCGGTTCAGGAAACTGGCATGGGATAGGTTGCTCATATCCTTCGGCATAAGGCGCGCCCATCCAGCGCTTTCCCCGATGATAGACAGGGCGGCATACATAGGCGGTTTCGATGGAGTTTCAAGCCTGAGCGGCGCGAAGAAGATAAAAAAAGATCCAGTCGGGACCATGCCCCATTCATTGATGATAGTATTCGGAGATCAGGTCAGGGCTTGGCTGGCATTTGATGAAGTTGTGCCGCGAAAGGTTGAGCGAGTCGCCCTTGTGGACACATACTATGATGAAAAGGCTGAGGCGGTAATGGCTGCGGAGGCTCTGGGCGATCATCTATGGGGGGTTAGGCTTGACACCCCAGGTTCCAGGAGGGGGAATTTCACAGAAATAATTCGGGAGGTCAGGTGGGAACTAGATGTCAGGGGACACAAGCGTGTTAAAATAATCGCGTCGGGAGGGGTCAACGACAAAAACATAACCGAACTCGTGAAGGCGGGGGTAGATGGGTTTGGAATAGGGACCGCTCTGAGCAATGCGCCGACGATTGATTTCGCGATGGATATAGTGGAACTCAAGGGAAAGCCAGTGGCCAAGAGGGGCAAGTTGGGCGGGCGTAAGCAGGTCTGGAGATGTTCAAAGTGTCTAACGGACGTCGTCTTGCCGGCGAATGCACATGCGTCAAAGTGTCCGTCTTGTGGCGGGAAGACCTCGGAGCTACTCGTTCCACTGTTGAAGCGGGGAAATATGGTGGATAAGGAGCTTGGTGTCGATTTGATAAGGAAGCGAGTAATGGAGCAGCTTAAAAAGCTCACGGTGGTTTGAATGATAGACCAGGATAATCCAAGGGGGCTGCTCTCGAAGGCGAAGAGAATTGTCGTTAAGGTCGGGACCAGCAGCCTCACCGACAGACGTTCGAGACTCGACCCGCAGAGGATCGGGAAGTTGGTTTCCGATACCATGGGCTTGCGCGCACGTGGAAATGAAGTGATCATAGTTTCATCCGGGGCGATAGGGGCCGGCGTCGGCCGCATGAACCTAGATCGCAGGCCGGAGGATATGTCATCGCTGCAGGCCACCGCCGCTGTCGGGCAGGGAATACTGATGCAGGTCTACTCCAGGTACTTCGGCGAATACCAGCAGCCGGTAGCTCAGATTTTGCTCACGGCCGAGGACTTCAGGGATTCCAGGCGCTACAACAATTTCAAGAACATGCTGTCGGCTCTGATGAGGTGGGGCGTCGTGCCGATTGTGAATGAGAACGACAGCGTTGCATTGGAGGAGATAAAGGTAGGCGACAACGACATCCTCTCTGCGCACGTCGCGATCGGTGCCAAGGCGGACCTGCTAGTTGTGCTCTCCAATGTTGGCGGGGTTTACATGGACTATGTGAATAAGCGCAAGCGCGGTAAGTTGGTCCGGGTCGTCGAGAAGGTCGCTGATGTGGAAAAGTACGCAAGAAAGTCGCCCGGGGGATTTGGAGGTATGATAACTAAACTTACCGCGGCCAAGATGGCCACCGAGGCTGGGATACCAGTCGTGATAGCGGCTTGTGCCGAGGAGAGGGTGCTGGAGCGCATAGTCGAATGCGATGACATTGGGACTCTTTTCATTCCCAAGGTGGGTAGCTCATGAGCGAGGTCGTCTCAAAGGCAATGGCCGCTCGCAAGGCTGCGCTCAAGCTGGCGAACTTTCCATCAAAGGTTAAGAATTCCGCGCTTTTAAAAATAGCTTCAGAAATTTTGAAAAGCGGTGACAGGTTACTGGCGGCCAACTCCAGGGACGTAAAGGCCGCCGGGGTTCTTCTAAATAGGGGCAGGATATCCAAAGCATTTCTCCAGAGGCTCAAGCTGACGGATGACAAACTGCGAGGCATAGCCGAGATGGCCCGCAGTGTAGCTAGATTGGAGGATCCAGTTGGCAAGACCCTTTACGCGATGGAGCTTGACCGGGGCATGGAGCTCTACAAGGTCTCCTGCCCCATCGGCGTCATCGGGGCGATATTTGAGGCAAGGCCGGATGTGCTCCCCCAGATATCTTCATTGTGCATAAAATCCGGCAATGCGGTGGTCCTAAAGGGCGGCAAGGAGGCCAAGTACTCAAACGAAGCCCTCTTTAAGGTGATCCGAGATGCGAGCGAAAGGTCCGGAATACCCTCCGGATGGATCCAGCTCATCGAGGCGAGGAGGGAGGTCAAGGAGCTGCTCAAGCTCGATGATTTGATAGACTTGCTGGTTCCAAGGGGAAGCAAGGAGTTCGTCAAGTACATTCAGGCCAACACGAGCATACCTGTGCTTGGCCACGCAGAAGGTTTGTGCCACATATATGTGGATGCCAACGCGGACTTGGAGCAAGCGGTCAAAATTTGCTATGACGCGAAGGTCCAGTATCCGGCGGTCTGCAACGCCGTGGAGTCACTTCTGGTGCACAAGGGTATTGCCGGGCGATTTCTGAAGAAGTTGGGCGAGCGTTATCGGGGCGCCGGAGTCGAGATAAGGGGTGACGAGGCGACAAAGAAAATACTGCCGTGGGCCAAGCTCGCCACTGAGAAGGACTGGCGCACGGAGTACCTGGATTTAAAAATCTCGATAAAGGTTGTGAAAAGCGTTGATGAGGCGATAGACCGCGTAAATGCATATGGGTCCAAGCACACGGACGCGATCGTCACACGAAACAGGAGAAATGCATTACGTTTTCTCACCGGCGTCGATTCATCAAGCGTCATGCTCAACACTTCAACGAGGTTCAGCGATGGATATAGGTATGGCTTCGGCGCGGAGGTCGGGATAAGCACGGGGAAGATCCATGCTAGGGGGCCTGTCGGGTTGGAGGGACTGACCACTTCAAAGTATTATCTGCTTGGCGACGGGCATATCGTTGCAGATTACTTGGGATCGAAGGCTAAGTCTTTCACGCACCGTACGCTGATCAAGAGATGGATTGATCTCAAGCGGACGCTAGGTTAAAGATCTGGTGAAAAAATTGAAATTCAAAAAGGTCGTAGTCGGTGGTACGTTTGATTACTTTCACGACGGACATTTGGCGCTGATGTCAAAGGCGTTCGAAGTGGGGGAACGCGTCTCAATTGGAATTTGTTCTGACGAGATGCAGCAGCTGCTCATGAAGGACTCGGTGGGCATCCAGCCCCTCGCCATCAGGTTGTGGAAGCTCCTGGACTCTTTGCGTCAGAAGGACTGGCTAGGTCGAACTGAGATACACGTGATAAACGACCCATTTGGCCCTGCCGTGATTGACAGGGAGGTCGGGGCGATAGTGGTCAGCCTAGAGACCAAGCCGCGGGCCGAAGAGCTAAACGGGCTTAGATCTGCAAAGGGCCTCAACCAAATCGAAATCGTGGAGGTCCCGTTTGTCTTGGCCGAGGATGGAAAACCCATCTCCTCCATAAAAATCCGCTACGGCGAGATGGATGTGCACGGAAAAATCAAGCATTCTAAGAATAACAGTTTAGCGTAAATTCGCATTAATTTATCGGCAAAAAAAGGGACATGTTTTAAAGCGCAAAAATATTGTTTAACTAAAGGTGATAGCACGCATCCGTCGAAGGACATCAAAGGCACGAATGGCGGCGAGCTGGAAGGGCGGAAGATAGTCCTCTGCATCACAGGTAGTGTGGCAGTTGTAAAGTGCCCCGAGCTTGCGCGGGAACTCATGCGCCATGGCGCCGAGGTACGCGCGTGCATGTCACAGCATGCGAGCGAGCTGATAACGCCCCAGCTAATGCACTGGGCTACGGGGAACGAGGTGGTGGTCCAGCTCACGGGCAAGC
>CAYUMT010000032.1:0-15630 GCA_964446015.1 Hadarchaeota archaeon (SeqCode)
TGGCGCGTGATCAGAAAGTTATCCTTCACGTATTGTCTACCCCTTTTACCCATCTTCTCCCTTAGGTTTTTGTCGCAAAGTAGGTCCATCACCCTCTTTGCTGCCCCGTCGTAATCAAAGGGGTTCACGGTATAACCAGTTTCACCATCTATTACCTGTTCTCGGATACCCCCTACATTTGATGCAACCACTGGAGTTTCCTTCCAGAGGGCCTCCGAAACTGTAAGACCAAAGCCTTCCTTTATAGATTTCTGTAGGACGACATCCGAAGCCCTTTGGATGGCATTGACCGTAATATCGTGCGCGCCCATTATCATTAGCACGTCTTTATTGTCCTTTACCTTAGAGAGAAGCTGCCCGTATATCTGTCGCCCCTCCGGGTCGTCAAGCGCGATGTTTCCCACTAGAAGGAGCTGGCAGTCGACCTCTTCCCTGATCTTTTCAAAAACTTTCAAAACCCCCAACTGATCCTTCCACTTATCAAAGCGTGAGATCTGAGAAATTATCGGCCTTTTTGTGTCAACGCCTGTTCTTTTTAGGTACTTCCCGATGGTACTCCTTGGAAGGGACATGTTCTTCATGGACAGTGGGTCAATCGAGGGTTTCATTATCCGATGATCTCCGGGCACGCCTTTAGCGGCAAATTCTTCAGTCTGGTAAATCACCATATCGTACTGCAAGATGAAGCCCTTGAGATAATCCCACAATTTCCGATTGGGCCTCGAGAGGTCGATATGGCATCTCCACACCCACGGCTGCCTCTTTCTGTAGAACTTTATCATCGGCAGTGGCTGAGGGTCATGGACCACGATCACATCATGATCTATGTGGGTGAACTTTGAAAATATCTCGTTTGTTTCCTCATACACGTTTATTTTATTCTGCGTGAGCGAGATAGCATCGCTCTGGAGGGCGTTGTGAAACTTTTTCGTCACGCGAAAGAAGTCAGGAGTGCCAACCAAAGTCCGCCAGCCAACATAAAGACCCATACTGTTCATAATGGGTACGATACTCTGCAGCATTTCGGCCACCCCGCCCCCGTATGAGGTAGCATTGATGTGCAGGAAGCGTTTTTTGTAAAGTTTTCTGCTCTTCCTGTAAATCTGTGATATCTTCTCGTCTCCAACCGTCCCCCTGTAATCAGTCAGCCTTCTCAACATTTTGTTCAAGCTGAAACTCTACTCTATTAGATTTAACCCCTGCGGCGGCAGGTGATAGCTAAAGAGGTCGCATTCATGAAACCCTAATTTAACGTTAAGTTTTAGTTCAGGACATCAAGCGAATACTGGGGAATATGGGTGAAGAACCTTCTCGACCAGCTGCAAAACCTTGAGAAAAGTTTGCGGGCAGGCATAATTTTACTCCTAGACTACGACGGCACGCTAGTCCCGATAGCGAAAAGGCCCGAACTAGCGGTCGTTACCCGAGAGGTAAAGGAGCTTCTCAGGTCCCTGACCGAACGCTTCAAAGTGGGCATAATAAGCGGCAGATCTTTGCCAGAAGTGAAGAAACTAATCGGTTTAAATGGCATTTATTATGTGGGAAACCACGGCCTTGAAATTGATGGCCCAGGGGCGAAGTTCACCAGGCCTGAGGCCGAGAACGTTCGCCCTACTATCAACAAGATTTGCAGAAGACTGCGGAAAGATCTTGGGGGGATAAAGGGTGTGATCGTGGAGGACAAAGGTCTAACGTCGAGCATCCATTACCGACTAGTGGAAAAAGGAGAACTCGGAGAACTAAAAAATATTTTTTACGATGTGATAAACCCCCACGTAAATTCTGGTGAGATTAGGGTTACTCGTGGCAAGAAAGTTTTTGAGATAAGGCCAGACATTGATTGGGATAAGGGAAAGGCCGTCCTCTGGATAATCAAGGCCATAGATCCAAAAGAGAACCTCACACCTATCTATATAGGGGACGATAAAACCGATGAAGACGCGTTCCTGGCGCTGAAAAAAAGAGGAATAACTGTCTTGGTTTCAGGAAAAAGTAAGCGGTCAAATGCAAAGTTCTTCCTCAGAAACGTCAATGAAGTTAAAGAGTTTTTGGAAAAAATTTTGAAGAACTAGGATTTTGAACTTTCCACTAAACAGAAGTGTGCGAGCATGGCTTCCAGCTGGATCCTCTCGTTCGCTCCTTCGATTAGTCTGAACGAGAAATCCCCGAGTTTGTCCAACAGCTCCACCTTAGAGCGCTCTGTCAGTTTGAGGTTGAAGACCTCCCGATGAACTTGATCCAGGATGTCCTCTCCAGATAGCCCCCTGTCGATGAGCAACTCCTGAAGTTTTGTCCGCGCTTCCTCAAACTTTCCCGAGAGAGAGAGTTCAAGCATCTGCCTGACCTCCTCCGGCTTCGCAGCCGTGCTAACCTCATAGACCGCTTTTTCTGTCACCTTCTTCCCCAGAGCCGCAGCCGATTGAAGTGTGTTTATAGCCTTCCTCATGTCACCCTCGCTCACGTAGGCTATCGCGCTCACGGCCTCAGGTGTCAAAGTGAGCTTCTCCCCCTTAGATATCCTTTTCAACATGTGCTCCACGTCCTTCTCGGCCAAGCGCCTGAACCTGAATATCGCGCAGCGGGATTGAATCGGCTCGATTATCCTGCTCGAGTAATTACAGTCCAATATAAAACGCGTGCCCTGCGTGAACATCTCCATAGTTCGGCGCAGCGCATTTTGAGCATCGGCAGTAAGAGCGTCACTTTCATCTAGGAGTATTATCCTGTATGGCACACCCACCGTTGGCCGCGTATGAGCATAATCCTTCACTTTAGTTCGGATGGTATCGATACCTCGCTCGTCTGATGCATTCAGTTCTAAAAAGTTATGCTTCCAATATTCCCCAAATAATTCCCTCACAATGCAAAGGGCAGCCGTCGTCTTTCCCGTGCCAGCCGGACCAGCAAATAAGAGGTGCGGAAGCGATTTCTTCTCGACGAAGCTCTGCAGTCTGTTTACTATCTCCTCCTGACCAACTATTTCGCCCAGCTTCTTAGGCCTGTACTTCTCAACCCAAAGTTCTTCCGCCTCTATCATGACTTTTTGCCCCCGATCTTCTCGCGAATAATTTTTTTAGAAGTTTTCTCGTAACAGCCCAGCAGGCTGTCGAGGACCTTGTTCACAACCTCCCTCTCGAACTTTCTCCTGGAGATCTTGACCTTGTAGACGTACTTCAGCCCGCCCTTGCCCTTAGTTATGCTGGACGTGAGCAGTCCGCGCCCGCATAGTGATTTCATCGCGGAGTTTACGGTCGCTCGCTTCAATTTCCTCTTGTTGCCCAACAGAGTTTGAATGGTCCTTGCCGTCGCGCGTTTTTCCCTCCACATAACCACAATTATGTCTGCCTCAACCGGACTCAAGACTGTCTGAAGCCCCTCCTTATGCGGGTCATAATCGGTCCAGCTGAACAACCTCACCACCAAAAGTCAGTAGTTGGTTAACCCAAGGCAATAAAAATCTTAGCCCACGAGATTTTTAGGGGCGAACTCGAATTAGGTTCGGGTTAATAGATGATTCAGACGGCTGCAAAGGTATATGACGCGAAAAAAAATGAGGGCGAGATTCAGGAATGGTGGCGATCCAGTGATGTATACGCGAAGGTGAAGAAGCTGCGCGAGGGCGGCGAACCTTGGTATTTCCTCGATGGACCGCCATATGCCAGCGGCTCGATTCACCTCGGCACCGCTTGGAACAAAATAATCAAAGACTCCATCCTCAGATATTATACGATGCGAGGTTTGAACGTCCTACGCCAGCCGGGCTGGGACTGCCACGGACTACCGATCGAGGTCAAAGTTGAGGAGGCCCTGGGAATAAAGACGAAAAAGGATATCGAGCAGAAAATAGGCGTTGAGGAGTTCATACGTCAGTGCAAGAAGTGGGCGACTGACCATGTAGCGCTCATGACCGAGCAGTTCAAGCAACTCGCCGTTTGGATGGACTGGGATAATCCCTACATAACTTTCAAAAACGAGTACATAGAGTCCGCTTGGTGGACTCTCAAGCGCGCGTACGAGCGCGGAATACTGGGTAAGGATGCAAGGGTAATACATTGGTGCCCACGCTGCGAGACAGCCCTGGCGGAGCACGAAGTTCGAGGGGAATACCAAGACGCAAGCGACCCGTCGCTTTATGCCCGTTTCAAACTCCGTGATCGTCAGAACGAATATCTGCTTGTATGGACCACCACCCCATGGACCCTACCAGCTGACGTCTCGGTCTGCGTCAACCCAGATTACGATTACTCGAGGGTCGCCGTCGGACAGGATATCTACATATTGGCTACGGTTCTGGCCGGAGAAGTCATGCAGGAACTGGGTTTTAACGATTACCGAATTTTGGATTCAGTCAAGGGTAAATCTCTGGAAGGTCTCAGATATGAGCATCCGCTCTTGGATGAGGTTCCAAAGCAGAATGAATACGTCGCTCACCACAGGGTCATCTGCGGGGGGCACGTTACGCTTGATGAAGGCACAGGTTGCGTTCACACGGCCCCAGGGCACGGGGAAGAGGACTTTGCAGTAGGGGTGAAATATAATCTGCCGATCTTCAGCCCGGTTGGTCCGGACGGTAAATTCACCGAGGACGCCGGAAAGTATGTGGGTTTGTACGTCAAGGAAGCCGACCGCTTGATACTTGAGGACCTGCAAAGAAAGGGCGTGCTGGCCAAACAGGGCGTGATAACCCACCAGTACCCTTTCTGTTGGCGATGTCGGTCCCCGCTCATCTTCAGGGCCACCGAGCAATGGTTCCTGAAAGTTGGGGAAATCAAGCCCAGGATCCTCCAGAAGAACCAAGAAGGAGTTAACTGGGTGCCGAGTTGGGTCGCAATCCGCTACGCGAACGGTGTGGAATCCGTAGGCGACTGGTGCATCTCCCGCCAGAGATATTGGGGAATTCCACTGCCCATCTGGGAGTGCGAGCAATGTAAGGGGATTACGATAGTCGGGGGCCTCGATGAGCTGAAGAATTTGTCCCTGAACCCCATCGACGACATCGACCTGCACCGTCCCCACGTCGACCGAGTGGAGATTCGATGCAAAAGGTGTGGGGGAGTATCGAAGCGCGTGCAGGACGTGCTGGACGTATGGTTTGACTCGGGCGTGGCATCCTGGGCAAGCCTCGGATATCCCAAGAGTAAGGATTTATTCGAGAAGCTTTGGCCAAGCAGGTTCATAACTGAGGGCGAAGACCAGGTGACAAAATGGTTCTACAGCCAACAGGTGGTATCGGTCGCGGCATTCGATGAGGTCCCTTACAGAAGGGCACTGATGCATGGATTCGCCCTCGACGAACGTGGAAGAAAGATGTCGAAGTCTCTAGGCAATGTGGTTGACCCTCAGGATGTTGCAAATAAGTATGGGGTGGACATTCTCCGCCTTTACGTCCTCGGAGCAAATCCCCCCTGGGAAGACCTAAAGTTCAGCTGGGCGGGCGTCGACATCGTGCAGAAGGTGATTGGGATACTTTGGAACGTGCATGTTTTTGCCACAACTTACATGTCACTTGACGAATTTGACCCGAAAGGGGTCGACATGGCGGGTGTTTTACCCAGTTTCACATCGGAGGATTTGTGGATGACCTCCAGGATTAACAGCGTCATAAGGGACGTAACGGTGGCCTTGGAGGGTTTAAATCTACATGGCGCCGTCCGTTGCCTATCAAACTTTATCATGGAGGACCTGAGCCGCTGGTATGTACGCTTGGTAAGGGAAAGGGTCTGGATAGAAAAGGAGGATCCAAAAAAGCTCGCCGCATATGTGGTACTTTATCAGGCCATGCACGTCCTGATGAGGTTGATCGCCCCATTTGCACCACATATAAGCGAGGCGATATACCGGGACCTTGTCAAATCGATTGATCCCGCCGGGCCGGAAAGCGTGCACATGCTGCCCTGGCCCACCCCTGAAGAGTCGGCCATGAACGTAAAGTTGGAGAGGGGAATGAATATCATCAGGTCCTTCGTGGAAGCCGGAGCCGCGGCAAGGCAGCAGGCTAAGCTCAAGCTGAGATGGCCGGTGCGAATGGCGACAGTACAGGCTTCCAAACGGGAGACATTGGCTGACATAAATGGATTGCAGGAACTCTTGCGAGCCCGGTTGAACTCCAAAGAACTTGTTTTGCTGGGCCCAGAAGAGAAGTTTAAGGATTCAAGCTTTAAGGTCAAGATGGATGAACAACGCTTCGCCTCCAAACTCGGCATTATTGCTCAGCAGGCTATGGATGCCTTGGCTAAAATGGACGCTACGCGCTTAAAGGAAGAGCTTGACCGCCAAGGCTTCATCGGCCTCAACGTTGAAGGTCACAAACTCAACATCTCTCATGATATGGTAAGCTTTGAGGAGCAAGCCCCAGACGGTTTCGTCTTAGTCCAAACAGAGTTCGGCAAAATAGGTTTGGACACTCGTATGACCCCCGAGCTGGAGGCCGAGGCCATGGCGAGGGAATTGGTTAGGAGGCTCCAGACCATGCGAAAGGAGATGGACCTTGCGATGGAAGAGCAGGTTGACGTGGATATCGGCGTCTCGTCTGAGGTGGATTTAAGGCTGCTTAGCATGCAGCAGGATTACATCTCTCGGGAGGTTCGCGTCAGAAATCTCCGCATATGCCGCGCGGACGATGTGTCGAAAGAAGGCTATATGAAGGACTGGTCCATCGACGGCGCTAACTTTAGGCTGTTGATCAAGCGCTTGAAGGTTTAATCCAAGCCCCAGTCGTTGACGGTATTTTCCATCGTTATATGATTTAAGTTAGCCAACAACAGGATTAAGGGGATTGTGTTGGCCAAATCATCCGAAATCTCAGGATTCTACAGGCTGAGCCCAGAGGAGAGGTTGAAAAAGGTAAAGGATCTCGCGGGGCTCACGGATGATGAGGCGAACATTCTCCGCAAAACTGGTGCCCTAGGTATAGAACAAGCAGACCGAATGATTGAGAACGTGATTGGCACTATAGAAATACCATTGGGAATCGCGCCGAATTTTCTGATAAACGGCGTGGAATATCTCGTCCCAATGGCAATCGAAGAGCCGTCAGTGGTGGCTGCGGCTTCGAACGCTGCCAAGATGGCTAGGACCAAGGGGGGTTTCTACACGGAGAGTACTTTGCCGATAATGATAGGTCAGATTCAGCTCGTCGACGTCGAGAATCCATTGGCCGCGGCGGAAAGGGTCATCAAGGAAAAGGAGAGAATTTTGGCGAAGGCAAACGAGCGGGATCCTGTTTTGGTGAGGCTGGGGGGAGGCGCCGTAGGGCTTGAAACTAGGGTCGTCAACTCACCGATCGGGCAGATGGCGATAATTCACCTGCTTGTGGACGTAAGGGATGCAATGGGCGCCAATGTCGTGAACACCATGTGCGAGGCCGTAGCGCCCATCGTGGAGGAAATTACAGGAGGAAGGGTCTATCTAAGGATAGTCTCAAACTTGGCAGTTTACAGGTTGTCACGCGCGAAGGCCATTTTCTCCAAGGAAGCGCTCGGCGGCGAGGAAGTCGTCGAAGGTATATTGCAAGCCTACTATTTCGCCTTGGCCGATCCATTTCGCTGTGCCACCCACAACAAGGGAATAATGAACGGAGTGATCGCGGTTGCGTTGGCGACGGCAAACGACACCCGAGCCCTAGAGGCGGGGGCGCACGCTTACGCAGCTATGGGAGGCGTCTACAAGCCGCTGAGTAATTGGTCTAGAACACCTGAGGGTGATCTAATGGGGAAAATCGAGTTACCCGTGGCGGTTGGTACAATTGGTGGGACTACCGCGGTTCACCCGGTGGCAAAGGTCTGCCGAAAGATAATGAAAATCCAATCTGCACGCGAACTCAGGGAGATAATGGCAGCGGTCGGACTGGCCAACAACTTGGCTGCCCTGAGGGCGTTGGCGACGGAGGGCATCCAGAGGGGCCATCTCAAATTACACGCCAGGAACATCGCAGTGACTGCCGGTGCGTCAGGCGAGCTGGTGGATATTGTATCAAGGCGAATGGTGGAAGAGGGAATGGTCAGCTACGACCGCGCTCTAGCGATATTAAAAGAACTTGAGAAAAATCGTTAAGTCAGGCGACATTTTGTAAGACCTCACAAATTTTTTAGTGAAATTTTTCTGACTTTGTAAATCATACTTGACACCTATAGGTGAGTTCACCCTGTCAAAATTTTCAAAATACCTATAAGCTTCGGAAAGCAATTATTGCAGGGCTGGGCGTGAGCATGAATTTCGAGCAAATGGTACAGAAAATTTTGGAGACCTCCAATCTCAGTCGCGATGAAGTGATGTCCAAGATTCGCGGCAAGCAGGAGGAGCTGAGCGGTTTTGTGACATTAGAGGGCGCGGCCAACATCATCGCGCGCGAGCTCGGGATAGTCTTTGAGCGTGAGGAGCCGGAGGTCCGAGCTTTGCAGATAGAGGACTTAATCCCCGGGATGTCCAAGGCCGATATACTGGCCCGCATCGCACGGGTTCGGGAACCGCGGGAGTTCCAAAGGGCGAACGGCAAACCGGGGCAAGTTGGAAGCCTGACCCTGATGGACAGGACCGGCGAGATAAGACTTGTTCTATGGAACGATAAGGCGTCGCTTTTGAAGGAGGGCGAGCTGAAGAAGGGCGATGTCATCAAGGTCAGGAATGCATACGTTCGGCAGGGGATTGATAAGCGGCCGGAGCTCAGCCTTGGTTCGCGCGGCTCGCTCATCCTGAATCCTGATGACACACGAGCTAGGGACCTTCCTTCCTCAGTTGAGGCCAGAGTTAAAGTTGCCGATTTGAGGCTGGAGATGATAGAAGTTGACATCGTGGGTAGGGTTGCCGCGACCAGCGAAATCAGGACTTTTGATCGACCGGATGGGACGACGGGGAAGGTCTCAACGCTCTTAATCATGGACGGGAGCGGACAGGTAAGAGTATCGCTTTGGGATGAATGGGCGGAGCTTGCAAAAGGTCTTAAACGCGGGGAGGTCGTTCTACTTGAGAACGCTAACGTCAGGTCCGGACTTGGAGGAAATGTTGAGTTGAGCTTGGGTTCAGGCGGTCGACTGATTAGTAATCCTTCAGACGTTCCAGATTTACCCCAAGTAAGGGAAAGGCCGCTCAAGTTAAACGAGGTCGAAGCCGACATGCGCTCAGTTGACCTCGTGGCCAGAGTTAGGCGAAAATTCCCCACCAATGAGTTCAAGCGAGCGGATGGATCCACCGGCAGGGTTGCGAGTGTCATCCTAGCAGATGATACAAGGACAATTAGGGCATCGTTTTGGGACATTTCCGCGGGCCTCGTCGAAGGGGTTAAGGTAAACGACGTCTTGAGACTGCAGAACGCCTATGCTCGTGCCGGTCTAGGGGGCAGGCCAGAACTACATGTCGGAAAATCGACTAAAGTCGAGATCAACCCACCCGGCGTGGAGGTTGCCGAACTAGGTCCTCGACCAGTGAAAATCGGAGAAATCGAACCCAACGATGACTCAATCGAGGTGGTTGGCAGGGTGACAGAAGTTTCGCCCTCGAGGGAGTTCACGCGACCGGATGGCTCTAAGGGAAAAGTCGCGTCGATTTTAGTGGGTGACGAGTCGGGAACTATCAGGGTTTCGCTTTGGCAGGATCATGCTGCCAGCGCAGAACGCCTGAAGGTTGGAGATGCCGTGAAACTTTTCGACGGTTATACAACACTTGGCCTTCTCGGGCAGCCGGAACTTCACCTTGGCAAACAGGGGAAACTCGAGTTAAGCCCGGATGTGGAGCTACCCCAGGTAGATTCGATCAAAGCCGTCGCTAGGCCGGGGAGACGTTTGGGGATAGCGGAGATAGAGGGAGAAGGAATGCAGGTGCAGGTGAGGGGCACGGTTGTGCAGGTTTTCCATCGCCGGCCAATTTTCGACGTGTGTCCCGAATGCGGACGGACCATTGCGGGCACCGAGACGGCCTTAGCTTGTGAAGCTTGTGGAAAAACGGTGTTGCCCGAACATCGCGCCGTGATCAGCCTCCTATTGGACGATGGAACTGATAACATCCGCGCGGTGATGTTCGGGGATGTCGCGGAGCGCCTTTTGGGGATGACCTCAAAGCAGGTTTCTGATGCATTTAAAAGTAAACCCGATATCGCGGAATTTTACCATGACCTGAAGCTAGTTGGGCGGGAATTGCTGGTTTACGGCACGACTAGGCGCGACAGATATTTCGACCAAATCGAAATCAGGGCTTCCGAGGTTAGAGTGCCTGATCCGCTGCAAGAGGCCAGCGTCATGCTTAAAAGGCTAAAAGAAATGGCGTGAAAATGTAAGGGGGAATAGTTCTGGCGGGGGAAATAAAAAAATCGATTGATAGCCTTCCCGGAGTTGGCGAGGCAACCGCCGAAAAGCTTCGCGAAGCAGGTTACCGAACAATCGAGTCCATCGCGGCTGCGGCTGTGGCAGAGTTATGCGAGGCCGCTGAATTAGGCGAAACTCAAGCCAAAAAGATAATATCCGCAGCTAGGGAAGCTGTTGACTTTGGCACATTCGTGACAGCGGACAAGATCTTGGAAAGACGTGAGAAGATCGGCTATATAACTACGGGAAGTGACGCGCTTAACGACCTTCTCGGTGGGGGGATAGAGACCCAGGCCATCACGGAGGTTTTTGGCGAATTCGGGTCGGGAAAGACACAGCTGGCGCATCAGCTCTGCGTCAACGTTCAGCTGCCGAGGGAACAAAAGGGGTTGGACGCAAAGGCGATCTTCATAGATACGGAGAACACTTTCAGACCGGAGCGCGTCAGGGACATGTCGCTCAACTTTGGCCTCGACCCCGTGAGGGTTTTGCAGAACATCTACTACGTGAGATCTTACAACACCGACCAGCAGATCTTGGTGACTGAGAGGGCCGAGGAGATAGTCGAGAGCGAGAACGTGCATCTGATCGTGGTGGACTCGCTGACCTCTCACTTCAGGGCAGAGTTCTCCGGTAGGGAGTCGCTGCCGGGCAGACAGCAGAAGCTGAACCGTCACCTCATGACCCTGCACAGGATTGCGGACTTGAACGACCTTTCGGTCCTGGTGACAAACCAAGTCCAAGCCAGGCCGGACATATTCTTTGGCGACCCCACCCGTCCGATAGGTGGGCACGTGTTGGCCCACTCGGCCACAACTCGCATCTACCTCCGGAAATCCAAGGAGCAGAGGCGAATCGCGAGGATATTCGATAGCCCGAACCTGCCCGAAAGGGAGGCAGTTTTCAGGATAACCGAACAAGGGATAAAGGACTAAGCGGTGGGTTTTTGATCAGGCTCATTGCTGTGGACATCGACGGCACGTTAACGTTCAGGGATAGAAGGCTGGACACCGTTGGAGTTGAGGCAATACGGAGGGCGGAGGGCGCGGGTATTCCCGTTGTGATAGCGACCGGCAATATCTTCAGGTTTGCAGAGGCCGCGGCCATCATGATCGGCACATCTGGTCCTCTAATAGCGGAGGATGGGGGCATGGTCTTCGACCAAGCGACCGAACAGAAGTACTTACTGGGCGACAGACTTAATGCGGACCGAGGGCTCGCAGCGCTGGAGAGGGCTTTCGGAAAGCTTGAGCAGACCAGGAGTTCACACGATCGCCTGACCGGAGTTACACTAAAAAGGACCATTCCCATAGAGGATGTGCGTAGGGTTATCGAACAGGAGCGCCTACCGATTTTTGCTATGGACTTCGGTTTTGCCATCCACCTCAAGAGCCCAGACATCAACAAGGGCAACGCACTCAAGAAGGTATCCTCGATAACTGGGGTGCCCACGGTCGAGATGGCCGCGATAGGCGATGGCTTGAACGACGTGGAGATGCTTCGGGTAGCGGGGCTGAGTTACGCCGTGGCCAATTCGATTGAAGAGGTAAAGCTGGCTTCCACGAGGGTGACGGGTTCTTCCCACGGAAGGGGGGTCTCTGAAGCTGTGGATGAAATAATCAGTTTTTATTGCGGATAATCCTACATATAAAAAGATGGACTTCAACCGGGGGGTTTAATGAGAATTGGAGTGATATCCGATATACACTCAAATCTAGCTGCACTCAGGGCTGTGTTAAGGGACATGCCGAGGGTGGATGAGATAATTTGTATGGGCGATTTGGTCGGCTACGGAGCCGAGCCAAACAAAGTCATCAAGGTCATTAGATCCAAGGGAATAAGGTCTGTCATGGGAAATCACGATTACGCGACCGTGACTGGGGACATCAGTGGATTTAACGACCGGGCCGCAAATGCCATTAACTGGACTTTAAACAACATTGATCGAAAAAACTTGGAATATCTGGCCACGTTTCCAACTCACCTTGAGTTCAAAATCGGCGGCCATAGGATCTACATGGTTCATGGCAGCCCACGAAATCCCCTCAATGAGTACGTTTTTCCAGACTTTTCAAATCGCGACATGGCCGAGGTAACAAAGGGTGCTGATGCGGACCTAGTATTGCTGGGCCACACGCATATGCCAATGAAACGCATGATTATGGGAAAATTAGTGGTTAATCCGGGAGGGGTTGGACAGCCACGCGATCGCGACCCGCGGGCCAGTTACGCCTTGCTGAATTTTAAAAAAGAGCTAGAGATCATCTTCATGCGGGTCGGGTACAATGTCGACGCCACCGCTGCTAAAATAAAAGCGGCTGGCTTGCCCGAGGAGCTCGCCACCAGGTTATACTTCGGGTGGTGAGGTACCCGACGGGTTTGGTTGCGGATTCTCAGTTATCCGAGGCGGTAATTCCGGTACTGCCCTAGGTTGGGCCTTTAGCTGCTGAATAGCCAATACCCTCTCGTTAACTACTATATAGTCCTTAATCGCCATCACGGAGCTGAAGGGCAATAGAGCGTTTCCGCTCGAATCTTTTGCCGCACTCCCGACCGTCTCCTTGGAAAACGGTTTTACCACGAGGTTAAGGATCTTGCCGTCCTTTTCGTCAAAAATTACATCGACAAGCTTACCTATCTGTAGACCACGGTCTGAAATCACGCCTATCGAACGAAGCTTGCTCACTAATATTTGGACCAAACTCCAACCCCTGCCATAAGTTGGAATTACATCTTTAAAAGGTTAATAGTGCATCCCAGTTGCCTCTTCCGCTGCGCGCTTCGTTTTTCTTTCTGAAAAGGTCTCGTAAGCTTTAATTGTCTCAGGGGTTATCGACGGCCTTACCATTTTAATAGCTTCGCGGAAATTCTCCATCTTGACCTCTTTGCTCCTTATGTCCTTCCGCAGCACGATCATCGCTGCTTCCCTGCAGAGCGCGGCGATGTCTGAGCCGGAGTAACTCTCCGTCTCCTTTGCGAGCAGGCCTAGATCCACATCCTTCACCAGCGGCATATTCTTAGTGTGGATTTTTAGGATCTCCAATCGGGCTTTCTTGTCCGGGGCTGATACCGTCACCAACCTGTCGAAGCGGCCTGGGCGTAGCAGGGCGGTGTCGACTAGATCGGGCCGGTTCGTGGCACCTATTACCACGACGTTCTCCAGCTTCTCCAGCCCGTCGAGCTCGGTCAGCAGCTGGCTTATGACCCGCTCCGTGACGTGGGAGTCCCCAAATCCAGAGCCCCTTCTGGGAACCAGCGCATCTATCTCGTCAAAGAAGATAACCGTTGGGGCAGCCATCTTCGCCTTACGGAACGTTTCCCTGACCCCACGCTCCGATTCCCCGATCCACTTACTTAACAATTCCGGCCCCTTTATGGCGATGAAGTTGGCCTCGCTCTCGGTTGCCACTGCGCGAGCAAGCATGGTCTTGCCGGTGCCCGGTGGACCGTAGAGCAGGATACCGTGTGGTGGCTCGATCCCTATGCGTTTGAATGCGTCCGGATATTTGAGGGGCCACTCAACAGCTTCGCGCAACTCCTGCTTAGCCTCATCCAGACCACCGACGTCCTCCCATCTAACGTCTGGAAGTTCGATCAACACCTCTCGCATCGCGGATGGCTCGACCATCTTCAAGGCGTTGTCGAAGTCCTCTTTTACGACTTGTAGCTTTTCCAGGGTCTCAGGTGGGATTACCCTCTCGTCTAGTTTAATCTCGGGCAAAATTTTTCGCAGGGCGCTCATCGCTGCTTCCTTGCAAAGGGCTTCAAGGTCCGCCCCCACAAATCCATGGGAAATACTGGCATAATGTTCAAGGTCTACATCCTTGGCCAAAGGCATGCCCCGCGTGTGTATTTGAAGGATTTCCTTGCGCCCGTCTCGGTCGGGCACGCCAATCTCGATCTCTCGGTCGAACCTCCCGGGACGGCGTATCGCGGGGTCCAGTGCATTTGGGCGGTTTGTCGCACCGATGACGATTACCCTGCCACGGGACTTTAGACCATCAAGGGCTGTATTAAGCGTCGCCACAACTCTTCTCTCAACCTCGCCAGTTACCTCCTCACGCTTTGGAGCAATCGCGTCTAGCTCGTCGATGAAGACTATCGAGGGAGCGTTCTTCTCTGCCTGCCCAAAGAGCTCCCTGAGGCGGGCCTCCGACTCACCGTACCATTTGGACATTATCTCGGGACCGTTTATTGAGATGAAGTTAGCGCCGGACTCGTTTGCCACGGCCTTCGCTATAAGGGTCTTGCCCGTGCCCGGTGGACCGCGTAACAGCACCCCTTTCGGAGGGTCAATGCCCAACCGGTCGAAGAGTTCCGGGTGTTTTAACGGGAGTTCGATCATCTCCCGCACGCGCTGGAGCTCTTCCTTCAGCCCACCTATGTCCTCGTACGTCACGACCGGCACTTTGAGTTCCTTTACCTCAACCGCCTGCTCAAGCGCTTGAACTTCCGTCATGTCGGTTACTAGGGTTATCCCACTTGGGTTAGTGTTCGTGACCATGAACTTTATCTCCCCAAGTCCAAACGGCAACGATGCCCTGCCGAATAAACCGCCCAATAACTCCTCTAGGTCCCCCATCATCTCCATATGTTCCTCGGGCGGGGTAGCTGAGATCAGATCCCCTTTTGACAGGGGCCTACCCAGCAGATTGCGTTTGATCACCTCACCGCTGATCATCAGTCTAACGTTCGGGTTGGTCGGAGCTATGGTGACCGATTTTGCCTCCTTCACCGAGGCTTTGCGCACCACGACCTTTTCACCGATCGAGGTACCCGCGTTGTGGCGTATCATGCCGTCGACCCTGATTATCTCAAGACCTCTGTCCTCCGAGGCACCCTTCACGGCGATTGCCCCAGTTGAGCGCGTGCCGACTATCTCAACGTAGTCACCCTGCTTTATCCCTATCTTTTTCATCAGGGCATCATCGACCAAAGCGAAGCCCCGGTTAACATAGTTCTGGTGGCGGTTCTCGGCTACGACAAGCTTAATCTCTTTTTCAGTCACGTGATCATCTCTCCTCGACCAAGAATTTGTACCAAACTAGGTGTTCGTTGAACTCTCTAAAAATTCTTTCAACCATTTTTGCGTACTCCTCCTCAATAAGTAAGGTACTCCTGTTTATAAACTCCCAAACATCCTCGGGCAGCTCATCGAGTATTCCCGGCGAGTGGCTCCGTCCGCTTTTCGTCGGGTAGTCATAGCCACTGAGGGCACGGTAGAAAAACGTGGCAGGAGAGCCGCGTGTTTTTACGTCCCAAACGAGTAAAATTTTTCGCATTTGATTCACTTGTTATATTTATAACAAATATACTCCTATATAAAGCTTTTGTT
>CAYUMT010000033.1:0-15303 GCA_964446015.1 Hadarchaeota archaeon (SeqCode)
TCCACGTTGGGTTCGGCGCGCGCACGCCTGGAGGCTGTACCGTGGATTTCTATAAAGAAATCGCAGAACAGGCGCGCAAGTACAAGACTGGGATTACCATCCATCTCGGCGAAGTTAAGGATGACATAAGGTACCTCCGCAACGAGTTCAACATGACCCCGATGGAATTCATGCGCCATTGCGGAATAGTGGGACCTAACGTGATATATGCACACGGGGTTTGGATTCCAAAGGAGGACTTTGAGATACTCCGCCAGACAAAGGGAACGGTTTGTCATTGTCCGGCCAGTAATCTAAAACTTGCATCTGGGTTCACGCCCGTTCCAGAGATGCTTGAGGCGGGGGTAAACGTAGCGCTTGGATGCGATGGCGCACCTTGCAATAATGTGTATGACATGATGCGCGAGATGAGGTTGGCGGCGATAATTCATAAAGGAAGGTTGCTCGACCCAGAGGTGCTTCCAGCGGAGACCGTCTTAGAAATGGCGACTGTGAACGGGGCTAAGGCGACTCTATGGGGTGAGCAGATAGGCTCACTCAAAAGTGGAAATCTTGCAGATCTAATAGTTGTGGACCAACGAAATCCCCACATCGTACCGGTTAGAAACTCGATATCTAGCTTGGTTTACTCCGCTTATGGGACCGATGTGGATACAGTGATAATAGATGGGAGGATAATTATGGAGGGACGAGAGTTAAAGACGATAGACGAGGAAGAGGTCACCAAAGAGGCAATGGAGGTCGGGTTGGATGTTGATAGGCGTCTTGGCCTAAAAATAGGGTCAGAGTGGCCGGTGATATGATGTCGCTTAAAAGTTTTTTTGAGCCTTCGAGCGTAGCCGTGATAGGCGCCTCTCGTGAGCCGGGTAAACTCGGCCATGAAATATTCAGGAACATAATGGACGCTGGGTACAAGGGGAGTCTTTATCCGATAAACCCCAAAGCACCTGACGTTTTGGGAATAAAGTGTTACACATCCATAAAGGATGTTCCGAGCGAAGTTGAACTTGCCGTCATAATTGTTCCAGCGCGTTTTGTTCCTTCAGTAATATCCGATTGTGGTACAAAAGGAGTCAAGGCCGCGGTGGTTATATCTGGTGGGTTTGGGGAGACCGGAACATCTGGAGCCGAGCTGGAGCGACAATTGGTAGAGACAGCAAAGAAAGCCGGAATAAGGATCGTTGGGCCGAACTGTCAAGGAGTAAACAGCACTTCAGTTGGATTATGCGCTAGCTGGCCATTGGTCAAGACAAGGGGGCCTATATCCGTGATCTCTCAAAGCGGCACAGTTTTGGCCGCAATCGCCTGCTGGTCAGACGACGACAGGATAGGGATAGATAAGATAGTCGCGTTGGGCAATAAATGCGATGTCGATGAAACTGAACTACTCGAATACCTCTCAACCGACGACGCAACGAAAGTCGTCGCTCTATATATCGAAGGCGTCAGGGACGGGAGGAAATTTTTCAAAGTTGCTCGAACCGCCGCTAAGAAAAAGCCGATTATAATTTTGAAAGGCGGGCGTACAGCCAAGGGCGCTGAAGCTGTAGCATCCCATACACGCTCCCTTGCTGGAAGGGACGCGATATTTGATTCGGTGTTCAAGCAGGCCGGTATACAGAGGGTATCAAACGTCGAGGAACTCTATGATGCCTGCAAGGCATTTGCCGGTCTACCCTTGCCAAGCGGAAAAAATGTGGCCATAATAACTAGCTCAGGCGGTTCAGGCATTCTAGCTCTAGATGCATGTGAGGAACTTGGCATGAGTGCCGTAGACCTGCCAGTTAGCGTTCGTGACAGGCTAAAGGAAAAGTTACCTCCTGAATGTATTCTGCGCAACCCGCTTGACCTCACTGGCAGCGCGACATCGCAAATGTATGATGAAGTCCTGAACGCACTAGGTGAGTCGAATGTGGTCGATGAGATTATAGTGATCGTTGGTGACCCAATGCCGGGAATATCTGATGTTATATCCAAACACGTCTCAAAGGGTAAGATAATAGTTCCTGTGATGCTTGGCGGGGGAAAAGCCGAAATGGAGGAGAGGACAAAACTAACTAATTTCGGGATTCCAACCTATCCCGATCCAGTCCGTGGAGTTAAGGCCTTAGCCACATGTGTTCGTCGTGCTTTGTGGAAAATTTCATCCAAATAGAATTACCCCCTAAATAGAGCACACGACCTAAATCCCACGGCATCTTTTTAATATTTCCAAGAATTCTTCGCTGGTAAAAGCTTTTTTTAAAGAGTGTCGAAAGGTTTTAAGGCAGAAAAAAACAACCAGAAAAGGTGTGTTGGAATGGCAATAGCTGATACAATAGTTGAAGATGCTCCGGGTAAGCGTGTACTTTTGATGGGAAACGAGGCCATAGCTCGTGGAGCCATCGAGGCAGGAGTGAAGGTTGCAGCTTCTTATCCTGGAACGCCCGCATCGGAAATTCTTGAAACCCTCGCCATAGCCGCACCAAAATTGGGATTCTATGCCGAGTGGTCTACCAACGAGAAGGTAGCCTTTGAGGTGGCAGCTGGTGCTGCTATCACAGGCGTTCGTTCTATAACATCTATGAAGAACGCGGGGCTCAACTGGACCATGGACATGTTTATGACCCTTGTTTACGGTGGAGTGAGGGGTGGTTTTCTTATAGCCGTCGCAGATGACCCAGATGCCCATTACTCCTCTAACGAACAGGACACTCGATTTGCAGCTTACTACGGCGAAATTCCTTGCTTGGAACCGTCTAACGCTCAAGAGGCAAAGGAAATGGCACGTTATTCATTTGAGCTTTCGGAGCAGATAGAACTCCCGGTCTTCCTCCGTTCGGTAACTAGAATCTCTCATGCATCAGGAGATGTTGAGCTTGGGAAGATAGAGAAGCTAGATCGCAAGCCAGTCTTCGATAAGCACTGGAAGATGCCATGGCGCTGGGATGTTTACGGCCCTCCTAGTCCTGTCAACAAACACGGATGGCTCCACGGTCAGATGCCTAAGATAAAGGAGATAGTCGAGAAGCTGCCCTGGAATAAGCTTGATTTGGGGAAGGGTCAAACTCTAGGTGTAATAGCCTCAGGCATAGGGGCGAGCTATGCCATCGATGCTATAAAATTGCTGGGTTTGGATGGGAAGATAGCCTTCCTAAAGATCGGAACGCCCACACCACTACCTGAGAAGCTTGTGGGAAGCTTGTTGAAGGCCGTGAAAACCGTGCTCGTTGTGGAGGAGGGGGAGCCTTTGGTCGAGCTGCAGGTTAAGGTGCTGGCCAAGGATTTAAAACCCGATATTGAGATACTGGGCAGGCTTACCGGTGACATGCCACAAGTTGGGGAGATAAACATAGACGTCGCGGCAAACGCCATTTCAAAGCTTGCCGGGGAAAAAGCCGTTGTCGATGAGCAGGTTGAAAGGGCAAGGGAGGATATTAAAAAGATCGTCGCGCCACGCTCGTCCACGCTTTGCGCTGGCTGCCCGCATTTGGGTACATATTGGGCTTTGAAACGAGCCATGTGGAGAGCAGGCGGAAAGGTACCGATCGTCAACGGTGATATTGGTTGCTACGAGCAGGGCGGTTATGGAATTGCCGGCAAGGAGTATAAACCCAGTTTTTCCACTGAGTCGGTTCGCTACAAGATTGAGGCCCCCTACGAAACACTTGATACAAACTACATAATGGGTGGGGGAGTTGGGTTGGTGCAAGGTGAGTTTCGAGCTGGGTATAACGACGGCCAGCTGATAGCGGTGGCGGGTGATTCCACGTTCTTCCACGCCTGTCTTCCAGCGATTGTAAATGCTGTATACAACAAATCTAAGGGATTGTTCATAGTCATGGATAACTCTTGGACGGCGATGACCGGTCACCAGCCGAACCCTGTAACAGGAATAACTGCAATGGGCAATGAGGCAAAGATGCTCTGCATCGAGGACGTCGCGAAGTCCCTCGGAGTCGAGTTTGTTAGGGCCACCGACTCCTTCGATTTAAAGGCCACGCAGGCGGCGATAGAGGAGGGGTTGAAGAGCGACAAGTTCGCGATCATCGTGTCCAGAGGAGTTTGCACTTTGCAAGCCATGCGACTTAAGCAGTACGCTGGCAAGAAGACGACCCTTGACAAGGACACCTGTACGGGTTGCAAGCTTTGTGTTTCGCTTGGTTGCCCGGCGATAACTTTCAGCGTTGAGGAGAATAAGGCGGGCATAGATCCAATAATTTGCGTAGGATGTGGAATTTGCGCACAAGTTTGTCCGGTTAACGCTATAAAGGAAGGTGAATGAATGGCGGATTTAAACCTGATAATAGCGGGCGTGGGGGGTCAGGGCAGTGTCTTGGCGTCCCACATGGTGGCTATAGCTGCCATACGGGATGGTTTGAGGGCCCGTGTGGGTGAAACCTTCGGTGCAGCGATGAGAGGAGGAGCAGTTGCTAGTCACGTCCGCATTGGCAAGGATGTTAACGCGCCACTCATACCCAGTGGCGGTGCCGAAATAGTGTTGGCAATGGAGCCGTTGGAGGGGCTTAGGAATGTCGTTAAATTCATGGGGAAGGGTGGCCTGTTGCTGACGAATACCCATGCATGGTTGCCCGTAAACGTAAATATAGGTCGTGCGAAGTATCCGAGCAATGAGTCCATAAAAGAATCAGTTGAAAAGATTGGTGGTAAGGTGATTGAAATAGACGGCACATCATTGGCTCAGCAGGCCGGCAATGTCAGGACGCTGAACGTCGTTATGCTGGGTACATTGGCGGCCACCGGAAAGCTACCAGTTTCAATAGAGACTCTCAAGCAGGTCATACGGGAAAACGTACCTTCCAAGACAATTGATGTAAATGTTCGCGCTTTTGAACTAGGGCTCAACTTATTGAAAGAGTAATCTCTTCGCTTTCTCAAATGCGTGGCAGATAAAACTCGGCTAAGAATTTTACTCATGCTAGACAGGGGCGAACGTTGCTTTTTGTGAAATAGTGGAATAACCCGGTTGGGAATAGTCTCTCGTCTCCCATCAAGTGCGAGCAATGCAATAATGTAGAATTGTGAAATTCATAGGTGTTGGTAAGAAGAGGATGTATAAGCTCTGTGGTCAATTTATATTGAAGTTACTGGATAATCTAGATAAACTCTCGAATAAGTGATGTTGATAAATCGTTACTTAACGCCACAAATTTTATCTCATGAGCCATAAATTACTTGTTTTTTAAACCCGGGTTTCAGACCCAGCTGGGTTAAGGACTGGGGCACGCTAGAGGATTGTTTTTCCGCTTTCCGCGCTGGATAGCAAAATCGCGACCTCATCTTTGTGCTTGAGCTTGGTGTATATACCGCGGATGTTTCTAGTTCGCTTGCCGTTTAGCAGTATCTCATATTCCCCCTTGATTTCTCCCGTAGTTGGATCTAGCAAAGTTTCGATTAACTTGGGATATCTTCGGCTAAGTTTCATCAATAAGGTGTCTAAAGTTTCGTCCTCGTTTATGGGCACCCTTATTGTATTGGTGCCCGCCTGTTCACGTAGTTCATCACTTAGTTTAACAACAACTTCCATCGGACCACGGCTAGCTAGTTTTGTTGTTTCTGCTGTGATTATTCTTCATACGATATTCCTATCCAGATTCAACTATCACATTTAAATCTACTTCTAAAAAGTTATCGGGACGTTGGTTTGCTGTCCATACGAACGTTAGCTTTTAAACTAAAACTTTTTATTTTCACCCCTATAACAACAAGTGGCGGAAATGTGAAAGTTGTGTTAGCTTATAGCGGCGGTCTCGACACTAGCGTGGTCATTCGCCTGCTTCAAGAAAAGTACAAGTCTGATGTGGTCACGCTTTCCGTAGACGTTGGGCAGGATCCAACTGAACTAAAGGAGATAGGTAAGAAGGCGAAGCTGCTAGGGGTCATTAAACACATCCACGTCGATGCTCGAAAGGAGTTCGTTGAAGAGTTTGTCTTCCGCAGCATAAAGGCCAATGGGCTGTATGAAGGCTACCCACTTTCAACTGCTCTAGCCCGGTACCCAATCGCTAGCAAGCTTGTCGAGGCGGCTCACAAGGAGGGTGCCGAAGCGGTCGCACACGGTTGCACTGGAAAGGGAAACGATCAATTCCGCTTCGATACAACGATTTCAATTTTGGACCCCAAGTTAAAGATAATCGCCCCAGTCCGCGAGTTAAACCTTGACAGAAAGTGGGAAATAGAATATGCGCGTGAGCACGGAATCCCTGTGCCAGTTGATACTGGCAAGCCATACAGCATCGATGAGAACCTATGGGGCCGTTCGATCGAGGGTGGGGTGCTTGAGAATCCAGAGAACGCTCCACCAGAGGAGATTTACAACTGGACCCGCCATCCGTCGAAGACTCCTAATAAACCACGTTTGATCAATATCGAGTTCAAAAAAGGAATTCCGGTGGGTCTTGACGGGAAGCGCATGCCTGGCGTTAAACTCATCGTTAAGTTGAACAAAATCGCCGGGGAGTACGGCGTTGGCAGGGTTGAGCTAATTGAGGACAGAATCCTAGGATTGAAAGCTAGGGAAAATTACGAGACACCTGCTGCATCCGTCCTTATTCAGGCCCACAAAGCCTTAGAACAGCTCGTGCTAACCAAACAGGAGCTGGCCTTCAAACAGGTAGTCGACCAAATATGGGCGGACTTATGTTATAGTGGACTTTGGTTCGATCCCTTGAGAGAGGACTTGGACGCCTTCATAGATTCCACTCAGAGGCGCGTGACGGGCAAGGTGGGTGTCGAGCTGAATCGCGGAGTATCCCGCGTGGTATCACGTAGCTCCCCCCATTCGCTCTACGATGAGGAATTGGTCTCTTTCGAAACGTTCGGTTTCGACCAGCGAGACGCCGTAGGAGTCATAAAGTTCCACGGTCTGCAGGGGAAGATTCTCCGTAAAAAAGGTGTTTAAGGTGTTCAGAAGGGGTCGATTCAAGAGGTCTATGGACCCGCTCGCAGCAGAATATACCTCGTCAATGCTTGATGATATAAGCATATTTTACCCGACGATTCGGATCAACATGGCCCATGCTATAATGTTGGCGGAGCGCGGGATAATCCCTAAAAAAGACGCTGCGGCTTTGCTTCGAGCCCTGATCGAGCTTAACAACACCGATATCTCAAAATTTGACTTCAAACCAGAACTTGAGGATATTCATATAGTGATAGAGGAGTTTGTTGCCAAAGCGACTAGTGTGAAGATAGGTGGAAGGCTTCACACGGCTAAAAGCCGCAATGATCAAGTTTCTGCTGCTATTAGGATCGCCTTACGCATTAGTCTTCTCGACGTTGGAATGCTGCTGCTGAGGCTTATAGATACGATGATGACTCTAGCTGAGAAGAACGTTGAAACAGTAATGCCTGGATACACTCACTTACAGGTCGCGGAACCCACTACCTTCGCCCACTACATGCTGGCGTATTGCTCCGCTTTTCTTAGGGACGTCGAGCGAATTGAACAAGCTTATAATTCTGCTAACTCCTGCCCGATGGGTGCATGTGCTTTGTCCGGCACGAGTTTCCAAATCGATCGTGCTAGGGTTGCTGGGCTATTGGGGTTCGACCGTATTGAATACAACACAATGGACGCAGTCGGCTCAAGGGACTTCATACTTCAATCAATGAGCGCCTTCGCAATTTTGATGGTCAACTTGAGCAGGCTCGCAGAGGAAATATCGATCTGGACATCAACTGAGTTCGATATGATTGAGATACCAGATGAGTTTGTGTCCACGAGCAGCATAATGCCTCAGAAGAGGAATCCTGTTGTCGCTGAGATTTCCAGAGCTAAAACCAGTTGCGTGATAGGGAATTTGGTAGGTGCAATGACCATGCTCAAGGCCCTTCCTCAGGCTTACAACCTGGATTTTCAGGAGTTGTCGCCGCTACTATGGAGTTCAGTTGATGAAGCTAAGAGCAGCCTTGAGGTTATGGGAAGGATGTTGGGTAAATTGAAGCCTAAAAAGGAAATTATGCGTAAGCGTGCAGAGCACGGATTCTCGATGGCTACGGAGCTGGCGGACACACTGGTGCGAAAAACCGGTTTGGCTTTCAGGGAGGCACACTCCGTAGTTGGGCGAATGATTGTGAACGCGCTTGAGCGAGGAAAATCGGCGGAGGAGCTAAGTTTGGAGGACTTGCTTCTGGCGTCTAAAGAAGTCCTCGGCAAAAAGGTCGAACTAAAGCCTGAAGACCTAAAAGCGTCGCTCGATGTCGAGAATTGTGTTTTTTTGAGATCTGTTCCGGGCGGACCGGCTCCAAAATCGGTAAGGAAACATATCAAATTATCTAAGCAAATATCGAGAAGACACTCGAAGCTCCTCAGATCTTGGAAGCGGGCGTTAACTATGTCTGAGAAAAATCTGCTAAAATGTGCTGGGGTGATGTCCAGATGATGGTAAAGGTTGACGTCGTGGGTGCCTCTGGTTATGCAGGCGGAGAGCTTTTCAGGCTCTTGGCCAACCATCCCAAGGTGAGACTCGTCGGAGCATACGACCTACGGAATGTGGGCAAGCTGGTGAGTGAGGTACATCCTAACCTGCAAGGTACAGTCGATATCGAGATATTAGAACCCAATTATGGGAAGGTTGGGGAGGAAGCTGATATAGTGTTCGTTGCCACCCCCCATGGAGTTGCCATGAAGTTCGTACCAAGGCTTATTGGGGCTGGCGCGAGGGTTATCGATCTCAGCGCGGACTATCGTTTTGATGATTTGGGGGTATTTGAAAGCTACTACGTTAAGCATGAGAGCCCGAATTTGAGGGGGGTTTACGGGCTGCCGGAGATAAATCGGACAGAGATAAAGCGCGCCAAACTTGTGGCGAACCCGGGATGTTTCCCGACTGCTGCAATTCTGAGCATTGCGCCGTTGGTGAGGGAGAAACTCATTGATCTCGGTCATATAGTTATAGATTCAAAGACAGGTACCTCTGGAGCGGGTGCTACTCCTAGCGAATCAACTCATCATCCTGTTGCAGGCGCAAACGTCAAAGCTTATTCAGCGACAGCGCACCGACACTCTCCAGAGATAGATCAGGAGTTGAGCAAGCTTGCCGGTAAAAAGGTTAAGGCTCACTTCACACCACACCTTTTGCCCGTCGTTAGAGGCATACTTTCCACAGCGCATGTTTTCATGAAGAGGAGGATTAATGTAAACGACCTGTTACGGATCAATCGCGATTTCTATGAGGGGGAGCCATTCGTTCGCGTGCGTGAAGACCTTCCGCAGGTAAACTTCGTTGTGGGCTCGAACTATTGTGATCTAGGTTTTGAGGTCGACGCTAAGAGCAACCGAGTGGTGGCGGTGTCTGCGTTAGATAACCTAATCAAGGGAGCCTCTGGCCAGGCAATACAGAACATGAACATCATGTTCGGATTCGAAGAAATTGAGGGTCTGAAGGCCCAAGCTCTGAGGCCCTAAAATTCTCTATATCGGTCGGAAAAGCAAACTTTAAAGAAGTCCTCGCTATTTTTCAATGGTGAGCGAATGACGATTGTCCTTGATGGTGGCATCACCGAGGTCCCTGGTTTCCTAGCTGCAGGCGTTCGGGCCGGGGTTAAGCGCCAAGGCTTAGATGTTATGCTAATAGCATGCGAGGACGGTCCCGTCCCAGCGGCGGGCGCGTTCACATCAAACCTCGTCAAGGGTGCTCCCGTCGTGGTTACGTCAAAGAATGTTAAAAAGGGAAAGCTCGGCGCAATTGTGGCTAACTCGGGTATTTCGAACGCATTCACTGGTTCGCGCGGTTTACGTGACGCTCGTAGGATGGCCCAGCTAGTGGCGAAACTACTCAAGATCAGAGCCATTAACATTGGTGTGGCTTCAACGGGATTAATTGGGGCTAGACTTCCCATGCGTAAGATAGAGGCTGGAATTCGCACAGCCGTTAAGGAGCTGTCCAACTCCCGTGAGTCGAGCATTAACGCCGTAAAGGCGATAATGACCACTGACACCAAACCTAAGGAAATAGCTATCCAGATAGAGCTCAAGGACGGCACGCCCGTGAAGATAGGTGGGATAGCGAAGGGAGCGGGGATGATTTCCCCTAGTGTGAAGACAGCCACCATGCTCGCTTTCGTCGTAACTGATGTTTCTATAACCCGGGATGCCCTTCGTGCCTCACTTCAGTCTGCTGTCGAAAAGAGCTTAAACATGGTAAACATCGACGGAGACACGAGCACAAGCGACATGGTGCTAGTGATGGCGAATGGGCGGGCGAAGAATAAGAGGATTACCCTTGATCGCAGGGATAAGGAATTTTGGGAGGGGCTCGAGTTTGTGCTTACCGAGCTTGCGTGGATGATAGCTAAGGATGGCGAGGGGGCGACTCACCTAATAGAGGTTCAGGTTAATAACGCTAAAAACTTGGAAGAAGCTCGTCGGGCGGCTAAAGCTGTCGCCGGATCCAACTTAGTAAAGGCCGCGGTCTTCGGACGCGATCCCAATTGGGGGCGGATAGTTGCAGCGTTGGGTTATTCAGGCATATCTTTCGACCCTTCTAAACTTAGCATAGAATTTGTGGGTGAACGTGGTCGCGTAGATGTTGTGAAACGCGGAAATCCAGCCCCAAAGAGGGCTATCGAGCGCGCGAGGGACATCCTACGTAGCAGAGAGGTCGAGTTTCACATAGACTTAGGGTCTGGAAAAGCATCCGCAACGGCTTGGGGTTGTGACCTAACTTATGATTACGTGAAGATAAATTCCCGTTATACTACGTAATGCCGTCAGCCCATATTGAGTTCATATGCTGTTGTTGAAAAATTTTGGTCGAAACTTTTAAGAGCCATTAAGTTTACTCGTGAAGGGTATGATATGAAACTTTTCACAGTCGGGCCGGTAGCATGCCGTCCCGAAGTGCTCGAGGAGATGGGTCGTCAAATGTTCAGCCATCGCAGCGAGGAGTATCGAGTGCTTCACAGGCAGACGGTTGAGGGGCTACAGAAATTTCTTGAGACAAAAAATCAAGTTTTCCTCTTTCCAAGTTCAGGTTCAGGCGTGATGGAAGGTTCGGTCCGAAACTGCGTTGAAAGAAAGATGATTTGCTGTATCAATGGGGAGTTCGGAAAGCGCTACGCCGAGGTAGGCGTATCGAACGGAAGGGAAGTCGAGCGCCTCGAAACTGAACTAGGGGATCCAATTACAGTCGAACTTTTGGACGAAAAGCTGTCCTCCATGCCGGACGCTGAGGCGGTCACCGTAACCTACAACGAGACAAGCGTTGGTATCATTAATCCGCTGGCGGACCTCGCAAAAGTTGTCAAGGAGCATGGAAAGCTCCTGTTCGTTGACGCGGTGAGCGCTATGGGCGGCGTGGAGATTAAAGTTGACGAGTGGGGGATAGACGTTTGTTTCTCAAGCTCCCAGAAATGCTTTGGCGTACCCCCAGGTTTGGCAGTTGCGAGCGTGAGCGATGAGGCTCTCCGAAGATCCGAGACTGCCAAGGGCAAGGGATGGTATTTCGATTTCAAGCTCTATGAGGCATACCAGCAGAAACAGTGGGGAACTCATATGACTCCACCGATCCCTCAGATAGCCGGACTCAACAAAGAACTCGAGATAATTGAAAAAGAGGGCGGCAAACAGAAACGCCTTGAGCTCTACTTAAAGCGCAGCCGCAAGATAAGTGAAGGAGTAAAGAATTTGGGCCTCTCGCTCTTCCCTAAGCCTGGGTTTGAGAGCCCCACCGTTTCATGTGTTAAAGCTCCTGAGGGCATGGCTGGCCCTGATGTTTACAAGAAGGTTCGTGGGCGCGGTTTCGAGCTGGCCCAAGGCTACGGTGCCTTGAAGGAGCGGACGTTCAGGATAGGGAACATGGGCCACATCCGTCTTGAGGATATAGACGAGATGCTAACTGCTCTTGGTGAAAGCCTGAGGTAAAAGACCGATAATCTTCCGACGCAGATATTTTTAATGATGGGAATGAAAAACCTAAGTTTTATTCATAAAAGCTACGAAAATGGCCAGTTCGGCAACGTTATAAATTAGCGGGAAAATCATTTTGTGAGCCGTATGTCCTTAAAGTCAACCAAGTTTATCTGGATGAATGGCAAGTTTGTACCTTGGAAAGATGCAAAAGTGCACGTGCTTACCCATACCCTGCACTACGGGATGGGCGTATTTGAGGGCATCCGTTGTTATGCCACCCCGAAGGGCCCTGCAGTATTCAGGCTAAAGGATCACATTTGCAGGCTTGAGAACTCGGCAAAGCTCGTCGGGATGAAACTTCCCTATTCTGTGACTAGGCTGGTCCGCGCAGTTAAGGGGACAATAAAGGCCAACCGCATTGAGGAGTGCTACATCCGCCCCATTGCTTATTACAGCTATGGTGTGATGGGACTTAACCCGGAGGGTTCAAATGTAGATGTGGCGATAGCGGTCTGGCCCTGGGGGACGTATCTTGGTGAGGAGGGGCTAAAGTGCGGCATCCGGGCTAAGATCTCCCCATGGCGTAGAATACACCAGAGCATATTGCCACCGCAGGCGAAGGTTGTGGCCAACTATTCTAACTCGATACTAGCGAAGATGGACGCGCTAAAGTCAGGCTACGACGAGGCGATCCTGCTTAACCTCGATGGATATGTTGCGGAGGGCCCTGGTGAAAACGTGTTCATGGTTAAAGGAGGCAAGCTAGTAACGCCCCCAACCTCATCTGGTGCGCTAAAGGGAATAACGCGCGATTCGATAATAAAAATCGCCAGCGATGAGGGTATTAGCCGCGAAGAGAGGAACATCTCGCCTGAGCGCCTCTATTCTGCTGACGAGGCTTTTTTCACTGGAACCGCGGCAGAGGTCACGCCAATCCGGGAAGTTGATGGCAGAAAGATAGGAAATGGAGGGCGTGGACCAATCACCGAACGGCTTCAGCGAATATTCTTCAACGCCGTTCGAGGAAAGGAGCCCAAATATAAGTCTTGGCTGGACCTTGTCCGGTAAATTCTGAGGTTCGTAGGCAAGACCTGTTATTTTTACAAATGAGCACTTAAGTTAACTATGGGTTCGTGGATAAGCTCACTTTCGAGCCGATTTGGTTTGACTCGCTTGGCGCAAAGTCATCATGCACCCTAGTCAGAACACCGGAAATTAGTTTGCTCATCGATCCAGGAGCGGCAGCAATGCAGCCCGGTTTTCCAGCATCGTGGGCTAGGAAACTATACTGGTACAAGCGGGCGGAGTTGGCAATCAAACGGGCAGCAAAGCGCGTGGACATAGTCGTGATATCCCACTATCACTATGACCACTTTACAGACTTCGACCGGAAGCTTTACGAAGGGAAGCTTCTGCTGACAAAGAACCCGAATAATTGGATAAATGACTCACAACGAGGTCGGGCCGAGCGTTTCTTCGAAAATCTCTGTCGTTCCTTCGGTAAGGTCAATCTTGATGATGTACTGCAGAAGAGTAAAAGGAAGCATTACGGTAACCCGCTTGATGAGATTCCCCGCGCTCGGGACAAGGACTTTGGGGATTACAATCGAAGACGTCGGGAGTTGTTTGAAAAGGGGCTCAAATGGTTCAGAGGACGCGTCAAAAAATGGAACTCCGCTAAAGTGATACCCGAGTTAAAGTTCAAAGATACAGAGGTCAAATTTCCTGAGGGCAGAGAACTCAAATTTGGGCGCACAAAGTTAAGGTTTACTAGTCCGATGTTCCACGGCATCGAATTCTCAAGAGTTGGCTGGGTTTTTGCCACGACGGTCGAATATAAAGGCGAAAAGCTGATTTACTCCTCGGACCTAAATGGCCCCATCATTGAGGATTACGCAGATTGGATTATCGGCGAGAATCCCGACATACTAATTCTGGACGGTCCAATGACGTACATGCGCGGGTATTTACTTACCAAAACTACTTTGAGACGCGTGATGGCAAATACGGTGCGAATTCTTGAGGAGAGCGACGTAAAACTGCTCATCTACGATCACCACCTGCCACGTGAGTCGAAATTTCGCGAACATACAAAGGAGATCTGGGAGATGGGTAAACAGAAGCATAAAAAAGTCCTAACGGTGGCAGAGTTTCTTGGCAAACGTCCAGTCGTGCTAAGTTAAGATATATTAAATTAAGATAAAAATCCAAACTTAAGATACAGGAGTAAGATGTGAATGAAAATCATGACTTTGAATTGTGGAAGCTCATCGGTTAAGTACTCCATTTGGAACATGCCTTCCAAGATGGTATTATGCAGCGGTACCGTTGAGAGAGTGACTGTTGGAAACTCGTTCATCAGACATAGAAAAGTAGGTAGAGGGGAGGTAACTTGGAAACACGAATGTCCAACTCACGATGTAGCCATCGAATTGATAGTCAAATTCTTGAAAGATCGAGAATACGGGGTTATTGGGGACCTATCGGAGATAGACGCTGTAGGGCATCGTGTAGTTCACGGAGGAGAAAAGTTTGTGCAATCAACGCGTATCAATGGCGAGACGATCAAGGCGATTGAGGACTGTATCACTTTGGCTCCCCTACATAACCCTGCCAATTTAATGGGGATAAGGGTGGCGATGAAGTTGATGCCAGATATTCCGCACGTGGCTATATTCGACACCGCCTTTTTCACAACTATGCCTCCTCAAAACTACATCTACGCTGTGCCTTATGAATGGTATGGGAAGTATCGAGTAAGAAGATACGGGTTCCATGGTACCTCGCATCTCTATGTATCAAGGAGAGCCGCTGTTCTTCTGGGTAAGAGACCATCAGATGTGAACGTTATAACATTGCATATAGGGAACGGGGTCAGCATCACCGCAGTTAAGAAAGGTTTGGCTTTTGATCATAGCATGGGTTTCACGCCGCTCGAAGGGGCCGTCATGGGGACCCGTTCAGGAGACGTAGATGCAGGGGCCATTTTACATGTAATGCGTCTAGAAAAAATTTCGGCGGAAGAGATGGATAATATCCTACAGAAGAAAAGCGGTCTTCTCGGAATAACTGGAAGGCATGTTGATAGGCGAGACATTCAGAAAGCGGTGACGGAGGGCGATAGTAGGGCTAAGTTAGCTATGGATATTGAATGTCATAGGTTGCGAAAATATATCGGGGCCTACGTTGCTGCTATGGGTGGTACTGACGCCGTCGTTTTTACAGCCGGCGTAGGGGAAAATTCTCCCCAATATAGGGCGAATATATGTGAGGGATTGGAATTCATGGGTTTGAAGATAGACCCTGAAAAGAATGCAGCAGCTGTAGGTGGAAAGAGCGAGATGGAGATAAGTTCTGACGACTCGTTAATAAAAGCATTTGTTATCCCCACACGTGAGGAACTAGTTATCGTAGAAGATGTTGTAGCGCTTCTTGAAAACAGGTATGAT
>CAYUMT010000034.1:0-15263 GCA_964446015.1 Hadarchaeota archaeon (SeqCode)
AAATATATACTCATATAGTTCAATAGTCAGTCTCAGGCGAACATAAAAATCACTTCTCATTGAACCCGTCGTCCCAGAATTTCAAAGATGGAATTTATTTTTGGGCCCTAAAGCAACGAATTAGGGCGAGCTCTTCAAAAGATAACTTCTCTCGCACGGTCTCGACTTTAAAGTTTTTCATCTTTAAGGCTTTGAGGGTTTTTGTGGCGTTTGCTAGGGATGACTGCACAAAAAGTGCGCGTCCATTCAGCCTCAGGTGGTTAGGCAGTTCAAGTAGGAATCTATCGATCACCCTGCGCCCGTCAGCTCCCGCCTCCCAAGCTCGATCCAGCGGTTCGTTGAGAACTTCTCCGGGCTCAATCGGTAAGTAGGGTGGGTTGAAAATCACAAGGTCGAATCTCTCACACTCAACTGGTTCAAAAAGGTCGCCGAGGCGGAAATCTATTAAACCTTCAACGCCGTTCAAAACCGCGTTTGCGCTGGCACATTCTATTGCAGCTGGGTTTATGTCCGTCGCCACCACTTTTGCCCCGGTTTTGGCGGCCAAAATCGCCAATAATCCACAGCCGGTCCCAAGTTCTAAGACCAACTCCCCACGCTGTGTCTCTAGATTGTCGGCTAACAAAATGGTGTCCTCGGCTGGTTCGTAGACTTCCTTACCTACTGTAAACGAGTTTTCCCCGTAATAGACAATATTGACACAGCCTCCCGCAACAGGAGGAAATATGGCGAGCACATCTCCATCCGATAACTCAGTAGAAATACCCCGCAGGAGGGCTATATTTCCGCCATTCAGGAGGACCGTCAGATAAGGCCAAGTCTCTCCTTTTTCATCGAAAATCTTTTTCTGAAAATCATGCCCGAAACGTTGGACCAATCTTTGGAGGAGATCAAAGACGGTACTTCCCTCCGACATGTTTTCCATAGATACCTTTTGTTTTGCGGCCTTCAAAATCCCGGCGAACAGCCTTACCCCGATTTTCATGTTTTCAAATCTATTTCTCCGCCGGTGGAAAAAAGTTTTGCTAGGTTACGCACCGGTAACTTTACCGAGCAAAGAGAACCTATCCAGCCTTTTTGACTTCACTCAACATACAAACTTTTCGAATTGATAGAAATGCTTTAGATTTTGATGCAGAATTCAGTATGTGAAATATTGCCGTTGGAGTTAAGCTTTGCAGAGCGCGCGATTTCGAGCGCCTCGAGGATGGGGGCATCTTACGCAGATGTCCGCGTCGAATTTGCTCGTGGAGAGTCCATCCTAGTTAAGGACGGCAAGGTGGAACGGGTCAAATCCGTTGAGCAATGTGGGTTGGGGTTGAGGGTGCTTCTCAAGACGTGGGGGTTTGCCTCTACGACGGATTTAAACAGAGATTCCGTTAATAAAGCTGTCAAATCAGCCCTGGGTATGGCTAGGGCCACCAAAAAATTCAGTAAAATTGAACTTTCCAAAATCCGGGTGGAAAATGCTGAGGTAATTGTAAAGGTCAAAACCGATCCATTGGATGTCCCACTTGGAGAAAAGGTAAAGCTTTGTCTCGAAAGCGATGGGCTCGCTCAGGTGGACAGGTTTATTAGGCGCACTTCTGCTTGGCTAGCAACCGAGGCGTCGGAGAAGGCATTCATGAGTAGCGAGGGAGCAAATGTGGTGTTTAGGAACACTTTGACATACGGCGGGGTCTTTGCCCTGTCTAAGAGGGGAGGAGTTGTGGAGTACATAGATGAGCTCGCAGGCGGGTCGGGTGGGTTCGAGATAGTAAAAAGGTTCAACATGCCAGCAAGGGCGGCTGAAGTGGGCCGTCGGGCAAGCGCCCTCGCAGCATCTAAGCCCGTGTCCAAAAGGAAGGCCCCAGTTGTGTTGGACCAAGATTTCGTTGCCCTCTTATGTCATGAGATAATAGGCCACCCGAGCGAGGCCGACCGCGTCCTCGGTAGGGAAGCCGCTTGGGCTGGCAAGGCATGGTGGGCTGGGAAGATAGGTGAAAGGGTCGGCTCCAAGTTACTTAATGCGACGGATGATCCGCGAGTCTCCGGCGCTTTGGGTTACTATGAGTACGATGACGAAGGAGTCCGCGCGCGAAGGAAGGAACTCATCCGTGCCGGAGCTTTGATCGAGCATATGCACAGCCGAGAAACCGCAGCCGAGTTTGGGGTTGAGCCGAACGGAAACATGCGCGCGCAGAGCTTTGAGTATCTTCCACTGATTAGGATGAGCAACACCTTCATCGAACCCGGAGATTCCAAAAGGGAGGAAGTATTCGACATTTCAGACGGGTTTTATCTAAAGGGGGCCAAGGTACCTAGCATAGACTCACGTCGCTACAACTTTCAGTTGAGCGCGAAGGAGGCATTTTTGGTAAAGCGGGGCGGGCTAACTGGGCCTTTCAGGGGGGCCTCACTCAGGGGAACCGCGCCGGAGTTCTTCAATAGCATAGACGCGGTTGCCGACGACTTTGAGATGAGACCGATACCCAACTGCGGTAAGGGAGACCCGATGCAGACGCTCCACGTTGGAAACGGCGGACCGCACATAAGGGGAATCGGTTTTGTCGCTGGGGTGAGGTAGATGTTACCTGAAACTAAACGCGCCATTAAAATCTCGATGGGTCACGGCGCCGATCAAGCGGAAGCGTTTGCGTCAAGCAACATGGTTGTAACAATCAGAATAGCTTCGGGAAAGGTTGTCGAGGCGAAAAAGGTACTGGAGAGCGGGATAGGGGTTCGCTCGGCAATTGGTAAAAAAGTTGGCTTTTCAGGCGGCAATAAGCTGACAGACGACCTCGTGAAACGCTCGATAAAAATCGCTCGCGCAAAGCCGCCCAACCCTCACTTCAATGGTTTCCCCATGCCTAAAAAAGTCAAGATGGTGCGGGGCATCTTTGACAGAAAGTTGGAGGCCCTTCCCCCTGAAAAGGCGGTTGAGCTTGCTGAAGACATGCTTCAGACGGCTTATGACTTTGATAGACGTGTAGTGGATGCATCAGGGGCAATCAATCTAGTTGTCGAACGCAGCTCCGTGGCGAACACAAACGGAATATTGGCCACAAACAAAACGACCAAAGTATTCGGTCATCTAACCGTTGAGGCCCAGGCCGCCGAGCGCTCAGAGGGTCAGGGTTGGTCCGGCAGTACGTCGCTAAGTGAGTTTGATCCGGAGTTTATAGGGAGACAGACCGCCGAACTTGCCGTTAAATCTTTAGGGGCAAGCCCGGTGAAGCCTGGCACGTACGACGTTATACTTGAGCCGATTGCCGCCGCCGATCTTTTCCAACACATACTGACATACGCCCTGAACGGCAGGGAAGTATACGATCGGATTTCTTACTTACAGGGTAGTCTGGGAAAGGTTGTGGCATCAGGGGGGTTAAACGTAAGCGACTGGGGAAACATGCCGTCAGGGTTGTTTTCTAGGGTTATAGACGACGAGGGTTGCCCAACACAAAAAACTCCTCTAATACATGAGGGGAGACTTGTAAATTTCTTCTACGACTTTTACTACGGAGGACTGGCTCGCAGAAGGAGCACAGGCAATGGGCTTCGCCCCGGAGATTTCGGCCGTAGCCACCTCGTTGAGCCCGCGCCACATGGAACAAACCTTGTCGTAGAATCTGGAGAACTGGGGCAAGAGGAACTCATCGAGGACATCGACAGGGGGCTTATCCTGTCGCGCATCTGGTACACCTACCCCGTCACGCCACAGCTGGGCGACTTTTCCACCACATCCCGCTGCGCCTTCTTTATATCCAATGGTGAGATCGGGGACGCGGCGGGGCAGGTGAGAATTCACGAAAACCTCCCCAGGCTACTAAAGCGACTGGATGGAGTGGCTAAGGACCAACAGCAGGTAGTTCCATGGGGTGCCTCGTCGGCCGTGTGTACTCCGAGCATCCGTTTTAGAGGAGTCCGAATAGGGTAGAAATTTACGCGCAAGACAGCTTGGTACAGCAAGTTTTTATCGATTTGGTTGGATTTTAAAGGTGGTTCGCATGTTTGACGAAAGGTCAATGAAGTTCATGAAGGAGCTTTTCGAGTCCTTCGGACCCCCGGGATTTGAGAGGGAGCCGGCCAGCATAGTTACGAAGTACTTGAGCCCTTATTCGGACGGGGTTACATCGGATAAGCTCGGCTCAGTAATTTTCTCAGCAAAAGGGAAATCCGAGCGTCCAAGGATTTTGATGGCAGGACATCTGGATGAGGTGGGTTTCGTGGTAACGGGAATAGACGAAAAGACGGGATTTTTGAAATTTGGAACGCTGGGCGGATGGTGGGATCAAGTCCTGCTGTCCCAGAGAGTTGTTATTAGGACAAGAAATGGTGATTTGTCCGGGGTCATCGCTTCAAAGCCACCTCATGTTTTGACAGAGGAGGAAAGGAAAGCCGTGATGAAAAAAGAGGACATGTACATAGACATAGGCGCCACTTCCGAGGGAGAGGCGCGAGAGATGGGTATCAGGATAGGAGACCCAGTGACACCTTGGTCCCCATTTTCAATTATTAAGGATGGAAAGTTGGCGTCTGGCAAGGCGTTCGACGATCGGATAGGCGTGTTCATAATGTCGGAGGTGATTCGCAGGATAAAGGAAGGCGGGATCGAACACCCCAACACAATTTACGCCGCCGCCACCGTTCAGGAGGAGGTTGGACTGAGGGGCGCAAAGACAGCAGCACATGTCGTCGACCCAGACGCTGCTATCGTCCTTGAGGTCGATATCGCGGGAGACGTACCTGGCATACAGCCTCACCAAGCGCCAACGAAGATGGGCAAGGGGCCTACTTTATTAACATACGATAGGTCGATGATACCCAATCAACCCATGAAGAATTTCATAATAGATCTCGCGGAGCGGGTGAAGATACCGCTTCAGCTCTCACAGACATTGGGCGGTGGGACAGATGCTGGAATCATTCACATGGACCGAGCGGGCTGTCCGAGTGCTGTGATAAGTGTACCGACCAGACACATTCACACACACGTTGGCTACGTCAGCTTGGAGGATATCGAGAATGCGATTAGATTGACGATCGAGCTGATAAAGGAGCTGAACATGGACTTGGTGGAAAGCTTCACGACACCGTAAGGATATTATTTGCTGCACACTAGCCCATATTTTGTTTTCCAGCTTTTTTTTTCTTCAGCGGATATAACTTGGCTCTTCCTCGGGTCTCTCCTGTAGCTGTTGAGGAACAAGCGGCAATTTTAACCCTTGCAGCTTGTTTGCGTGCTGTTCAAGATCCTTAATGTCGATCTTGAAGTTTAGCATGGAGGATAACGCCTTTAAAACGGCCGTTGCAGCGTTCGCGTCTATCAGTCCGCCCTCGGTGGTTCCCAGTAGACAAAAGCCCTTCATCTCCTGCATGGCTGCCATCCCCGGGAGGATGCCGTTCATCCCAACTATCGTCCCGTTATCGAGAAGTTCAACCCCAATCTCGCTTAGGACTTTTGCCTCATCTTGGTCGGAAGCCGCACCCACAACGGGGGATCTTCTTGTCTCCCCCGGGGAAGTTACATAGGCTGCCATCGTTCCAACCGTGGTCACGCCGTAGTTTGCAGCGATTTCCAATATCTCCCCGGTTAGCATATACTGGCCCATCGGTGTGGCTGCTTGGGCATCTGCAGTGACAAAAATCAAGTCATGCTTCAATTCACTCGGCCTGCAGTGAAAGAAGTCGACCTTCAATGGCTTTATGGACCCCTCATCTTGGATAACCCACTCCGGGAAATACTCGGAGTAGAGCTCGAGGAATTTCTGAGCTGCCAGTTTATGGATTAGGTATTCAACCGCCAGCTTCCCAATGTTGGCTATGCCCGGCAACCCTGCTACCAGAACAGGTCGTTTCAGCTTCGGACGCTTTAAATATTTCTTGGAGGTTTGCATAGTAACTCGTTAGGCATTTAGGATATAAGTTTTAATTAGTTTTGTGAATAAAAAATTAAGATTTATCTAGGAGTGGCTGGGTGTCTCTCATACCGGAACCAGTACCGATCGGAAATGGTGAGATAAGGGTCCTGCCGCTTGCGTTTGAGAGTTTTGGCGTTAGAAGCATGGCAACTTTTGTCGAAACCGATGACATTAAGATTTTGATAGATCCGGGCTCCGCTCTGGGTCCCAGGTTCAACCTGAGCCCGCACGAACAGGAGTACATGGCTCTCGTCCGCTCGCGTCGTGCGATAATTGATGCAGCGCGCGGCGCCGACCTGCTCACGATAAGCCACTATCATTTTGACCACTACGTCCCCAGCTTCGAAGACTGGACTTGGATCTGGAGCTCTCCACAACTCGCCGAGCGCCTGTATCGCGGAAAGCTCATCCTGGCGAAGGACATCAGCTCCAACATAAATCCGAGCCAAAGAAAGAGGGGGTACATGTTCCAGAGGTTGAACTCAGGGATAGCTAAGGAGATAAAGGCTGCCGACGGCGAGAAGTTCGATTTCAATCTAACGACCCTGGATTTCTCAAAACCTGTTGTGCACGGAGCGCAGGGTTCAGGACTGGGATACGTGCTCATGTTGGTGGTGAGGACGCCCGGTTGTTCATTCATCCACGCTTCCGATGTCCAGGGCCCTATGGATGAGGGAACCCTGGAGCTAATCCTGGGTCAGGAGCCGGACGCGGCGATAGTCGGTGGACCTCCAATTTACCTCGCGGGTTTTAAAGTTAGGGAGGAAAGCCTCTCAACTGCAATAGATAACATGGTGAAGCTTGTTAGCGAGGTGCCCCTGGTGGTAATCGACCATCATCTGCTAAGGTCAGCTGGATATACGGAATATCTTCGCCCCGTTTACGCGGAGGCTAAAAAGCGAAATCATCGCGTGCTATCGGCGTCTGAGTTACTCGGGATGGAGCCCCAGCTTCTTGAGGCAACGCGCAAGGAACTTCATGCCAGAGAGCCCATTGAACGGGATTGGTACAGGAGGCTCGAGCGAGGGGAATTTAAAGATGGCCTCGGAAGTTCCACTTAATCTGACAAATTAACACATAGAATTTTTCAGACAAAAGCTGATTTTAATTCTCACATCCGGTCTGGCGCCGTTATGCCGATCAATTCAAGCGCGTTTCGTAGAACTATACGGACGCAGTCCACGAGCCGCAGGCGCGCATCGCGCAGTTCACGGGTTTCGGCCTCGATAACTGGAGCCGCCTCGTAAAATGTGTTAAAAGCGAGCGCTAGTTCGGCCGCATAAAGGGCAGGCAGGTGCGGTTGCAGCCTCTCCCCAGCTCTTTGCACTACATCGGGAAACTTGGCCAGCAATTTAATCAATTTCAACTCCTGTGGTAGCTTGAAGGCTTTGCTGTCACGCTTCCCCATGCGGCCCTTAGCCTTACGGAGGATACTGCAGGCACGAGCATGCGAATACTGCACAGCCGGTCCGCTGTTTCGGTTAAAGTTGAGCGTCTCCTCCCACTTGAATGTAATGCGCTTTTCGGGGGAAGTGCTGATTAAGGAGTACCGGACAGCGCCCACGCCGACGAACTCCGCAGCATTGCGCTTGAATTGCTCGCTTGCATCGGTGGCATGTTCATCGACTATCACGCGGGATCTGGCCACGGCTTCCTCAATTGCGTCGTCAACGGAGAAACCGACCCACGTTCCCTTCCTCCCTGAAAACCTGCCGCTGGGAAGCCAGACGTGTTCATAGGCCAGGTGGTGAGAGTTCTCTGATTCCCGATTATATCCCAACAGCTTGAGCGCGGTGAAAACCACACGCTGTGGAAAACGCTGTTCGGCCCCAACAACGTTAATGACCTTGTCCGCCTTGCCGAACTTTTTACCGGTCTTACCCAGTTTAGCCGTGGTATATGTCCTTGTGCCGTCTGGTCTCCTCGAGTGCAATTTGAACTTAAGGCTCGACTTGGTTTTTCCGAATTTCCAGAGCTGGTAGGCTATGTCCCTTGTCGTGTAAATCGCCGTTCCATCCGAGCGCACCAACACCTTATCCTCCAGCCCGAATTCTGATAGCCTCAGGATGAGCGTTCCGGCGTGCTCGCCGGTCCCCTCTACCAGGTATTTTGTCGCCCGTAGTTTGTCAAGGGTTTCATTCAGGACGCCGGACCTAACGATGTCGCTCTCCCACGCCAGCAAATCATAGCTTATATCCATTCTATCTGTAGTTTCCAGGTTGGCCTTCACGCAGCTTTCGGCCATCCGCCTCGCCATAGCTGGAGTTCTACCCTTTCCCTGCTCAAGATGCCAGAGTATTTTTCGCACCTCTTCCCCAAGCTTAGGGTCTTCACCAATGCGGCCATGGATCTCTGAATAGATGAGCCCGAGCATGTGGTCGTACTTCGCCTTTGGGCCCTTTTTGACGATACCAGTAGCCAAGAGGGTCTCCGCAACCTGTCTGCCCATGTCGTCGATATAGTTCTGGACCTCGACGCGGTAACCAATCGCGCGCAAGATCCTCGATATGGTATCACCGATTACGGCGTTTCTGCCGTGGCCTATGTGGAGAGGCTTGGTCGGGTTAACGCTTGTGTGTTCGACCACTACCTTTTTTCCTTTCCCGCTATCCGAGCATCCGTATTTTTTGTCAGCCAGCTCAATGGCCCTTAGCGTCAGGTCCGAAGTTTTCGACATGTCGACGAAAAAGTTCAGGTAATTTGCGTAGACCTCAGCTCTGGAGATAAGACCCACGGGCTTTATAACTTTACCTATCTCCGATGCAATCCAGCTTGGCGACTTATGAAGTGATTTTGCCAGCTCGAAGGTGATCCTCGTCGATAGGTCTCCCAGTTTTGGGTCCGGGGGTTCCTCCAATGTGTCCTCGATCGGTATTGGCGATCGCCAGCCCAGCTCAGATATTGCCTTGCCCAGCGATCGCGCCACATCTTGTTTGAACTGGCCCCATGGGTTGACCTTCATGTTATCATATCTACTTCTCAAATGGGTCAATAAGGTTTTAACTCGCTCGCAATCCGAACGATTATCAGAATTAGGGGATCAAACCAATCTTTTAGCACGGATCTGCATACCATCGCGATAATTAATTATGGGATTTTCGCGCGGGCATACGGCTTTTAGGCACCGATCTTAAAATCTGCTTGTAAAGGCGGATAAGCATGGTATTCCTCCACGTGGGTGTTGACGATACGGACTCCAAGGAAGGGATGTGTACGACCTACTTGGGAGCTGTAGCGATTAGCCGATTAAGATCACAAGGCATTGAGCTTGAGGGCTATCCCAAGTTGATAAGGCTTAATCCAAATTGGAAGTGGAAAACTAGGGGCAACTGTTCCGTCGCTTTCCTGGTAAATGTTGAGAGGAGTCAGGTTGGCACTGTAAAGGAAACCGTTCTTGAAGCCGTGGAAGAGCTGGCAGAACTCCATGTGGATTCCACAAATCCTGGGGTGGTTTTCTACCGAGGAGAAAAAATCCCATCCAATCTTCAATCTTTTTCAAAGAAAGTTGTTCAGGATGTCGTGACGATCGACGAAGCCGAAGCGCTTGCTAAAAATATAGGCGCTGAAGTTCATAAGTTCAAGTTAGGTCGCGGAATTATCGGCGCGTTGGCAGCAATCGGCAATACCTTGGATCGCGACCGGACATTTGAGTTGATCGCTTACCGCGTCCCAGAAAGTCGAGGCACCCGCAGGAAGGTCGATGCGCTATCTGTAGTGGAGATGGACGAAAGGACATCGCCAAACACCTTCGACAACTTAGACCCGACCACCGGGGAAATTAGGATCACGCCCCATACTCCATGCCCCATCCTTTTCGGGATTCGCGGGGAGGGACCGGATGTCGTTATAGGGGCCCAAAGGATGGTCAGGACATCGGAACCCATCGAGCGCATGATCGTTTACAAGACGAACCAAGGTACAGATGAGCATCTGCGCCCCGCTAAAGTTGGAGAGGCAAAGCCCTACTGGTCTGTGGTGGTGAATGGTGCTGTCTGCAGCGCTCCTAGGATAATCACCGGCGGTCACACCATCTTTCGGATAAAAGACGAAACGGGTGAGATCGATTGTGCTGCATATGAACCTACCCGTCAATTCCGGGAGGTTACAAAGAAATTGATTGTCGGGGACAGGGTCAGGGCATGCGGTGGCATCAAGGAAAAGCCGGAGTTGCCCCTGACCATAAACCTAGAGAAGATTGAGATACTTGAACTCGCGCCTAATCTCAGGAAGGAGAATCCAAAGTGCCCAGGTTGTGGTAGGAGGATGAAATCTGAGGGCAAGGGGAAGGGGTACTCCTGTAAAAGGTGTAAGACCAAGGCACCCGCTGGTTCGGCCAGAATGACTGAATTGGACAGGGACATTTTTCCCGGGAAGTTTGAGGTCCCCCCAAGGGCCCGCAGACATCTTGCGCGCCCGATTGCCCGAGAACTCCGTGTGAAGTTTCCATCGAGAGAATTTTAGCTTGGAGTACAGATTTATAATGGAAAACTAAATTGAATCGGTAGATTAGCTTGCAGATACGCGTTAACATCAACTACATCTCCGCTGAGAGACTGTGGGATCAGGAGAGGCAGGCCCCGACCGGAGTGAATATCTCGACCAACGTCAACATCATCGGGATCGATCAAAGGGAAGATAAACTGGCAGTCCCATTCGTCGTGACGATTAACTATAACCCGTCCTTGGCGCAGATAAGCCTAAAGGGTCAGGCATTCATATTCGGCAGCTCTGACGAGATTAAAAAAATACATGATGATTACAAAGATCAAAGGGCACCGCCGAAGCATCTTCTTCAGGCGATAACTAATACCTCCCTTGTCGAGGCCACGGTGGTATCCAGGTCACTCAATATTCCTCCACCGATTCCACTCCCGAGCTTGCCCTCCCCCCAAAAGCCGGACAATGAACGCCCCAGCTATGTCGGATAATTTTTATCTCGAGTTTCGTGATTTACATGTCCCAAATTCAAGTAACTTTGACGCCCGCCGAGTCAAAGCGTCTAATAGCTAAAGCCGTTGCAACCATACCCGAAATTAAGAGGGCACTCAAAAGTGGAACCATTGTCATAGGGCTTGGAACCACGAATGCGAGAGTGGCCGAGGAACTGTTGAAACGAAAAGTCGAGCGCGATCGTTTTGCCGCTGGCGTGGTCCTGCCGGCAGGTACCTGCATCGTACCTAAAGAAAGGAGACTCAAAGAGATGGTAATCCGTAAAGGTAGAGTAATTGACGCGAGTATGGATGATGTCATGAAGGAGCTGACTCCCGAAGATGTTTTTATCAAGGGGGCGAATGCGATCGACTCAAGCGGTAATGCAGGGGTCTTCTTGGGATCTCCGAGCGGAGGCACAGTTGGTAGGGCGCTCGGCACAGTCATGGCTAAGGGTGTCAATCTCATAATACCCGTGGGCCTTGAGAAATTTATCCCGGGCTCAATCCAGGATGTTTCCAAAAAGGCTGGGATCTTTCGCGCTGTTTACGCTACCGGTTGCGCCGTCGGAATAATTCCCATCCCGGGCAAAGTCATTACTGAAATTGAGGCCATCGAAATATTGAGCGGCGCCAAAGCGGTGGTTCTTGGGAAGGGTGGAGTTTCAGGAGCTGAGGGCAGCGTCACGCTTTTGGTCCGAGGTAATCCCGCGCAGGTAAGGGACATAAAAAAACTCGTAATTTTGGCGAAGGGCGAGGCTGGAGAGAAAATAGAGGCCGATCGCGATTTCTGCAAGGCGAAGCAATGTTGGCACGTTAAAGGCTGAGTTATCGTAATTTTTTTGGATTTGGCTTTTTCTACTTTGTTTCCTATCGTAAACATCCGGCCGTCACTTCGTCGACGCTGTGTATGACGCCTCCGACTTCCTCTATCGTCGACCGAATCCTAGAGAATTCAAGTTTTCCGCTGATCGTGACCTTGACGGTTTCCGTGTCCTTATCTATCTCAATCAGGGTGATGTTAACGCCCTCCACCCCCTTAAGCGAGCTCAGCTTGGTCGCGAATTCCGGTAAGGGTGGATTGTGAGGCTTCAGCACGTCGAGCACCAATCGCGTAAGGTCGGTTGAACGGGTATTCCTTGCCATCGATACCACCAAACAATCAAGTCCTTAGTTTAAAATAACCTTGGGTCCTGTATTACCTATTAATTTAAATATTGCGAAAACCTTAAATATGAGAGGCTAGGATTGTTGTAAAAGTTTTTTGGAGGAACATATTTGCGCGTTATGGGGAAGGCGCTTCACATTGGGTCCAGGGGGCTCGTGGCCAGAGGCGACTCAGCACCTAAACTTGGCCAGACTGTTGTGGATTCATCGGAAAGGGTGGTCGGAAGGGTTTTGGATATTTTTGGGCCAGTCAAATCACCTTATTTCGTGATAAAGCCGGCTTCGGGCGTCTCCGGGGAAGACCTTGAGAAGCTCGTCGGTTCGGACATATATATGGGGGAGGCGTATGGAAAGGGCCGAAAGTCAGAAAAAGTGTCCAGATTGCGGAAGCACAAAGCTGGTGCGTGACTACGAGCGTGCTGAGCTGGTCTGCGCCAGCTGCGGCTACGTCATCCACTCCAAGATAATGGATATGGGTCCAGAGTGGAGGGCCTTCGACCAAGAGCAGCGGGAACGCCGAGGCAGGGTGGGGGCGCCCATGACGTTGACGATACACGACAAGGGGCTGTCCACAATGATAGACTGGAGGGACCGGGACTCCCATGGGAAGGATTTGACGCCCAAGCGCCGGGCCCAGATTTACCGCCTCAGGAAGTGGCAGAGGAGGATCAGGGTTTCTGATGCGACCGAGCGAAACTTGGCTTTCGCGCTGTCGGAAATAGACCGTATGTCGTCTCACCTAGCTTTGCCTCGGAACGTGAGAGAGGCGGCCGCGCTCATTTATAGAAAAGCCGTTGAGGAAAGGCTGATTCGCGGGCGCTCAATCGAGGGAGTGGCTGCGGCGGCACTCTATGCGGCTTGTCGGGAAAGTAAGGTTCCGCGCACGCTGGATGAGATCGCAGATGTGTCCCGCGTGAGCAAGAAGGAAATAGGTAGAAGTTACAGGTTTATAGCCCGTGAGCTTTTGATCCATCTTCGCCCCACGAGCCCGGTTGATTACATCCCTAGGTTCGGGTCAGATCTGGGTCTGAGCGGCCAGGCACAGGCCAAGGCCATAGAACTTCTCAAGCAGGCTGCGAACAAGGGACTGACATCCGGGAGAGGACCTACAGGGGTGGCTGCGGCGGCCATCTATATTGCTAGCGTGTTGACTGGGGAGAGAAGGACACAACGAGATGTGGCTGATGTTGCGAGAGTCACTGAAGTCACCGTGAGGAACCGCTATAAGGAACTTTGCGACAAGCTGGGGCTAGATGTTGAGCTTTAGATTATTTTTTGGCTCCTGCAAAATTATTTCTTATAACTTTTTTTAATTAATCCACGCCACCACCTGGACCCTACCCTTTTATACGATGATTTACAAAGTGCCTCGATTACCATGCAGATCGAACACACGATACGGGATGGCGTGCATCGCTACTTATGCTGGGGCGACTACGGATGCTCAGTCGTGGCAAGCGCCGTATCCGTGGAGGAGGATGATCATGTATATCTCAAAGACATCAACCTTGGTCCGGCGTACCGAGGGCATGGGATCGGAACCAGACTTCTTGAGCAGATAAAGGAGGATTTCAGCGAAAGAGATCTAGTTGCCAACGTTTTTGAGGCACGAGTCCCTTGGTACAGGCGCCAAGGTTTCGAACCATTTGAAATGACGAATAATTTGGTCAAGATTGTTAGGAGTTTTTAGAGGTAATCTCTTAAAATAATGCCCCGAATATGACGCGGGGTCGTGGGGTAGCTTGGCCTATCCTGCCAGCTTTGGGTCGCTAAAGCGCAAAAAAGCTGGTGACCCGAGTTCAAATCTCGGCGACCCCACCAGCAAACTTCCACAAAATGGGCAATGCTACTACACCAAGCTTCCTAGATGAACAGAATCACTTATTGTCCCACAGTTCGGAGTTACATATACTAACAGCCAATTTCCATATGGGTGGCGCAGCGATCTAGTTTTACCTTGAATCAAATAGTGACAGCCGATCAAAAAATCATGCTTTAAGCGGTTAGATTAAGAACACATTTATTGAGTTGACTGGGCAGCTTGATTTTTGCGCTGTGCTTCTAAAGCAAAATATCCCAGAGTCCTTAGCTCTTTGAGCGAAGTGGGGAGATTGTATACAAAAGATGACGGTTCTCTAAAGCATTGGATAAAGCACTCGTTGCAGTTACTAGGGTTATGTTTCTCCCAGATTTCATTTTTGTTTAGAACCACATTCTTGATGAAACAGGGGTGGACTTTGCCGGACCAATCAATCCAGTATACGATCCTCCCGCCGCCGCAACGGCTTGTCTTCTGATAATCTCCCCTCGCGTATTCAGCGGCTTCTCTCAAAAAAATATCAGTGTTGAGGATGTTGTAACCCGATCTCTTAAGTTTGATGGCGGCGCGAAAGAAATCGACTATCTGTTCGGCTTTTAAATTGCTGACGATGCTCTTGCTTTTTGAAAAATAGTCTCCCTTTTGCGTTTCAGGGTAGCAAAAACCGACAGGAATGCCTACATCGTCGTTTACGAATCTAACATAATCCTCTGTTTCGTTGATGATGTACTCGTTAGGAGGTGTGTTGACGAAGGACCTTATCCCCATTTTTTTACAGTTTTCCACACTCTTCATGCACTTTTCGAACGCCCCTTCATGTTTTCTGTTGCTGTCGTGTTCCGAAGCCACATGACTGTCGATGCTGAATCCGATTGCGTCCGCGGAGCCCTTAACTTCGTGAATCTTGTTCGGCAACGTTCCATTCGTTGCTATGTGTACAATAATCCCCATTTCCTTTGCCCTTTTGACCAATATGGGGAGGTGTGGGTAGAGAAACGGCTCCCCTCCAGTAATAGATAGAAGAGCGACCTTGTTTCTCGCACACTGACGAAGAATCTCAAAGGCAGCACTTGGGAGAATGTGATGGGTTGGGAGGTTTGGGATATTACACATCGAACATCTGCAGTTGCAGGCGGAAGTAACGCTAAAAATAGCGGTTTTCCATTTACCTCCTAGGGTGCATTTTAAAATCGACCCTATCATTTCATCCTTAATAGACAAATGGTCTTTCAGCCTTAAATTACAACCTTACTTGACCATGTGATCGTTGTGACTTTGCAAACCGTTGGTCCTATAAATTACGTTGAGATTGCTATATTCTTTCCCGATTCTAGCAAATTAGTTAAGAAATCCAGAAGCTAGGCGACCCCACCACCATAAAATAATGAGATGAGCAATATTTGGGCTACTTTTTGGTAGAGGTGTCTAAATCCCGCTCGGCGTTTGCGC